>NZ_AYWP01000013.1:0-179404 GCF_000502435.1 Mesorhizobium sp. LNHC232B00
CTCGCCGGTGGTGGTGCTGGCGGGTCCCGCCGGATCCGGCAAGACGCACCTCGCCGCCATCTGGCGCGCGCATGCCAATGCGGTGGCCGTCGACGCCGGGCGCATCGGCGACAGCATCGCCAATCTTGGCGCCCGCCCGGCGCTGATCGACGATGTCGACGCCGGAGCGGTCGACGAACAAGGCCTGTTCCACCTGATCAATGCCGTGCGTGGCGCCGGCTCGACGCTGTTGTTGACGGCGCGGCGCTTTCCGGCCGCCTGGGGTGTGTCATTGCCCGATCTTGCCTCGCGGCTGAAGGCGGCGGCGACAGTCGAGATCCACGAGCCCGACGACCTTCTGCTGGCGGGTGTCATCACCAAATTGTTCGCCGACCGCCAGGTCGAGGTCGAGCCGCATGTCGTGCAGTATCTGGTGCGGCGCATCGAACGCTCGCTGGCGACGGCGATGCGTGTGGTGGAGCGGCTGGATCGCATCGCGCTCGAGCGCAAAATGCCGATCACCAGGGCGCTCGCCGCCGAAACCGTCAGCGTGATGGACGAAGGACAGGGCGAGTTCGAGATCTGACGGCCACGATGTTCTGATAGAGCCTGCCGGCGTGGCGGCTCTCCGTGTTACCTGCCGGTGTTCCATTTTGGGAAGACAGAGCTGGCATCAGTCTTGCTCCGAGAGTTTGCCGGCTGACCCCGGTCCTGATTGCGTTCCAAATCAGGTTGTAGGCTCGCCGGGGGATGGCGCGGGGTTCTCGCCCGGCGAGCTTGCCTATCGAAAGGCCCAGTATCGACAGGTCCAAAGATCGACGGGCCCAAAGATCGCAGGTCCATGGTCAGCGAGCCACAAAGGCGGCCATGCGTTCATGCCAATGGCTATCGATATCGCGTTTTTGAGAAGGATGGTCGGAGTGGAGAGATTCGAACTCCCGACCCTCTGGTCCCAAACCAGATGCGCTACCAGCCTGCGCTACACTCCGAACGGTCTGTTGCCTATTCATTTCGGCGTTGGATGGCAAGTGCAAAAACCTGCAAGTGCAAAAACCTGCAAGTGCAAAAACCTTGCCGCCGTGCGCATTGCGCAGTAATGACGGGCCAAGGGCGGGCGATACCGCCTTGCACAACAATGAGGTGGCCATGTCCGCGCGCATTTTCAGCCCAGCCAAAACCGCGATGCAGTCCGGCAAGGCCAAGACCGGCTATTGGGTGCTGGAATTCGACCCAGAGATGCGCAAGAAGATCGACCCGCTGATGGGCTATACCACGTCCGGAGACATGAGAAGCCAGATCAGGCTTACCTTCGACACGCGGGAAGAAGCAGTGGCCTATGCCGAAAAGGAAGGCCTTGCCTTCCGCGTCGAGGAGCCGAAAGAGGCCAAGCGCCGCCAGATTTCCTATGCGGAGAATTTCCGCTATGACCGCAGGACGCCCTGGACGCATTGAACGCGTGCCCAAACGGGCGCCAGAGGCAATATCTACCGGCCCCCGGGTCGGCCAGCGGTCCCGTAGCTCAGCTGGATAGAGCACCGGCCTTCTAAGCCGATGGTCACAGGTTCGAATCCTGTCGGGATCGCCAATCTTTTCAGGGTCCGTTCCGGACACATAGGTTACGGTTTATACCGGAGACATGGCTAACACTTGGCCCGAGAGGGTCTTGTGGCCGGGTTTGATTTTGATTGCGTTTTCATTTTAGGAAGACCTAATATCGAGGGGCTTTGAAATCGGCATTTTGGGAGGAGTGTCATGCCTAGAGTTTCAGATCTTTTCTTCAAGACCGCCGTCGTGTGGCTCATTTTGGGAATAGGCGCCGGTTTGCAGATGGCGATCTCGGGCGACCACGGTGCTTTTCCGGCCCATGCACATATCAATCTGCTCGGATGGGTCACAAGCGCGATATTCGGCGGCTACTACGCCCTCAATCCCGCAAAGGCGGCTCGTAAGATCGCAATGATCCACTACGGCCTCTATACGATCGGCTTGGTAATCATGCTGCCAGCGCTGTATCTGATGCTACACGGCGGCTATACGGCGATCGAGCCGGTCGTCGCCGCCGGCTCGCTGATCGTGGCCGCTGCCGTGCTGGTGTTTGCCTTCGTGGTCTTCTCAGGCGCGAGCGTGCGTTTGGCATCTGAGCTGTCGCCAGCCACACGCTGAATTGGCGGAATTGATATCAGCGAGATAAGCCCGCCAGCAAGCTGCGGGCTGCCGGAGCTTTGGGACCGGCGATCGGCCCGCGCAAGCAGCGCCAGAACCTTATTGGCAATTCCGCGTGCCAAAGGTTCGAGGAGGAGCATCCCCGGCGGCACAATATTTTAGCGGCTGCGAAACAAAGATTTCCGACCCGCGTTTAGGCTCGTCCGACATGAGAGCCTCGGGAATGGATCCAGCAACTGCAGCGGTGATGGTTTTGCTTTCGTGCAGCCCGAGCCAAGCGTCCGTCTGCAAACCTGTCAATTGGGCACCTGAGACTCGCTATGCCTCGCTTGAGGAATGCCGTGCCTCATTGGCCGACAGGCTCGCGGCAGCGCCTAGCGGAGAAATAGTCGGCCGATGCCGTCTTGCCGACCAGGCCGTCACCGGCTCGCTGCCTACCGGATATACGACGGTTGTGGTGACCCGAGGCATTGGGAGCAGCGCCGTCAGCACGAGCTATATCGTGCAGCAACACGAGTAAGGTTTCCTGTGAGGAAGCGAGCTACGCGGCGGACTTGATTGTCCGCTGGGCGGACCGCTGGCTGGGCGCCAGCCCATTTTGGGCTCGGGACCGCGGTCCGGCGAGTTCGCAATCCGAGCAAACAAAAGCGCGACAAAATCAGCATGCGTGCCGTCGGCTCCGGCCGCTCAGCATCATCGTCCCGGAATTATTTCGTGATCTTCCTGGCCTGGAACCTTAGCACACACCGCGCGTTCGGGGCCTTGTATTCGCGGTGCCTGATAAACAGGCAGTGTGAGGACCAGCGAAACGGGCGGGGGCAAAATAGGTGCGGGTTGGGGGAGGAGAAGCAGGCCATGTCGAAACGTGAAATTGGAACGTCCCCTGCTTTGGTGCGGCGTATCGCCGAACTCAAGGCCAGAATGCATGATGCCGAAATTTCCGACCATGAGATGAGGACCTTTCACAAGGTCGCCGCCATCATGGGGGCGGGCGACGGTTCGCTGCGACTGGATGCCGACGACCTGATCGCGGCATCCTTCGTTGTCGAGGCGGGTGGGCCGTCACCCAACCGCTGAATTCAGGGTCTCCCCTCATCCAGGCGAAATTCGGTGAATTCGCTTCTGCCGCCGGAGCACTGCCGCCCATTGAGGCAAGCGTGCTCCGGCTCCCGCCAACCGATCTCGAATTGAAACGAACATCTTATCATTTTGTTTGCGTTGGCACGTCATAGTAGAGACGGCTAACGGAGTGAAACGGGATGAAGCTCGACCTGTCGCCGACCAGCTGGGGCAGGGTGGTCGCTGTCACTGCCGCCGGAACGGCGTTCTTTATCGCCGTGGCGTTTTTCGTCGATTCGTTCAATTTCCCCTATCTTTCGACCGAGGCCGTCTGGCGTGCGCAGCTGACCGACCTGATGCTTCCCCTGGTGCTGGGCGGCTCGTTCCTGTTTTTTCTCATGTGGAAGATCCGGCAACTGGCCATAGCCCAGCGCGATCTCAGCGTCATCGCGGCGACGGACAGCCTGACGGCGGTGTTGAACCGAGGCGCCTTCTCGATGCTGGTCGAAGCTTATCTCGAGCAGACCCGCAAACAGGAGCCGACCCGTTCCGGCGCGCTGCTGATCATCGACGCCGACCACTTCAAGTTGATCAACGACCGCCTCGGCCATGACTGCGGCGACCAGGCGCTCAAGCTGATAGCGCAGACGATCAAGGCACAATTGCGCGGCAGCGATATCGTCGGCCGCATTGGCGGCGAGGAGTTCGGCGTGTTTCTGCCTGGTGTCGATCCCTCGCAATCCTGGCTGGTTGCCGAAAGCATCCGCCGGCGCATCAGCGAGATGGACTTTTCGCCCGGTGGCCGCTCCTGTCCGCTTTCCGTCAGCATTGGCGGCACCAGCTTCAACGGGCCGACCACCTATGAGGCGATATTCTCCGCCGCCGACAGACGGCTCTATGCCGCCAAATCGAATGGCCGCGATCAGGTCAGCTTCGATCCGGCACAGGCCGCCCCGGAACCCAGCGCCGCCACCATGCATTGACCACCGCCTTGCAAGTGGCTGGGGGCTGACGCGGGCGGCTTCCTTGACGCTCTCTCACCGCTGTGCTTCCTCCGGGCAAGGCCAGGTAAGCGCAGCGATCATGATCCATTTGTTCAACGGTTTTCAGAACCCGTTTGGCGGCAGTGAACGCGAAACCCTGGACCTGTACCGACTGTTGAGCGCCGATGGGCCGGTGCGGCTGTGGGCAACCTCGTCGCGCGTATCGGACGAGCTGATGCGCCAATTCCCGATTCGCCCCGTCTCGCCGGCAACGCGCAACGCGCCGGACGGTGGCACCTATGTCTTCCTCGGCGCGCATTGGCGCAACAAGCTATGGCCTTACTTGATCCCGAAGCCGCGCCGGCTGATCTATGTCTTCAACACCTTCCACCCGAAGATCATCGCGCTGACGACGCGCATGCCGCGCCTGCTTGGCTGGCCAGACGCCGAACTGGTGTTGATATCCGACTTTCAAAAGCGCCTGTTGCGGGTCGAGGGCGTGGTTCATCCGTCGCCGATCGATATCGACCGTTTCGCGCCACGGCAAGGGAGGCCGGACGGCCCGTTTACGGTCGGCCGGCTGAGCCGCGACACGGCGGACAAGCATCATGCCGACGATGCGGCGCTTTACGAGGCATTGCTGGCCGATGGCGTCGCGGTGCGGATCCAAGGCGGCATGCCGCTCAGGGACAGGCTCGCGCCGCATCCGCTGCTCGAACTCCTGCCGCAGGGCCAATTTGCCGCCGAACAGTTCCTGCCGACGCTCGACGTGTTCTACTACCGCACCGGTTCGCATGTGGAGACGTTCGGCCGCGTCGTGTTCGAGGCGATGGCTTGCGGTTTGCCCGTGGTCTGTCATGTGCATGGCGGCTATGCCGACCACATCAGGCATGGCGAAAACGGCTTTCTGTTCGAAACCACGCAGCAGGCGGCCGGCATCCTGGCCGAGCTCAAGGCCGATCCGGCGCGGCGAGTAACCGTGGGCAAGAAGGCGAGGCAGACCGTCGAACAGCTGTTTTCGCCGCAGGCTTTGCGGCAACAGCTTGATTTCTACCGGCGTTAGCGGCACCACGCCATCTGGCCTTTCCAGACACCGTTCGGCGCGCCATCAGATCGAGCAGGACTTCCACCGATGACATTGATGGGCGCCGCGGCACTGCTGATCCTGGTCCTCACCTATGCCGGCGTCGCTATCGGCCGCATCCCTGGCCTGCGTCTCGACCGCGCGGGGATCGCACTGCTGGGCGGCGCCGCGATGATCTCCATTGGAGCGCTCAGCATGGAGGATGCCTACCGGGCCATCAATTTCGACACCATCACGCTTCTGCTCGGCATGATGATCGTGGTGGCGCATTTGAAGGTATCGGGCGCCTTTCGCGGCCTTGGCGCCATTGCCATCGAGCACGCGCACGCACCGTTCATGCTCCTGGTGATGGTGACGCTTCTAACCGGCGTGCTGTCGGCCTTCCTGGTCAACGACGCCATCTGCCTGGTCATGGCGCCGATCGTCGTCCACGTCACCCGCGTCATCAACCGCAACCCGGTCCCCTATCTGATCGCCACCGCCACGGCATCGAACTGCGGCAGCGTCGCCACCATCACCGGCAATCCGCAGAACATGGTCATCGGCGCCCTATCGGGCATTTCCTATCCGGCCTTTTCGGCGGCGCTGGCGCCGGTCGCGCTGTTCGGGCTGGTCGCGGTCATCGTCATCGTGCGCATGGTCTACCGGGCCGAATTCACCCGTACCGCTCAATTGACCCCGCATGTCTCGCGCGGCCGCATGCATCGCGGGCAAGTGCTGAAGGCGGTGATCGTCTGCATCGGGCTGGCGATCGCCTTCTTTGCCGGCGTTCCCGTGGCCAAGGCGGCGCTGGTCGGCGGCGCCATTCTCCTGCTCACCCGCGCCATCAAGCCTGAACGCATCTACCGCGAAATCGACGGGCCGCTGCTGTTCATGTTCGCAGGGCTGTTCGTCGTGGTTGCCGGCGCCGAAAAGACGCTGCTGACGCCTGATATGATCGCTTCGGCCAAAAATCTCGGCCTGGACAATGTCTGGCGTTTGTCCGGCTTCACCGCCGTGCTCTCCAACATCATGAGCAATGTGCCGGCCGTGCTGGCGCTGAGGCCGTTCATACCGGGCCTGGAGAATCCGCAGCGTGCCTGGCTTGTCGTCGCCATGAGTTCGACGCTCGCCGGCAATTTCACTTTGCTCGGCTCGGTCGCCAACCTGATCGTTGCCGAGCACGCGCGGGTCACCGGCAACCCGTTGTCCTTCGGTGCCTTCTTCAAGGTCGGCTTGCCGCTGACGCTGATCACGCTCGTCGCCGGCACCGCTTGGCTGGCGTTGGGATTCTAATGCATGTCGCCCAAAAGTGATCTCGGTTTTGGGAGAACGACGTGCATAAAAACAAAGGTCTAAAGCGCGTCGCATGAATCCGTTTCGGTGCGACGCGCTTTAGGCCTGGCCTGAGATTCGCGCCTTGACCAGCGTGGCCGCGGCTCGTCCGGCGGCTTCGATGTAGTCGGCATTGCGGTGGATCAGCATGATCGAAAAGCAGCCGTCTATCAGCAGCACGATTTCACGGGCCAGGGCTTGCGGCTCCTCGATGTCGTAGCCGGACAACGCGCCAGCCAGCCATGCCTCGAAGTTGGACTTGTGCCGCGACCCGACCTTGATCGCCGGATGGCCAGGCATCGAGGCGAGTTCCGCGGCGGTGCGCAGGAAGCCGCAACCCTTCCACTTCGGATGGCGCGCCACCCGCGCCAGATTGCTGAAGATCGCCTCGACCTTGCGGTCCGCGCCACCCTCCTGGGCTTCGAACCACGCGGCCATCTGCTTCAGATTGGGCTGGTCGCGCCCGTCGAGATAGGCGGCGATCAGGTCGTCCTTGCTCTTGAAATGGTAGTAGAGCGTCCGCTTGGTGAGCCCGGCCTTTTCGGCGACGGCATCGACGCTGACACGGCCGATTCCCTCGGCGTAGAACAGCTTCGTCGCGGCTTCGACGATGCGTTTGCGGGTCGGGCTTTGAGCTTCAGGCATGGGCTATGTATACCGACTAGTGAATATACAGGCAACCGAAAGCATGTTCCTTTTCTCGCCGCAAGCTGAAGAGGAAAAGCAAATGACCGATCTTGTCCTGAACGAGACCCGCGACGAGGTTGCCGTCCTCACCCTCAATCGTCCGGAAAAACTCAACGCGTTGAACTATGCCCTGATCGATCGCCTGCTCGCGATCCTCGACGAGATTGAAGTCGATGGCAGCGTCCGGGCTGTCATCCTCACCGGAGCAGGGGAGCGGGCTTTCTCGGCGGGTGGCGACATCCATGAATTTTCGGCCAGCGTGGCACTTGGTTCCGATGTCGCCATGCGCGACTTCGTCATGCGCGGACAGCGGCTGACGGCGAGGCTGGAAGCGTTCCGCAAACCGATCATCGCGGCCGTCAACGGCATCGCTTTTGGCGGTGGCTGCGAGATCACCGAGGCCGTGCCGCTCGCCATCGCCAGCGACCGAGCTCTGTTCGCCAAGCCGGAGATCAACCTTGCAATGCCGCCGACCTTTGGCGGAACGCAGCGCCTGCCGAGGCTGGTGGGGCGCAAGCGGGCACTTGAACTGCTGTTGACGGGCGACTGGTTTCCGCCGGCGCGGGCGCTTGAGTTCGGTCTCGTCAGCGAGGTTGTGCCGCATGCCGAGCTGATGCCGGCGGCTTTTGATCTGGCCAGGCGCATCCTGCGGCACTCGCAACCGGCCATCGCCAGCATTCTGACGGCAGTGGCGCGAGGCCTCAACCAGAGCATTGCCGAAGGGCTGCTGGTCGAGGCCGAGCAGTTCGCCCGCATGGCCCCCACCACCGATCTGCGCGAAGGGCTCGATGCCTGGATCGAGCGCCGCAAGCCGGGCTTCGACGGCTCATGGACCCATATCGCACGGCCGGAGGAGGCCCGGCGGGCCTCCTCCGCGTTGGATCACGGCGACACCAGCAATCGGCCCTTCATGTTAGGATGGAAGCGGCAGAAATAGTCGACCGTTCCCGCCGCCTTCAATGTCAGGCTTGCTGATTTCCGTGGCGGGATCATCACCTCCCAGCCGCCTTTCACTGTGGCTGTGTGGGAGATCACGTCCTTGTTCAGCCACTCGATCGTGTCGCCGACCTTCGCCTCGACGGCATCAGGCGAAAAGACTAGCTTGTCGATGGTGACCTGGATGGTCGCGGCCGCCGCCGGCACCGTCACGAGGACTAGCGCCAATGCGGCCAGCCATAGCAGGCGATTTGAAGCGCCCGCTTTCATTTCAGCATGCCGGCGACGTGTTCGGCATGCTGCTCATGGCCCTGGAAGATCTTCAGGCCGGTCTCCAGCAGGCCCTTCAACTCGGCATTGCTGGCCGAGGGAATGAGCAGGGTTTCGAGTGCGCCGTTGACCTGCTTGTGGTAGGCGACCTCGTTGTCGACATAAGCCTTGTCGAAGGCTGCGCCTTTCAGCTTGGCGAGCTTGGCGCGTTCCTCTTTCGCCGCCTTCGTCAGTGCCTGGCTGGTGGCGTTGTCCTCGGGCTTCACCTTGAGCTTCTTGACCAGGTCGAGCGCCTGCTTGTTCACCGCTTCATGGTCGCGCTCCATGTCATTGGCGAAATCGAGAACCTCCTTGTTCTTCGATTTCTTGATCGCCTGCTTGGCGGCCTCGATGTCGAGGACGCCGGCCGTATAGGCGATATGGGCGATCTGCGGGTCGGTCGGCTTGTCGGCGGCCCGTGCCGCAAACGGGGCGGCGCTGACGAGAAGCAAGGCGGCAAGGGCGGCGGTGTATCGGGTGAACATGGCATCCTCCTTGCCCGGTCGCGAGAGGCGCCGGGCTCGCATTTTTCAGTTGACGCTGATTGGATGCGGAAGCTGGAGAAACGTTCCCGGAAAATCAGGACAGGATCATTCGAAGCCCAGCCTTCCCATCACCGCCTGGGTCAGCCGCTCGCAGCGCCGGCCGGCGAAGGGGAAGGCGTCGAGCAGCACCGGGCCGATCTCGTCGTCCAGCGCCTTGCGCAACAGGGCACGCGCCCGGTGCAGCCTTGTCTTGACCGTCTCCGGCCGCAGACCGAGCAGGTCGGCGGTTTCCTCCATGCTCAGGCCCTCGATGACGCGGGCCACGAAGACCATGCGGTAGATATCGGGCAGGCTGTCGGTCGCCCGTTCGACAAGTGCGAGAATCTGCCGCTGCGCCATCGTCCGCTCCGGATCGTCGCTGGGATTGAGGGGAAAGCGGATGATCCGCGCTTCCGGATTTTCAGGCATCGCCACAATGCGACGCCTCTTGCGCAGCCGGCCCAGCGCCTCGTTGATGACGATGCGCGACAGCCAGGTGGCGAGCGAGGACTCGCCACGGAATGCCGCCAGGCTGGCGAAGGCGTGGACATAAGCCTCCTGGACGATGTCCTCGGCCTCGGCGTCGTTGCGCACCACGCCGCGCGCGATGCGGAAGAGCCGCTGGTTGTGCGTCTTGATGATGGCGCGGAAGGCGTCCGCCTCGCGCGCCAGCGCTCGCTGCACGAGCAGCATGTCGCTGGAAGGGTTTTGGGCCACTGCGGGCGTGGCGGGCATTGCGAGCTTGCTCATCGCGACCAGATCTCCCGAATAGACGCCCGAACAGACACTTGACTGCACGTTGGATGCGCCTGCCGCAAAAAGGTTCCCGGGTTTCGGCGATCCGACGTCGCTTTTTTAGGCCGCCGCCAATCCCTTGTCTGCCGTCTGCACGCGCGCGGCCGCCGCCAGAAGATCGGTCTGCGTGATCAGGCCGAGAATGCGCCGCTCGCCGTCGACGATGACCACGGCGTGGCTGCGGCCGTCGGTCAGCACGGGAAGCAGGCTCATCGCCGGCGTATCGGGCGAGGCGGTGCCGGCCCTGGACATCACACCCTTCACCGTATCGACGGCCTTCGTCAGTTCCCGCAGGCCGACGGCGCCGACCAGCCTTGCTTCGGCGTCGACCACCGGCAAGGTGCGGATGTTGTGATCGAGCAGCTGCTGGCGCGCCTCGTCGACCGTGGCTTGCTCGGGAACTGAAACCACGTCACGCGACATGATGTCCTGGCAAAGCAGCGTCCGGTGCGACCGCACCATCGCCTGCAGTTCGACTTGTCTCAACAGCCGTTCAAGGTCGTCGCGGTCGATGTCGAAGGTTTCGTCGAGTGTGGTCAGCGCCGCATCGACGTCCTCGGGCCGGAAGCCGACGCGCTGCCCCGCCGGCGGATCGGCGGTGCCGTGGCTGTTGGCGGGGGGTGCGGCGACGTGCGGGTAGTTGCGCCGTGCCAGCCTGTGGAAGAGGAAGCCGAGCGTGACCAGGATGATCGAATTCAGGGCTACCGGCACGAAGGGAAACAGGAAGCCCGCGCTGACGACGGCCGGCCCGCCGAGCACCGCCGTCAACGCCGCGGCACCACCCGGCGGATGCAGGCAGCGCGTGAACGACATCGCCGCGATGGCGAGCGCCACCGCGAGGCCGGAGGCAAATATCGGATCATGGACAAAATGCATGACGGTCACGCCCACCAGCGCGGATATGGAATTGCCGCCGATGATCGACCAGGGCTGCGCCAGCGGGCTCGCGGGCACGGCGAAGAGAAGCACCGCCGAGGCGCCCATCGGCGCCACCAGCAGGGCCACATGCGGGCCGCCGCCCATCGCCAGTCCGCTGATCGCGCCGGTCAGTGCGATGCCGATCGTCGCTCCGATGCACGCCAACAGGCGTTCACGCAGCGTCGCGCCGGCAAGGATAGGGACAAAAAGACGAAAGGCCATGGCAACTTTGTGGTGGAGTGATCGGCTTGGTGACGAATGGATTGGCTAAAAAGCCGTGCAGCACGCAATGATGCCGAACCCACGAATTTGAAAGTCAAACAAATCCGGAAAGCCGCGGCCCGGGAGAATAATATTGCGCGCCACGCCGCGCTGGGATGCTGCGAGCGGCTCGCGCTTTGTCATCAGCGTCAATGCCTTGCGGCTGTTTGCTGGTTCTGTCCGGCAGCCGGCCCGCACGCGCGGTCAGGCGGCGGCCGCGGCGGCCAGACCACGCTGGATATCCGCCTTCAGATCCTCGACATCCTCGAGGCCGATCTGCAGGCGGATCAACGGGCCTTCATAGGCGGCTTTTGCAACGACGCGATCGCCGAGCCAGACCGGCACGGCGAGGCTCTCGTAGCCGCCCCAGGAATAGCCGAGCCCGAAGATCCGCAACGCGTCGAGGAAGGCGTGCTGCTGTTTCTGGCCGCCGCCGGCAAGCACGATGGAGAAGATGCCGCTGGAACCGCAGAAGTCGCGCTTCCACAGGCCATGGTCCGGGTGGCTGGGGAGGGCAGGGTGGAGAACGCTCGCCACGCCCGGCTGGCCCTCGAGCCACGACGCGATGGCGAGCGCGCTGCGCTGATGATGCTCCAGCCGCACGCCCATGGTGCGCAGGCCGCGCAGCACCTGGTAGACGTCGTCGGGTCCAGCACAGCAGCCAAGCGTGCAAAAGCTCTCATAGAGCTGCTTCCAGCAGCGCTCATTGGCCGAAACCGTGCCAAGCAGCACGTCGGAATGGCCGGCCGGATATTTCGTCGCCGCATGGATGGAGATGTCGACGCCATGGTCGAGCGGGCGGAAGTAGAGCGGCGTCGCCCAGGTGTTGTCCATCATCACGATGGCGCCGGCCGCATGCGCGGCCGCGGCGATGGCCGGAATGTCCTGCACCTCGAAGGTATTTGAGGCCGGCGATTCCGTGAACACCACCTTGGTATTAGGCTTGATCAGGGCGGCGATGCCCGCGCCGATATGGGGGTCGTAATACTCGACCTCGACCCCCAGCCGCTTCAGCATGGTGTCGGCGAAATTGCGGGTCGGGTGATAGACGGAATCGACGATCAGCAGGTGATCGCCGGCCGATACGAAGGCGAGCAGCGGTATGGCCACCGCCGCAAGCCCTGACGGCACCACGATCGTGCCGGCCGAGCCTTCCAACGCGTCGATGGCGTGGGCAAGGGCGTCCGTCGTCGGCGTACCGCGCGTGCCGTAAGTGTATTTCTGGTTGCGCGCCGCCATCGCGGCGGCATTGGGAAACAGCACGGTCGAGGCATGCACCACCGGCGGATTGACGAAGCCGAAATAGTCGTGCGGGTTGTTGCCCGAATGGGCAAGCCGCGTGTTGATGCCCATCTTGCCTGGCCCGCTGCCGTCATTCGCCATTCTTGATCGCCTCGTTTGACAAGGCGCTAGCCATAGTGCGGTGCCATGGGCCGTGCAACAGCCCAGCCGCCGCCACGGGACGGACTTCGGATGTGCCAATTCGAAGACAGCTTTGCCGAGTGCGATCTGGCCGCCGGATATTGTAAGCCGCCGCAAAAGGTATATGATGGATATCTAATACAAAATAGGCGGGCCAATCTTACCGGATGTTCAATCCCGGCAGCGGCTAACGCACTGGCAAATTGGGCTTCCGCATCACCGCTTTTCGCTCCCGCCGAACAACAATGGGAGGGATCGTTATGCCCAACGTCAAGTGGATGTTAAAGGCGCGTGAATTCGTCAATTGCAACTGCGCCTATGGCTGCCCGTGCCAATTCAACGCCTTACCGACCTACGGCTTCTGCCAGGCCGTGGTCGGCATGGAGGTTGAAAGCGGCTATCACGGCGACACCAGGCTCGATGGCCTGCGCTTTGCGGGTGTGTTTCGCTGGCCTGGCGCAATTCATGAAGGCGGCGGCGAGGCGGCGGTGGTCATCGACGAACGGGCGAACGAGGCGCAGCGCGTAGCCCTGCTTCGCATTCTCGGCGGCGAGGACACCGAGCCCGGAGCGACCATATTCCAGGTTTTCTCGACCACGCTGGATACGCTGCATGACCCGATCTTCGCCGCCATCGACTTCAAGGTCGACGTCGACGCAAGGACAGGCCATCTGCAGGTGCCGGGCGTCACCGAGGGCCATGGCGAGCCGATCAAGAATCCCGTCACCGGCGCCGAGCATCGGGCGCGCATAGACCTTCCGCGCGGTTTCGAATACGCACTGGCCGAAATCGGGCGCGGCTGGACCAAGGCGACCGGTCCGATCGCGTTCGAATTGGCCGATTCCCACAGCCACTTTGCCAATCTGCATCTCACGGAAAGTGGTATCGTGCATTGAGCCGACCATGAGCGACACGGCCCTCGAGGCGGCGCTGCGGCGCGACCGCGCGGTCGTGACGGCCGCGCTCGTCGTGATCGCCGTGCTCGCCTGGGCCTATGTGCTGTGGCTCGCCGCCGGCATGGTCACCCCCGGTTCGCCCNGCGCCGGCCGGCGCGGGCAGCGGCATGGCCGAAATGGACATGTCGAACATGGCCGGCATGAACATCGCCGGCATGGACATGGGCGCCACCGCGGCGCCCGTTTTCCGGGCCTGGGCAGCGGCGGATTTCGCTTTCATCTTCACGATGTGGACGGTGATGATGGTCGGCATGATGACGCCTTCGGTGGCGCCGATGCTGCTGCTTTACGCCGGCGTCGGCCGCAAGGCGCGGGCCGACGGCCGGCCCATTGCCTCGACGGGATGGTTTTTTGCCGGTTATCTCGCGGTCTGGGTCGTCTTCAGCCTGGTGGCGACCGCCGCGCAATGGCTGCTCGCCGGCCTTGCCTTGCTCAGCCCTTCGATGGCGACCGACAGCGCGATCCTCGGCGGTCTCGTTCTGATCGCGGCCGGCCTTTATCAATGGACGCCGTTGAAGGGCGTCTGCCTGCGGCAATGCCAGGCGCCGATCGCGTTCCTGGCCAGCCATGGCGGGTTCCGTTCCGCTCCGTTCGGCGCGCTTCGGCTCGGTGTCGCCCACGGTGCCTATTGCCTCGGCTGCTGCTGGGCGTTGATGGCCCTGCTGTTCGTCGGTGGCGTCATGAACGTGCTGTGGATCGCCGGCATCGCCGCACTCGTCCTGCTGGAGAAGATCATCCCCACAGGGCAATTGGTGCCGCGCATTACGGGCGTGCTGATGGCCGCAATCGGCGTCTGGTTCATCGTCGGAGCATCCTGAACAGCTTCGCATCCTCGCCCGCGAACGCCGGGCCCGGAGACAGATGATGTCAGTCGATCGCGGCGAGTCGCCAGTAACGCCGAGTAACGGGCAAGGACGGATTTCGACCGGGAACCTCACTTTACGTAAAGCTGATCGTGCCGACTTTATTTGCGCTCATGACTAAATCGCGGGCGCTCTTGTCCGCAATTCAGGCATTCGGGGCAATCGATTTTCAAACACGTTGGAAATCAGTCATTTCCCTTGACCTCACGGGAATTATCGCCTTCGATGCTGTCCGTGAATGGGAGGCAGCGCGTCGGTTTACGACGCGGGGTTCCGGGAATGGGCCGGAATGGGAGCTGCGTTCACACGGGAAAAAAGATCAGGTTTTGCCTGAAAACAGAAAAGGGTCTGTGGGTCATGAAACACATTGCTATCGGCATTCTTGGCGCCGCTGCGCTTGGATTGATGGCGTCGGCCGCGTCGGCTACCACGCTCGACACGGTCAAGGCGAAAGGCTTCATCCAGTGCGGCGTCTCGACAGGCCTCGCCGGCTTCTCCGCGCCGGACGACAAGGGTGACTGGCAAGGCATCGATGCGGATTTCTGCCGTGCTGTCGCAGCCGCCGTCTTCGGTGATGGCACCAAGGTCAAGTTCACGCCGCTCAGCGCCAAGGAGCGCTTCACCGCCCTGCAGTCCGGCGAAGTCGACATCCTGTCGCGCAACACCACCTGGACCATCAACCGCGACACGGCACTTGGCCTGAATTTCATCGGCGTCACCTACTATGACGGCCAGGGCTTCATGATCAATGCCAAGAAGCTGCCGGGCGTCAACTCGGCCCTCCAGCTTTCGGGCGCCGCAGTCTGCGTGCAGAGCGGCACCACCACCGAGCTCAACCTCGCCGACTACTTCAAGGCGAACAAGATGGAGTACAACCCGGTCGTCTTCGAGAAGCTCGAAGAGGTCAATGCCGCCTATGACGCGGGCCGCTGCGACGTCTACACCACCGACCAGTCGGGCCTCTACGGCATCCGCCTGACCCTCGGGTCGCCGGCGGATCACGTCGTGCTGCCCGAGATCATCTCCAAGGAGCCGCTCGGACCGGCGGTGCGCCAGGGCGACGACCAGTGGTACCACATCGTCAAGTGGACTTATTTCGCGCTGCTCGACGCCGAGGAACTCGGCATCACCAAGGCCAATGTCGATGAGATGAAGAACTCCGCCAGTCCGGAGATCAAGCGCGTGCTCGGCCAGGAAGCCGACACCAAGATCGGCACCGATCTCGGTGTCTCCAACGACTGGGTCGTCAACATCGTCAAGGCCGTCGGCAACTACGGCGAAATGTTCGATCGCAATGTCGGCTCGGGCAGCCCGCTCAAGATCGCCCGCGGCATCAACGCGCTGTGGACCAAGGGCGGCCTGCAATACGCTCCGCCGATCCGCTGACCGAAATGTGATCCGGGAGGCAGATCGTCTGCCTCCCGGTTTCTCTTTCCAGGGGATAGTCGCATGGCATCGCAGGAAATCCTTCGCGAGGAGCCAAGCCGGGCTTCGTTCGTCAATGATCCGAAAGTCCGCAGTCTCTTCTTCCAGACGCTGGTCGTCATCGTGCTGTTCGGCTCTGTCTGGTGGATCGTGCAGAACGTCATCGACAATCTGCAGCGCCTGCACATCGCCTCCGGCTTCGGTTTCCTCAGGGGACGCGCCGGTTTCGACATCTCGGACACGCCGATCGCCTATACGTCGGACTCGACCTATGGCCGCGCCATCGTCGTCGGCCTGATCAACACCATCATCGTTGCCGTCGCCGGCATCATCACCGCCACCATCATCGGCTTCGTCATCGGCATCGGCCGTTTGTCGCAGAACTGGCTGATCCAGAAGATCTGCACCGTCTATGTCGAGATCTTCCGCAACATCCCGCCGCTGCTGGTCATCTTCTTCTGGTATTCGGGCGTGCTGGCCGTGCTGCCGCCGCCGCGTGACAGCTACAACCTGCCCTTCGGCTCCTTCCTCAACCAGCGCGGCTTCTACTTTCCGCGCCCGGTCTGGGGCGACGGCTCCTGGCTGATCCTGGTCGCGCTCGTCGTCGGCATCGCCATGGCGTGGTTCGTCGCCCGCAAGGCGCGTCAGCGGCAGATGGCGACAGGCCAGCAATTTCCGGTGTTGTGGACTTCCGTGGCGCTGATCGTCGGGCTGCCGCTGCTGGCTTACGTGCTGAGCGGCTTTCCGCTGAGTTTCGATCTTCCGAAACAGTCGACCTTTAACCTGACCGGCGGCTTTCAGGTCAAGCCGGAGTTCCTGTCGCTCTACCTGGCGCTGTCCTGCTACACGGCGGCCTTCATCGCAGAGATCGTGCGGGCCGGCATCAGGGGCGTAAGCAAGGGCCAGACCGAGGCCGCCGCCGCCCTTGGCTTGCGGTCCGGATCGATCCTGCGGCTGGTTGTGGTGCCGCAAGCCATGCGCATCGTCATTCCGCCGCTGACCAGCCAGTATCTCAACCTGACCAAGAACTCCTCGCTGGCCATCGCCATCGGCTACCCCGACCTGACGGCGACCGCCGGAACGGTGCTCAACCAGACCGGACAGGCGGTCGAAGGCGTGCTGATCATGATGATCGCCTATCTCATCCTCAGCCTGGTGACATCGGCCGTCATGAACGTGGTCAACGCCAGAATGGCGCTGGTGGAGAGGTAGGACCATGCAGGAACACGACATGACCTGGGTGCGTACCGAGATGGCGCTGGCGCAGCCGCCGCCGGCAAGCGTCAGCGGTCCGATCGCCTGGGTGCGCAAGAACCTGGTCGGCACGGTCGGCGACACCATCCTGACCATCCTCGGCATCATCATCGTCGCCTGGGTGCTGCCGCAGGTCATCGGCTGGGCGTTCATCAATGCCGTCTGGACCGGGCCGGATCGCACCGTCTGCGCGACCGTGGCGCAAGGCGGCATTCAGCCGGATGGCTGGAGCGGCGCCTGCTGGGCCTTCGTCAACGCCAAGTTCGGCCAGTTCATGTTCGGCACCTATCCGGTCGAGGAGCGTTGGCGGCCGATCGTGGTCGCCATCCTGTTCGCGGCGCTGCTGATACCGATGCTGATCCCGCGCGTGCCCCGCAAGGGGTTGAACGCCATCCTGCTTTTCCTGGTGCTGCCGATCGTTTCCTTCTTCCTTCTGGTCGGCGGCATGTTCGGCCTGCCGCATGTCGAAACCTCGCGCTGGGGCGGGCTGCTGATCACGCTCAGCCTCTCCTTCGTCGGCATCGCCGTGTCGCTGCCGCTGGGCACCGTGCTGGCGCTCGGCCGGCGCTCCAAGATGCCGATCGTCAAGATGCTGTGCGTCATCTTCATCGAGGCCGTGCGCGGCATCCCGCTGATCACCGTCCTGTTCTTCGTCAGCGTCATGCTGCCGCTGTTCCTGCCGGCCGGCGTCACCTTCGACAAATATTTGCGGGCGCTGATCGGCGTGTCGCTGTTTGCAGCCGCCTATATGGCCGAGGTGGTGCGTGGCGGGCTGCAGGCGATCCCGAAGGGCCAGTATGAAGGCGCCGATTCGCTCGGCCTCGGCTACTGGCAGAAGATGAGCCTGATCGTGTTGCCGCAGGCGCTGAAGCTGGTCATCCCCGGCATCGTCAACACCTTCATCGGCATGTTCAAGGATACCAGCCTGGTCCTCATCATCTCGATGTTCGACCTGCTCGGCATCGTCAAGCAGAACTTCTCCGACGCCAATTGGGCGACGGCGCAGACCGCGAAATCCGGTCTCGTCTTCGCCGCCTTCGTGTTCTGGCTGTTCTGCTTCGGCATGTCGCGCTATTCAATGTACACTGAACGCCGGCTCGACACCGGCCACAAACGCTAAACAAAAAAGCAAGGGGACCCCGTCATGGCCACCGAAAATGCCGTCAGCGCGGAAGAGATCAAGGTCAACGCCGCCAAGATGCATATCTCCACCACCGATGTCGCCATCGACATCATCGCCATGCACAAATGGTATGGCGAGTTCCATGTGCTGAAGGACATCAATTTGAAGGTGATGCGCGGCGAGCGCATCGTCATCTGCGGCCCGTCCGGCTCCGGCAAATCGACGATGATCCGCTGCATCAACCGGCTGGAAGAGCACCAGAAGGGCAAGATCATCGTCGACGGCAAGGAACTGACCAATGATCTGAAGAAGATCGACGAGGTGCGCCGCGAGGTCGGCATGGTGTTCCAGCACTTCAACCTGTTCCCGCATCTGACCATCCTGGAGAACTGTACGCTGGCGCCGATCTGGGTGCGCAAGACGCCGAAGAAGCAGGCCGAGGAAATCGCCATGCACTTCCTCAAGCGCGTGAAGATCCCGGAACAGGCCAACAAATATCCCGGCCAGCTGTCCGGCGGCCAGCAGCAGCGCGTAGCGATCGCGCGCTCGCTGTGCATGAACCCGCGCATCATGCTGTTCGACGAGCCGACCTCGGCGCTCGATCCGGAAATGATCAAGGAAGTGCTGGAGACCATGGTTGGCCTGGCCGAAGAAGGCATGACCATGCTGTGCGTCACCCACGAAATGGGCTTTGCCCGCAAGGTCGCCAACCGGGTGATCTTCATGGATCAGGGCCAGATCGTCGAGCAGAACACGCCGGCCGAGTTCTTCGACCACCCGCGCCACGAGCGCACGAAACTGTTCCTGTCGCAGATCCTGCACTGAGCGATCCGACGCCAGTTCAGGAAGCCCGGCCGCACCACGGCCGGGCTTCCTTGCATTTGAGCGAGTGGATCGCTTGCATTGGAACGCGACTGAGCCGCAGAGTCGCCGCCTCATGAGAAAACTCGGCCGTTTTCTGGCTCTGCTGTTGATAGCGGCCGCGCTCGCCGCGACGCTCGGCACGCTGTTGCCGCGGCCACTGTGGCCGGCCGCCGCTGCGGGCGAGGGCACCCGGCACATATTGGTGCTGAAGAACCCGATCCACACCGACATCGCCATTCCGGTGGACGATGCCGTGCGCCGGCGCTTTCGTTTCCTGGTCGAGGCCGGCATCCCGGCCGACAGTCCCGAGGTGCGCTACATCGTCTTTGGCTGGGGTGGCCGCGCCTTCTATCTGGAAACGCCGACCTGGTCGCAGCTGAAGGCCATTCCGGTGATGAAAGCACTGACCATCGACGCGTCGGTCATGCATGTCGATGTCGCCGGCGCCATCGCCGAGCCACATCCCGACATTGCCGGTTTCGACATCGGCGAGGACCGTTTTGCGGATTTGCTCGATTTTATCGCAGCCAGCTTCCAGCAGGGGACTGGCGGCCCAATCGTCATCGAGAATGCAGCCTATTCCAGGTTCGACCGCTTCTACGAGGCGAACGGGCATTTCAACGCACTGGTCGGCTGCAACACCTGGACGGCGGCGGCGCTACGCACCGCCGGCCTGCGCACCGGCTGGTGGAACCCGCTTCCGGCTTCGCTGGGGCTGTCGATGCGGCTGTATGATTAGCGTGGGCATTCCGCGGATTGGCAAGCGTCGCGTTCCTTCGCGCCCCCCTCTGTCCTGCCGGACATCTCCCCCACGAGGGGGGAGATCGGATCTCGCTCCGGCTTTCGCTAATCTCCAACGTTTGCAAAAAGGACGCCGGCGCCAAAGCTGCCAATCTCTCCCCTCGTGGGGGAGATGTCCGGCAGGACAGAGGGGGGCGCTGTCCCGCCAGCCTATCGATTTCTTTATTGTCTCGATGTCCTACCGCCTGACAATCTTCGGTTGCTCCCAGCCGTAGAGCCAGTCCAGATCCGCCGCGAGCTTTTCCGCCGGCCGCGTCGCCAGCACCAGGTTGCGAGCCAAGGCCACCGGGCCCCAGGCGTGCCAGGCCAGCCGGTTGAGCGCGCCGCGCCGGGTCACCTTCTCGACGCGCGGTCGCCTGAGATTTTCCCAAATCGCCAGGCCCTGCTTCGGATCAGCCGGGAAATCGGCAATTACCCCGGCAAGCGTTGCGGCATCTTCGATGGCCATGGCAGCCCCTTGTGCCGCGAATGGGGTCATCGCATGTGCGGCGTCGCCAATCAGGGCGATGCCGGTTGGTGTCGTCCAGTGCTGCTTCTGGTCGACTGTGTGGAGCGGCCAGGTCAGCCACGGGCCGGCCATTTCCACCAGTCTTGCAAGGGCTGCCGCCGTGCCGCTCATTGCATTGGCGAGGATGACGGGATCGGCACGACCCGACCAATCCTCGGCAATGCGCTCGCCTTTGGTGAAGGCGACAAGGTTGAAGGCATCGCCCTTGCTGACGGGGTAGGCGACCATGTGGAATCCCGGATGCAGAAAAGTCGTGACACAATCAGCCGCCCCAATCGCGGCAAAGGCTTGTCCGGCGTCGCTATCGGCGGCGACGGTCGTGCGCCAGGCCAGTTCGCCGGAAAAACGGCTTCTTGACGATCCCTCCCGAGCCCGATCGACAACCGCGCGCACGGACGACCACACGCCGTCGGCGCCGACCAGAAGGAAGCCCTGCGACTGGACGATCTTGCCGTCCGTCTCCCCGTCCGTCTCCAGCGTCGCCGTCACACCATGGTCGCCTGTGGCAAAGCCGCTGACGCGCGCACCCTTGACCAGCTGAATATTCGGGCTTTCGGCGACGTGTGCGGTCAGCGCGCTCTGCAGATCGGCTCTGTGGGCGACGAGATAAGGCGCGCCCCAGCGTTCTTCGGCGGCTTGCCCGAGGGGGACACGCGCCAGTTCGCGCAACGTCCTTGCGTCCTTCAGCACCACGGCCTCAGGCCGCACCGCGGCCGGCAGCAGCCGGTCGAGCACGCCGAGTTGGCGCAGGATGCGTGTCGCGTTGGGGGAAAGCTGAATGCCGGCTCCCACGGCCTCCAGCCGCTGCGCCTGTTCGAACACCTGCACGGGATAGCCGCGTTCGGCGAAGGCAAGCGCCGCGGTCAGCCCGGCAACGCCCGCTCCTGCGATGACGACTTGCCGCTTGTCGTCCATCAGGCCCGTCGCGGAAGGATCAGGCGGCCTGGTCGATGTAAAGGCAGCCCGCCGGCAGCGTTTCCGTGGCCTTCAGCTTCGGCGAATAGCGGTAGAGCGTCGAGCAATAGGGGCAGACCTTCTCATTGTCGTCGCCCATGTCGAGAAACACATGCGGATGGTCGAAAGGCGGGTTGGCGCCCGTGCACATGAATTCCTTGACACCGATGTCGATTGCCGGAAAGCCCGCATCGTTCTGGAAATGGGGAATGGAACCGCCTGCCATCGTCGTCTCCTTAACGCAGTCTCGCATGCATCTGGATCATAACAGGTCTCTTTGCAAGATCGATGAAATCAAACTGTCGCAAAAGCCTGTCAGAGGATAAGTTAAGCCGGTTAACCGGCCGAGCTGGTGGGAAGAGCAGGAACAATGAACGAACTGAAGCCGGTGCAGAGCGAATTCATCAATGTCGAGGCGGCAAGCCCGGAGGGCGGCAATCCAGACCGTTTCGTCAATCGCGAGTTTTCCTGGCTGCAGTTCAATCGCCGCGTGCTCGAGGAATCGCTGAACACCAATCACCCGCTGCTGGAGCGCGTCCGCTTCCTGTCGATCTCGGCCGCCAATCTCGACGAGTTCTTCATGGTCCGTGTCGCCGGCCTCGCCGGCCAGGTGCGCGAGGGCATCGTCTTGAAGAGCCCTGACGGCCGCACGCCCGAACAGCAGCTCGAACAGCTGCTGCGCGAGGTCGAGCGGCTGCAGGAAGACCAGCAGAAGAGCCTATCGGCGCTGACCGTGCTGCTCAACAAGGAAGGCATCGAGACCATTACGCGGGATGCGCTGACCAAGGATGAGAAGGCCTGGCTGGAAGAGCATTTCCAGGACCAGGTGTTTCCGGTGCTGACGCCGTTGTCGATCGACCCGGCGCATCCATTCCCGTTCATTCCCAATCTCGGTTTCTCGATGGCGCTGCAGCTTCGCCATCGCAAGAATGGCGAGGAGATGAGCGCGCTCTTGCGCCTGCCGGTGGCGCTGAAGCGCTTCATCCGCCTTCCGGATCGCAAGCACCATGTCCGCTTCATCCCGCTGGAAGAGGCGGTCGGCCTCTATATCGGCAAGCTGTTCCCCGGCTATGAGGTCAAGGGTTCCGGCACATTCCGCATCATCCGCGACAGCGACATCGAGGTCGAGGAGGAATCGGAAGACCTCGTGCGCCTGTTCGAGACGGCGCTGAAGCGCCGCCGTCGCGGTTCGGTGATCCGCATCGAATTCGACAAGCTGATGCCCAGCGAATTGCGCGACTTCGTTGCCGGAGAGCTTGGCGTCTCGTCGAGCCGCATCAGCGTGCTCACCGGCCCGTTGGCGCTCAGCCAGATCTCCGAGATCGTGGCGGTCGCCCGCGACGACCTGAAGTTCACGCCCTACAATCCGCGCTTTCCCGAGCGCATCCGCGAGCATGGCGGCGACTGTTTTGCCGCCATCCGCGAGAAGGACATCATCGTCCACCACCCCTATGAATCCTTCGACGTCGTGGTGCAGTTCCTGCGTCAGGCCATGGCCGACCCCGAGGTGGTGGCGATCAAGCAGACGCTTTACCGCACCTCCAACGACAGCCCGATCGTGCGCGCGCTGGTCGATGCGGCCGAGGCCGGTAAGTCGGTGACCGCGCTTGTCGAGCTCAAGGCCCGTTTCGACGAGGAAGCCAACATCCGCTGGGCGCGCGATCTGGAGCGCGCCGGCGTGCAGGTCGTGTTCGGTTTCCTCGAACTCAAGACCCACGCCAAGATGTCGCTGGTGGTGCGCCGCGAGGACGGCAAGCTGCGCAATTACGTGCATCTGGGCACCGGCAACTACCATCCGGTCACCGCGCGCATCTACACCGACCTGTCCTTCTTCACCACCGATCCGACGATCGCCCGCGACGTCGCCCAGCTGTTCAATTTCATCACCGGCTACGCCGAGCCGACCGATGAAATGCGGCTGGCGATCTCGCCCTTCACGCTGAGAAGCCGCATCCTGAAGCACATTTCCGCCGAAGTCGCCCACGCGCTGGAGGGAAAGCCGGCGCGCATCTGGATGAAGATGAACGCGCTTGTCGACCCGATCATCATCGATGCGCTCTATGATGCCAGCCGCGCCGGCGTCGAGATCGACCTCGTCGTACGCGGTATCTGTTGCCTCCGGCCTCAGGTTCCCGGGCTTTCGGAAAACATCCGGGTGAAGTCGATCGTCGGCCGGTTCCTCGAGCACAGCCGCATCTATTGCTTCGGCAATGGCCATGGCCTGCCCTCGGACGAAGCGATCGTCTACATCTCCTCGGCCGATCTCATGCCGCGCAATCTCGACCGCCGCGTCGAGACGATGGTGCCGATCACCAATCCAACTGTGCATGAACAGGTCCTTGGCCAGATCATGCTCGGCAACATCATGGACAATCAGCAAAGTTTCGACGTATTGGCTGATGGAACCTCCCGGCGCGTCGTGCTGGAGGAGGGCGAGGAACCGTTCAACGCGCAGGAATATTTCATGACCAATCCGAGCCTGTCGGGACGGGGTGACGCGCTGAAGTCGCACGCGCCCAAGCGCATCGCGCAGTTCAAGCGCCGCAAGAAGAACGCCGCAGCGTCCGGCTGATGCTGTCTGATTCCCAGGGCCGGCTGCAGGACCGCCGACCGCTGTCCATCATCGACATCGGTTCGAATTCGATCCGCCTTGTCGTCTATGAGGGGCTGGCGCGCTCGCCGACCATGCTGTTCAACGAAAAGATGCTGGCCGGCCTTGGCCGTGGCATCGTTTCGACCGGCAAACTCGATCCCGAGGCGGTGACGCGCTCGATGGAGGAGTTCCGCCGCTTCCGTGCGCTCTCCGACCAGGCCGGGGCCGAGCATATGTATGTGCTGGCCACCGCTGCCGCCCGCGAGGCGATCAACGGTCCCGATTTCATCCACCGCGCCGAAGAGGTGCTGAAGACCGAAATCCGTGTCATCAGCGGACGCCAGGAGGCCTATTATTCGGCGCTCGGTGTCATTTCCGGCTTCCATCCGGCCAACGGAATCGCCGGCGATCTCGGCGGCGGCAGCCTCGAACTGGTCGACGTCAATGGCGAGGCGATCGGCGATGGCATAACGCTGCCGCTCGGTGGCCTGCGCCTGCAGGACATGGCCAAGAACTCGCTCACCCAGGCGCAGAAGATCGCGCGCGACGAACTGGCGCGGGCCAAGCTGTTGAAGGGCGGGCAGGGCCGGCCCTTCTACGCCGTCGGCGGCACCTGGCGAAACCTCGCCCGGCTGCACATGGAGATGACCAACTACCCGCTTGGCGTCATGCACCACTACGAGATATCCGCCGAGAGCGCGACGGCCTTTCTCAAGCAGGTGGCAAAAGCCGAGATCGAGAAGATCAAGGGCATTGAAGGCGTATCGAAAAATCGCCGCTCGCTGCTGCCTTACGGCTCTATCGTGCTGCAGGAGATCATGGCGGCCATGCAGCCGTCGAAGATCATCGTCTCGGCACTCGGTGTGCGCGAAGGCTTCCTCTATTCGCTGCTCGACGAGGCCGAGCAGAAGGCCGATCCGTTGATTTCGGCATCCGAGGAACTCGCCCGGCTACGCTCGCGCTCGCTCACCCATTCGCATGAACTGGTCGACTGGACGGCAAAATCCTTTGCCGCCTTCGGCATCGATGAGACCGAGGACGAGGCGCGCTACCGTCACGCCGCCGCTTTGCTGGCCGATATCGGCTGGCGCGCCCATCCGGAGTATCGCGGCAGGCAGTCGCTCAACATCATCGCGCACGCCTCCTTCTTCGGCGTCGACCATCCCGGCCGTGCCTTCCTGGCCTTGGCCAACGCTTATCGCCACGATGGCATCTTCAACGAATCCATCGCGCCCGAAATCAAGGCGCTGGCGACGCCGCGCTATCTGGAACGTGCCCGGGTTCTGGCGGCGATGATGCGCGTGGTCTATCTGCTGACGGCCTCGATGCCCGGCATCATGCCCAGGCTAAAGTGGGAGCAGCGCGCAAACGGCGTGCTGGCGCTGGTGTTGCCGGCCTCGCTGGCCGACCTCTATGGCGAACGGCCGGCCGGGCGCCTAGCGCAACTGGCGCGCATCACCAACCGTCGGCTGGTGCTGGCGGTCGAGGGCGGCCCGAGCATGTCGGTGAAATGAACACGGCCCATCAGAGCGTGATTTATCGGACCCACGCGGATATTGAATCAATTCAATCGCGCCACTTGCCAGCGGTTTCGCGTTTGATGACCGGCTTCCCCCACTCCGTCGCTGCTTCGCAGCGCCACCTCTCCCCCCTCCGGAGGGAGAGGAAGGGAGCCTCGTTGGAANTCCCCCACTCCGTCGCTGCTTCGCAGCGCCACCTCTCCCCCCTCCGGAGGGAGAGGAAGGGAGCCTCGTTGGAAAAGCGTTGGCGGCAATAGGCTCGCGCCCTTCCTCTACCCCGTCGATCGAGGGAGAGGTGGCTCGGCGAAGCCGAGACGGAGTGGGGGTCGACCTGGCTCGGGACTAAGACGATATCAAACCGCGCCGCGCCCGTCGGCCGACCATGCGCCCGCACCGGCCATGCCCAGCGCCAGGAAGCCGCCTGCGATCGCAATGTCCTTCATCAGCATCTGCTGGTGCAGGAAGGCGAGCGTCGCATCGCCAGCGCCCTGGCCGTAGTGACCGATGAAGCCGGCCGCGATGCAGAAGGCGGCAAGCAGCAGCGCCACGATCCGCGTCTGGAAGCCGATGAGGATCAGCAGCCCGGCGATCAGCTCGAACAGGCCCGTGCCCCAGGCGGCAAGCGCGGGCAGCGGCAGGCCCAGGCCGGCGAAATAATTGGTCGTGCCGGCGATGTTGGCCAGCGCCTGGAAGCCGGACGGTACGAACAGCACGGCAAACAGCAGCCGCGAAACCAGGAGCAATGCGTTGCGGGCCATGGCCATCTCCCTTGTCGCCGTCGCCGCACGATCGGGCGCAGCCGGCGGCCAGGCAGTCTACGCCTGCGAGGCTGCGGCTGAAACCGGAGAGCCGCCTATTCCAGACAACGAAAAAGCGGCGCGAAAAATTCCGCGCCGCTTCCATTTTCAAGGCTTGGGAGGGAAGGCTTGGAGCAATTTCCAGGAAAAGCGCATAGCGCTTTCCCTCGGGAACTGCGTCAGGACAAGGAACTCAGCCGCGCTTGGCGTCGATAGAGTAGGCGCCGGCGCCCGACGAAGCCAGCAGCAGGAAGCCGCCGGTGATGGCGAGGTTCTTGAGAAACTGGATCATCTGCATCTGGTCGGCCCAGCCGGTGTGGGCGACAAGGCCGGTGGCGACCGTGAAGATAGCGAGCACCCAGGCGGCGATCCTGGTCTGGAAGCCGACGAGGATGGCGAGCCCGCCGAGCAGTTCGATAAGGCCGACGACGACGGCCGTTACGGTTGGCAACGGCAGCCCGAGGGCGCCGAAATAGCCAGCGGTTCCGGAAATGGCGGTCAGCTTGCCGAAGCCGGAAAGCAGGAAAATGACCGCGAGCAGGATGCGGCCGAGCAGGATCGTGACAGAACTATTGGACGCTGTGCCGGCGCCGGCGGCGGAAGTGTTGGTGGACATGGTGGCTCTCCGAATGGGTTGAGTGACCACCCAGATAGACGATGCCGACTGTTCACCAAAGCCGCCTATGTGGCGACACATTGTTCACAGGTCATACGTTCCCGTGATCGCGCGACGCGCGCGAAATTCGTGTCGGATGAGGCGGTGACGGGGGTAAATTTTCCCGCCGAAAACCTCACCCCGGATGCGTCATGTCCTCGGGCCGCACCAGCCGGTCATAGTCGGCCTCGCTGACCAGGCCGGTGGCCAGCGCTTCCTCGCGCAGCGTCGTGCCCTTCTTGTGCGCCGTCTTGGCGATCTTGGCGGCATTGTCGTAGCCGATGGTTGGCGCCAGCGCCGTCACCAGCATCAGCGAGCGGTCGAGGGCCGCCTTGATGTTGTCTTCGCGAGCCTCGATGCCGACGACGCAATTGTCGGTGAAGGAGACCGAAGCGTCGGCGAGCAACTGCACCGACTGCAGGAAATTGTAGGCCATCAGCGGATTGTAGACGTTGAGCTCGAAGTGGCCCTGGCTGCCGGCGAAAGTGACGGCGGCATTGTTGCCGAACACCTGCACGCAGACCTGGGTCAACGCTTCGCACTGCGTCGGGTTGACCTTGCCCGGCATGATCGACGAGCCGGGTTCGTTTTCCGGCAGCGACAATTCACCGAGGCCCGAGCGCGGCCCGGAGCCGAGGAAGCGGATGTCGTTGGCGACCTTGAACAGGGCTGCGGCAGCGGCATTGATGGCGCCGTGCGAGAACACCATGGAATCGTGCGCCGCGAGCGCCTCGAACTTGTTGGGTGCGGTGACGAAGGCGATGCCGGTGATGGCGGCGATGCGGTCGGCCACCCGCTCGGCAAAGCCAACCGGGGCGTTGAGCCCGGTGCCGACGGCGGTGCCGCCCTGCGCCAGTTCCTGCAGGCCGGGCAGCGTCAACTCGATGCGCTTGATCGACGAGGCGACCTGCGCCGCATAGCCCGAGAATTCCTGGCCAAGTGTCAGCGGCGTGGCATCCTGCGTGTGGGTGCGGCCGATCTTGATGATGTGGTTGAACTCCCTGCTCTTGGCGGCCAGCGCCTTGTGCAGGTGCTTCAGCGCCGGCAACAGGTCGTGCACGATGCGCTCGGCGCAGGCGATGTGCATCGCCGTCGGGTAGGTGTCGTTCGACGACTGGCTCATATTGACGTGGTCGTTGGGATGCACGGGTTTCTTCGAGCCCATGACGCCGCCCAGCATCTCGATCGCCCGGTTGGAGATCACCTCATTGGCGTTCATGTTGGACTGCGTGCCCGAGCCGGTCTGCCAGACCACCAGCGGGAAATGTTCGTTGAGCTTGCCGTCGATAACCTCCTGCGCGGCCGCGATGATCGCCTTGCCGATCGCGGGATCGAGCCGCTTCAGCTCCATATTGGCTTCCGCCGCCGCCCGCTTGACGATACCGAGCGCCCGCACGACCGAAACCGGCTGCTTTTCCCAGCCGATCTTGAAATTACCCAGGGAACGCTGCGCCTGCGCGCCCCAATAGCGGTCGGCGGCGACCTCGATGGGACCGAACGTGTCGGTTTCGGTTCTGGTCTTTGGCGTGCTCACGGCAAGTCTCCGGTCTGTCGATTTGGGCAACGGCGTATCGCGTTGCACAAAACGCATCAAGCGGAGATTGCGGACGGTGAGGATGCAAATCGGTTGAAGATGGTCCCGTGGGATTACGCTTTGTATGCAGGCGCCCGCATGTTCGCGGAACTGTCTTTCCCGACCTAGAGGCCGCGGCGGCCAAATCCGGTTGGACCTGTGGGACGCCTCGTTTGCGGCGCCGGTGGTGCGGGATCGATCCTGCTGGCTTGCTGGTCCAGCCTGGTGGATCGCGATTGCTGCTGAACAGAGTGCTCGGCCTTCATACGCGAGATGTGTGTGCTGAGCTCGCTTCCGGAATCATCCGTGCCGGATGGCGGGCCATAATCGTTGTTGCCGCCTGAACCGGAGAAAAAGCCGCATTCGACGAGCACCCATAGTCCGCCGATATAGGGGAGCAACAACAGCAGGGACCATACGCCCGACTTGTCCAGATCATGGTACCGCTTGATCGTTGCGGCGAAATTGATCCAGAGCGAAAGGACGGAGCCGATGATTAGCGCCAGGCTGACACTTAGGCTGTCTGAATGAAGCGCCCTGAGCCTTTGTCCAGCCGATAAGCCTGCGACATGGACAAGGGCTGCGACGGTCACCACCAACAGGGCCAGCACCACGAACTGGGCCAACCACCATTGCCCACGCCCGATCCGCCCGGAAAATCCAAACAAAAGATTCATGTACATCCCCCATCGGCATGTGGGGGCAATATTCATTGCGTATGTAAAAAGTTACTGAAGATTTCCTGGCGAAATAAGGAAAATGGCGAGCCGCCCATCTGGATGGTTAAATGATAAGGAATGAAGAAAATAAACAAAGATCAGTATTTATTTTTGTCTATAGGATATGGACTCGTCAGCTGAAGCAGCAGTTTGGCTGACGATCGGATCTCTCTGGTCCGGGGCAACAACGCGCCGCGCATGTCCGTCTCAGGCAGGGCGACAACTGGCGCTCACCCTACAGTATATCCACCGTCGATCGCGAAGATACCACCGCTCGTCCACGCGGCCTCGTCACTTGCGAGATAGACCGCGATGCCAGACAGATCGTCCGGGCGGCCGATGCGGCCCAGCGGATAGCTGCGGTCGACATAGGCCTTCAGCTCCGCCTGTGCCTCGGCCGGCAGGTTGTCGACGGTCTTGCGCCGCATGGCGGTGTCGACGGTGCCGGGCGCGATGGCGTTGACCCGGATGCCGCGCGGGCCGAGTTCGAAGGCAAGCGATTTGGTCAGCGAATTCAGCGCGCCCTTGGACAGCGAGTAGAGGCTGGATGGGCGCTTCGGGATCATCTTGTTGGCGAAATAGGAGGAGATGTTGATGACGGATGCGCCGGCGCCGAAATGCTGCAACAGACCCTGGGTGAGGAAGAACGCCGCCGTCACATTGAGCGCGAAGGAGTGCTGGAACTGTGTCTCGCTGACGGTCTCGAACGGCACGAGGTAGGCGACACCGGCATTGTTCACGAGGATATCGAGCCGCTGCCCGGCCGCTTTCACATGGTCGACGACGGCGTCGATACCGGGGCTGGCGGCAAGATCGGCCGACAATGTCTCGACCGTGCCGACAGGGCCGGTAGCTGTCAGCTTCTGGCGCGCGGCTTCGAGCTTGCCGGCGTCGCGGCCGACGATCAGCATATCGGCGCCCTCGCGCAGGAATGCCTCGGCGATCGCAAGGCCGATGCCGTCCGAGCCGCCGGTCACCAGCGCGCGCTTGTTGCGAAGTTTCATGGGAACGCTCCAAAGCAGCCTTGGCCAGCCCAAGAGCACCGCATAGTCGCGGCAGTGGTCAACCCAGCGGCCTATCCCACGGTATGAACTTCGATCGCTGCCGGCCCTGCGGCTTGCTTCGGAGGGGCGAACAGGATAGCCGGCTTGATCGAGCGGTGTGTGGTTTCAAGTGAGGCGCCACGGGCTTCCTATCGAAATACCTTTCCCAAGAAGCATTGTTGAAAATGGCTACTCTCGAAACGGCGAACCGAAAGCTTCCCTTGCCGGTCGATGTCGTCGAGGTCGGCAGGCGCTTTCTGCCAGGGCTTAATCGGGGTGAAATCTACTGTCGCCTTGACAAGGGGAAGCTCATCGTGCGCTCCCGTGCCGCCTGGCTTGAACGGCACGTGCAGGTCCTGACGCTGATTGCCGAGGCATTGGCCTCGCTTGGCGCCCGCAGCATGCCGCCTTTCTACATGCTTCTCGGAGACACGCCGTCCCGCAGAAGGCATCGCCGTTTCCGCACCCGCTTTGCCTTCTCCCAAGCCAATGGCTATGGCGAGGTGGCGGCGCCCGATTTCGTTTTCGATGGATGGCCGGACGCAAAGTTCGACGACTATGATGGGAAGACACGAGCGATGGCGGCGGCATCGGAAGAGCCGCCGCGCGACAACAGATTGTTCTGGGCGGGGCGCTGCATGAACGAAGCCCGCAAAAGGGTCGTCGATCTCGCAAAAGCCCGGTCAGACTTGCTGGAGGCTTATGACACCGAGCCGAACTACGATGTCGCCATCAATCGCTATTCCACCAGTTTCAGGACGATGGAGGAACAGGTCGCAACGTACAGGTACATGATCGACATCGAGGGCGCCGGCTACAGTGGCCGCTTCAAGATGCTGCTCCACACCAAACGGGTGGTTCTGCTGCAGGATCGGCCATGGCGCGAGTGGTTCTTCGACGATATCGAGCCGTTTCGCCATTATGTCCCGGTGGCGCGCGACATGTCAGATCTGGCAGAGCGCATCGAGTGGCTGCGCGCCAATCCGAAGAGGGAAGCCGAAATAGCCACGGAGGCGCAGCACTTCGCACAGAACCGCCTGACCCGCGCGGCGGCCGTGACGGCATGGGCGAAGCTCCTGGGCGATCACGCCGCCGCCGGCGGCAATCTGAAATCCGGTCTCCAGCACCGCAAGCGCGCAACCGGCTGGCCGATCTGACCGTGCGCCTTTCCCCATGAGGTGAAACTCAGCCCGGCTGGCAAGCCAGCCGGTCTACGCGCCGGCGGTTGCAGGCCGGTGCATGGCCAGTCGCGCGGCGACAAGATCTCTGACCTGGCGGATCGCCTGTTCGCGCGAGACGCTGCCTGGTTGCAGGCCGAGCCGCAGCCAAAGCCCGTCGATCAGCGCGGTGACGCCAAGCGCGATGTCGTCGGCATCCGCCGGCGGGGCAAGGCCGCGCAGGCCGGACAACAGGTTCGAGCGCATGCGGGCGTGAAGCACCTTCTGGATGCGCGCCAGCTTCTCGTCGCGCGGCACCTCGGCGCAAAGCGAAAGCCAGGCATGGCATAGCGGTGGCCGGAACAGGTGCTCCTCGAAATTGCCGTCGATCACGGCATCGAGGCGCTCCATCGGCGTCCGCGCCTGGCGCAGCCGGGCGACCACCGCGTCGCGCAGGACGGCATTGGCCTCGCGCATGGCATGCTCGAACAATTCCTGCTTGTTGCGGAAGTAGTGCAGCACGATGCCCTTGGAGGCGCCTGCGTGGGCGGCAACCTTTTCCAGCGTGGCACCTGCAATGCCTTCGCGCTCCAGCACCGCGAACGCTGCCTGCCGCAATTCCTTGCGGCGTATGTCGCCGAGACGCTTGAGTTTCACGGGTTCGATCCATGCATGGCGAATCCACGTTGACATTTTCGTCCGGTCAGATCAATCATTGACCAGTGGGGCAATAAAAAGACCAGTTGGTCAATCAGACAATAATTGGTCACAAGAGGAGAACCGAAGTGTTGCGCATCCTTGCAAATGGCGTGTGTCTCGCTGCGTTGGCGCTGGCGTCTCAGGCAGCCCAGGCGGCAGAAGCGGAGGAGTGCAGGACGGTCCGCATGGCCGAGCCGGGCTGGAACGATCTTGCCTTCACCACGGGCGTGGCCAACGTCCTGCTGCAAGCGCTCGGCTATCAGCCGCAAAGCGAGGTGCTTGGCATCAACGTCATCTACGAAGGCATGAAGAACAGGGATCTTGACCTGTTCCTGGGCTACTGGGACCCGGCGATGGTCACTTACTACGAGCCCTACAAGAAGGACGGCTCGATCGAGAATGTGCGCGTCAATCTCGTCGGTGCCAAATACACCTTCGCCGTGCCGACCTATGTCTGGGAGGCCGGCGTCAAGGACATTGCCGACCTGCACAAGTTCGCCGACAAGTTCGGCAAGAAGATGTACGGCATCGAGCCCGGCTCGAACCAATTGATGATGGACGCCATCGCCGATCCGAGCTTTGGCCTCGATGGCTGGCACGTGGTCGAGTCCAGCGAGGCCGGCATGCTCTCCGAGGTCGGCTACGAGATCAAGGAGCAGCAGTTCATCGTCTTCCAGGGCTGGGCGCCGCATCCGATGAACACCATGTACGATTTCAAGTACCTGACCGGCGGCGACAAGTTCTTCGGCCCGAATTTCGGCGCCGCCACGGTGACGACGCAGGTGCGCAAGGGCTATCTCGATCAGTGCCCGAACGTCGCGCAATTCTTGAAAAATCTCGCCTTCGACATCGATTTCGAGAATGTCGGCATGGGCTACCTGATCAACGACGGCATGAAGCCGGAGGACGGGGCGCTGAAGGCGGTCGCACTGAACAAGAACCGCCTCGATGCCTGGCTGGCCGGCGTCACCACTTTCGACGGCAAGCCCGGCCTTGCCGCGGTCAAGGAAAAGCTCGGCCTGTGAGCTCGGCCGCGCTGGATGCCTTGCCCAACGCTGGGGCGGAACAGGACGCCTGGGCCGGCCGCAAGCGATTGGTCGATGTTGGCGGCCTCGAGATCGCCTGTGTCGAGATCGCGGGCGCCGAGCCGGCGCTGGTTCTGGTGCATGGCTTCACCGACACCAGTCGCAGCTTTTCGCTCCTGGCGCCGCATCTGGCTGGCCGCCGGCTGATCATGCCCGACCTGCGCGGCCACGGCGCATCGCAAGCGGGAAAAGGCTTCGGCATCGCCGATTTTGCCGATGACATCGCCGGGCTGGTCCGGCGTTTGCGGCTCGACCGGCCCGTCGTCGTCGGCCATTCCCTGGGCGCCATGGTGGCCATCGCATTGGCCGCGCGACATGATGCGCTTGTCGGGGGACTGGTGGTCATGGCCGGCACGGTGAAGCCTGGCTTCTCGCCCGATCATGCGCTGGTCGCGGGCGTTAAGGCCTTGCACGACCCGATATCGCCGGCCGACCCGTTCTATGCCTGGTGGCATGCCTGCCGGGACGGCGTGCCGCAGCCCTTTCTCGCCGGCCTCGCGGAGGATGCCTCGGCGATGCCGGCGTCGCGCTGGCGCGCGATCCTGGAGGAGATCTGCAGTGCCGACCTGAGCGGTGCGGCACGAGCCGTGCGGACCAGGACGCTGATCATCGCCGGCGCATGCGATCCGCTGTTCGGGGAGGCGCACCAGCAGGCATTGCTCAGGGCTCTTCCCGAGGCCGTCCTCGTCCGCGCCGAGGCCTGTGGCCACAATCCGCATTGGGAAGACCCGGCTCTCGTCGCCAAGGCCATCATCGAGGCCTTCGGAGGCCTGAGATCACCGCCCGACCAATGATCGCGCGGTGGGCGACAGCCGCAGCGTCTCCGTCGGCTTGGTCAGCTCGGGCCGCGCAGCCTGCCAGAAGACCTGCCATGCGGCCGAGCCGGCGAGCGCGGCCTCGTGGCGTGCGTGCGTTTCGGCACCGTCAAAGCCCAGCACGCCGATGAAGACGTTCTCGCTCACCCGCACCGGCAAGCGCGGAAAGCTGTTTTCGGCATGCTCGGTAACGAAGGCGGCAAGCAGGCTCGCACCGGTTGCCGCCATCAACGGTGCCATCTCGGCCTGGTAGCGGCGGGCGAAACCGGTTTCGGCGCCACGCCGCAGATGGTGAATCTGGATGACAACGATGCCGGGCAGGGGCCTGTTCTTGCTTGGCTTTTCGTCGGTGGCCAGGCCTGCTCGCCGCAGCCCTGACAGGTCGAAGCCGGCGCCTGGCCACGCCGGCTTGAGCAGCAGCACATCGTCGGAATCGATCATCGTCGCATTGGCCGCATCGCGGTGCGCCGCCCAGATCGGGCCGCCGTAAAACGCGGCCAGGGCATCCTTGCGTGAGTCCATATCGTCGAAACCGCGCAGCCAGACGAACATGTCGCGACGGTCGAGGTCTCTGAACTGGCCGATAATGGTCATCCCGGCGTCTTCCTGGCCCTCGATGAACTTGCTGTCGAAGAGGTCGATGAGTGTGTCGCGCTGGCCCGATTTCAACGTGTATTGCCGCAACTCGACGACGGGCGACGCGGGCAGATCGGGCCCGGTGTTCGGGGGCAGGTCCATCGGTCATCTCCAAAACAGGTTGATCATCCGGTTTACAAAACAGACCGGTTGTCCTGTTTTGTCAATCTGCTATCGTGTGCAAATGTCAGCAGAGATCGCCGGGCGTCTGAAAGGGCGGCCATCAAAACGCACCAACGACCCCGAGGGCCTGCGCAACAAAGTGCTCGATGTCGCCGAGGTCGCGTTCCAGGCGCGCGGCTATCACGCATCCAGCCTCGGCGATCTGATGGCGGCGGCTGGGGTCAGCGGTGGTGCGCTGCATCACCATTTCCCGACCAAGAAGGCGCTGGCCCTGGCGGTGATCGAGGAGCGCGTGGCGGCGGCGGTCGAAGAGACATGGATCGCGCCGGTCAAGGCTGCGGCCTCGGTGCGCGAGGGCGTGCGCGCTGTCTTCGAGGCCGTGGCGGCCGAACTGGAACAGCAGGGTTTCGTGCGCGGCTGCCCGCTCAACAACCTGGCGCACGAACTGTCCCTTGCGGACTCGGAATTCCGCACCGCCCTTGCCGGCATCTTTTCGGGATGGCGGCAGGCGATCGCCGACAAGATCAGGGCCGACCAGCAGGCGGGCAGGGAGCAGGGCACCGATCCCCAACGCTTTGCGGCGCTGGTGGTGGCCACTTACTCCGGCGCCATGTCGATGGCCAAGACGGCGCAGGATGCCGGCCCGTTGCGCGATTGCCTCGCGGCGTTGGAATGGGACGCTTCCCAGGCCGAGTCGTCCCAGGGCGAGTCTTCCCAGGGAGAGACGGGAGCGAGGCGGCGTCGCAGGGTGCTGCGGCGGTACGGAACCTCGTGAGGCCAGTTTCTTACTCGGCCTGCGTCCCTTACTCGGCCAGCGGTTTGATCGTCTCGTAGCCGTTCACCGATTCCTTGCTGGTGCCTTCATCGTAGCGCCGGGCGAGGGCGGCTTGCAGATCGGGTGCGTAGAGCGCGGTATAGGCATCGAGCGTCTCGCCGGCTCCGTTCTTGAAGGTCTCCTGGACGGCGAGCACATTGTATTTGCAGTCGCCCAGGCTGAACGTCTCCTTGCCCTTGACGACCAGCGTCAGCGTCTTGGTGCTCTTCGGTTGCTTGCTGGGCGACAGCTCGACAAATTCGATCGTGCCTTTGGTCCCCTTCTTCAGCGGAAACAGTTTTCGCAGGTCGGAAAACGGGATCATCGCCAGCCGGCCGGTGTCGCTGTCGCGAAACACCTCGATCAGGCCGGCAAACAGGAACTGCTTCTGTGGTGATTGCGAAGCGTAGGTGTTGACGACGGAGACCATTCCGCCGGCTACGGGCCGAAACTCGCTTTGGATGCCGGGCCTCGCCAGGATGAAGCCATTCTTGGCGGACTTTGCGTCGATGCAACCGGCGGCATGCGCGGTGCTCGCGGACGGGATCACGATCGCGGCAAGGATCACGCAGATCGGTGCGGTTTTCATTTCGTCCTCCTCTGCTCGCGCAAGTTGAGGGTTAGACATGCCAGACCCATGAACCTATGTCGATGCTCGGCTGCAAGGAGAGGCGCTGGACGGCCGCCCGCTCTCCGTGCTGAAATTCCCCGATGATGAATCGCCTGTCGCCGGCATTGCTTTCACGACGCTGCTTCCTAGCGCGGGCCGCCGGTTTTGCCGCGGCTGGCGTGCTGTCACGCCCGGCTCTCGGTCAGACTGGGCAACGCGTCCAGCCCATCGACGCCACTTTTCTGTTCATCGCCGATATTCATGCCTGCCGCATGGCAAGCGGTTTGAGCCCCAACTGCCAGCAGGAAGGCAAGACCGACGCGGCATTGCTGCGCAATGTAGCGGCGCTGAACGCCATCGGCGACAAGGACTGGCCCGCCGAAATCGACGGCGTCGCCACCGGCCTGCGTTCGGCTGGCAGCCGCATCGGCACGCCACTCGGTCTCGTCGTCGGCGGCGACATCACAGACGACGGCGGCGGCCAGATCACCCAGCCGAGCGAGGGCACGCAGCTTCTGCAGTTCAGCCAGCGCTACCAGCAAGGTGTCGGCCCCGATCGCGTTCACATGCCGGTCTATGTCGGTCTCGGCAATCATGATCTCGACCAGAACGGGCCGCCGCACCATGTCGACTGGTACCGGCGCGAAATGCGCGACTATGTCGAGGTCAACCACCGTGCCGGCGTCTTCTTCAAGCCGCCCGTGCCGGCCACCAGCTACGATGTCGACACCGATTGCTATTCCTGGGACTGGGGCGGCCTGCATCTCGTCCAGACCCATCGTTTCGCCGGTGACATCGGCCACGGCGCCGAAAGCAGCCTGCCATGGCTGAAGCAGGACCTGGCGACCTACGCGGCGGACGGTCGTCCCGTCATCTTGTTCCAGCACTATGGCTGGGACACGTTCTCGATCGAGCGTTGGGATGCCGCCACGAGAACCTACGACGATGACGGCGCCGGCGCGCCGCACTGGTGGGGCGAAGCCGACAGGCAGGCGCTGCTGGCGGCGCTGAAGGGCTACAATGTCGTCGCCATCTTCCACGGCCACCAGCACGCCACGCCGCTGATCTACCGCCGCGACGGGCTCGACCTGTTCAAGCCGAAGGCCGCCTATATGGGAGGTTTCGCCGTCGCCAGGGTGACCAGCGACGGCATGGACGTCGCGCTTGGCGAGGCGATCGATGACCATGGCGAGGTCGCCTTCACCAATGCCTTCAGCAAAGGCTGGAGCACATGACAGTCGATGTAGCCATCCGAAGAGGTCAAAGCGCCTTCTTGATCTTTTCCTTCATATCGCCATAGGCCTTCTGCACCTTGCCGGTGGCCTTGTCGGCCATGCCTCTGGCCTGGGTCTGCCTGTTGCCGGTCGCCTTGCCGGCGACCTCCTTGACCGAACCCTTGACCTGCTTGGCCACGCCTGCGACCTGATCCTTGTTCACCATTTTCGGCATCTCCCAGTTTTGAATTCGAAGGAATTGGGTTTTGAATTCGAACGAATTCATCCGCGGCAAGCCAACGGACGGATCCCGCTTGGGTTCCAGGCGTCGTTCGGCCGGCAGATCACGTCGCACCGTCGCTTCCTGGCGAAAGCTCGGCAGGCTAGGCTGTGAATACGCATCGGGTTTGGACATCGTGCGCGGGGAGAAAAATGGCGGAATTCACGCTCTACATCGGCAACAAATGCTTCTCCTCATGGTCGCTGCGGCCGTGGCTGGCGATGAGGCATCTGGAGATCCCGTTCGAGGAAGGTTTTGTGCGCCTGCGCACGCCGGAGACCGCCGCCAATCTGGCGAAAGTGTCGCCGACCGGCCAGGTCCCGGTTTTGAATCACAGCGGAAGGATCGTCTGGGAAACCCTTGCCATCCTTGAATATCTTGCAGACCTCTACCCGCAGAAAAAACTCTGGCCGGACGACCTTGGCGCCCGCGCGCTGGCGCGCTCGGTGGCGACCGAGATGCATTCCGGTTTTCGCGAAGTCCGCTACGGCTGGCCGATGAATTTGCGCCGGCCCAAGGTCCATAAGCCGCTCGACGCCGAAGGCGAGGCGCAACGCGCCCGCATCGAGGCGCTGTGGCGCGAGTGCCGCGAAAAATACGGCAAGGGCGGCCCGTTCCTGTTTGGCCATTTCACCGCCGCTGACGCCATGTATGCGCCGGTCGTCACCCGCTTCGACACCTATGGCGGCGTGCTGGCGGCCGACACCAGGGCCTATGTCGACGCCGTGCTGGCCACGCCTGCGATGCGGCACTGGTATGCGGAAGCGGCGAAGGAAATGTGGCCGGAACCCGGGCCGGACGAATAACCTTGCCACAGGCTGGGCTTCCAGAAACGTTCGCGCGGCCTATCTGAAGGGGTGGGCCGGGCATCTGGAGAAGATCCATGACATCCTCTAATTCCCCTCTCATGGGCAAGGTCGGGCTCGTCACTGGCGCCTCGTCGGGCATCGGTGAGGCGACCGCGGCGGCACTTGCCGCCGCCGGCGCGAAGGTGGCGGTCGCCGCTCGCCGCGCCGATCGCCTCGACATGCTGGTTGGCCGCATCGAGAAGGCTGGCGGCAAGGCGCTCGCCATCGAAGCCGATATTGCCAAGGGCGGCGACATCACCGCCATGGTCGACAAGGTTGTCTCCGAATGGGGCCGGCTCGACATTCTCGTCAACAATGCCGGGGTCATGCTGCTGTCGCCGGCGGCCGAAGCCGACCTCGACGATTGGCGCCGCATGATCGAGCTCAATCTGATCGGCCTGATGGCCGCCACGAAGGCGGCATTGCCGCACCTCAAGGCTGCCAAGGGCCATGTCGTCAACGTATCCTCGGTCGCCGGCCGCGTCGCCAATCCGGGTGCCAGCGGCTACGCGGCAACCAAATTTGGTGTCGTCGCGTTCTCGGAATCGCTGCGCCGCGAGGTCTATGTCGACAAGGTGCGCGTCACCGTCATCGAGCCCGGCCTGGTGCGCACCGAGCTTGGCGACCACATCACCAATCCCGCCATGAAGGCCGGCCTCGACCAACGCCTCGCCACCCTGGAAGCGCTGACCGCCGATGACATTGCGAACGCCATCCTCTACGCCGTCAGCCAGCCACCGCGCGTCAACATCAACGAAATCCTCATCCGCCCGACCGATCAGGAGCGCTGAACCGCGGGCGGAGCAGGGGCCTGTGACCTCCAGCGTCGCGTGACCTCGGGTTCCATGACGAGATACTGCCGCTGATCGGCGCGAGCTTACGACCCGGCACATACAAGAACGCCCCTCGCACCTTTTATCGTGCGGGAGGCGTCCTTTTGTCAGCATCCTGAGATTGATAGGACTACCGACACCCTCGAAATGCGCCAGCGTGGAATTGGTTCCGGCGTGATGCTTTTTGATGAAAAATGAACGCGTGGTCGTTCAGTGGCTTGGCCAGTTGAGGCCCCTGCGCCAGGCAACCCAAGATTGAATTCGGCCCGCTGAGAAACCAGAAATTGACTCGCCGCCAAAAGAAGTCTAGAAGAAACATGTCGATATTTGTTTGACTGACTTTTGTTATCCGCGCCCGAATGCGCGCCTTTGACGAACTTCCCCATCAAAAATCGAGACAAAAATCGTTGTGCATTCGCACCGCGGTTAGCGAATATTTGCCATGGAAAGGGTTCGTTTATGAGCACCGGCACAGTTAAATGGTTCAACGCCACCAAAGGTTTTGGTTTTATTCAGCCTGACGACGGCTCGGCCGACGTTTTCGTCCACATCTCGGCCGTAGAGCGCGCCGGTATGCGCGACATCGTCGAAGGCCAGAAGCTTGGCTACGAGATGGTCCGCGACAACAAGTCGGGCAAGATGTCCGCCGACCAGTTGAAGGCGGCCTGAAAAAAGAATTCGGCCCTCCCGGTGACCACGGATGTACTGGCACCGGTGAGTGGCGAATTCTGGCGCATGGCCACGGAGACCTGAGTTTCCAAGGCACATCATGCGCATGAGAGGAGTGTTCCTGTACATCCATCCTGTGCATCCATCTGGATGCGCGTGGATGCGCGGTGCTCCCATGGAAGGTCAGGCGGTGCCTGGCCTTTTTCATTTTACGCTTGTGGCCGCCGAAAATGCGCTGCGCATCGTGCTGAACGTGCTAAGGGACGCTCCAGCAGTGCGTGGTCCTGACCGAAGACCCGGTCTCGCCCTATCGGCACCAGGCTCCTGACAGGAGAAAGATTTTGACCGCCCATTCGAAGACAGCCGCCGAACCGGCGGTGTCGCTGTTCAGCAAGACGCAAACCCAGTCGATGTCGCTCAACCGCATCATGTCCGAGCGCGATGCCGTCAGCGCGGCGCGTGAGGCCAAGACGGCTCGCTTGCGCGAACTGCGCCTGGAAAAGGAAGCCGACGAGATGGCCGCGGCCGCGGCCCGCCCGGCATTGCCGAAACGGGCTGGAAAACGCTGATGGCCACCAAGCGCGTACCGCCAACGCCGATCGCCGCCGACGCGACCATCGCCGACATGGTCGAAGGGCTCGACAAGCCTGTCGAGTACGTCCGCCGTGTCCTGGAAAAGCTCGAGCGCTGCAAACGCGCCCATGGCGATGCCCAGGTGCGCGTCGGTGTGCGCGGCCGTGCCGAGTGCCCGAACTACCTGATCGAATATGTCCGCGAGGACGCCAAGACCCATGAGCGGGTGACCTATCAGGACGCCGCCTACAGCGGCAGCACGCATCGCGAACTGGCGCCCCACCACATCGAGGCGGTAAAGAACTGGTCGCCCGAGGAAATGAACATCACGGCGGTTTCGGCGCTGATCGGCCGCCTGCGCAATCCACGCGCACCATCATCGCGTTTCGCCGACGAGGACTGACATGGCCATAAAATTCTCCGCCAAGGACCAGCCTGCGGCGTCGGTCGCCGCCGCCAAGCCGGCCAAGCCGGCCGCCGCGCCGAAAGCCGACGCGGCCGACACCGCGACCGACCTGTTCAAGTCGCCGGCCGAGACGCCCCGCGGCAAGGCAGGCAAGAAGAAATAGCGCCTTGCCGCGCGACGCCGATCATGATCTTGCCGCGCTCGCACCGCGCGGTTCGCAGGTGCCTGCCTTCGACTGCCAGAGCTGCGGCGCTTGTTGCTCTTACTCGGCCGAATGGCCGCGTTTTTCCACCGAGGATGACGCACAGCTCGACCGCATCCCGGAAAAATACATAGCGGCTGACCTGTCCGGCATGCGCTGCGACGGCGTGCGCTGCTCGGCCTTGTCCGGCGAAGTCGGCAAGGCGACCGCTTGCGGCATCTATGATGTCCGGCCGGACGTCTGCCGCGCCTGCATGCCCGGCGACGCGGAGTGCCTGATGGCGCGCCGCGAACACGGATTGCCGATCTTCTAGAATTGCCCGTGTAACTGCCAATCTCCCCCCGCTTGTGCGTGGACCCGCGGCCCGGTACCTTCCTGGCCGGGCAGGGTGCCGGAGGAGATCATCGTGAGCATCGAATTTCTGTTGACGTCGCTGATCGTCGTGGCTTCGCCCGGCACCGGCGTTCTCTACACGCTGAGCGCTGGGCTTTCGCGCGGCGCGCGGGCCTCGATCATCGCTGCCTTCGGCTGCACGCTCGGCATCATCCCGCACATGGCCGCCGCCATCACCGGCCTTGCGGCGCTGCTGCATACCAGTGCGGTCGCTTTCGAGACGCTGAAATATCTCGGTGTCGCCTATCTGCTCTACATGGCCTGGAACACGCTGAAGGAGAAGGGCGGCCTGAGCGTCGAGGACAATGTCGCGCCGCGTTCGGCCGGCAAGGTGATCGCCACCGGCATCCTCGTCAACGTGCTCAACCCGAAACTGTCGATCTTCTTCTTCGCCTTCCTGCCGCAATTCGTCAGCACGACCGAACCCAACGCCCTGTCGAAGATGCTGGAGCTCAGCTCCGTCTTCATGCTTTTGACCTTCGTGGTCTTCGTCGGCTACGGCATCTTCGCCGCCTCGATCCGCAGCCATGTCGTGTCGCGGCCCATGGTGCTGACCTGGATGCGCCGGACGTTTGCCGGAGCCTTCGTCATGCTCGGCGCCAAGCTGGCATTGGCCGATCGGTAGCGCCACCGGGAGCGGTTCAGTCCCGCTGATCCGCTCCCGTGCTTGTTCATACGCAATTCCGGACGGAAAACCGGATATCCCTGTTCAGGGCGCGCTATCCCTTTACATAGCCCATCGCCTCGACGATCCGTCCGTCGGCGACGCGCATGAGGTTGACGCCGCGCACCGAATGGCCGTCGGCCATCCAGTAGCGCCAGCGGATCGTGGCACGGTGGCCTGCCACGAAAGTCTCTTCGATGTCGAAGCGCGTGCCGGGTCCGGTGGCGATCGCTGACCACAGTTCGACGCAGGCGGCCTTGCCGGCGCGGCGGGCGCCGTCCGGCGCCGGCGTGGTGTTCTCGATCACGCAGTCCTGCGCCACCAGTTCGTTGAGCGCCGATGGATCGTGACGCTGGAACACGTCGTTGTAACGCCGCATGATTTCGGCTGTTTCGCCAGAGAGCTTTGCCGTGGCGAGGTCGATGATGAGTTCCCTGGTCATTGGTTGGGCCCTTTCGTTCAGTGATCGATGGCGGCGTCGACAAGGGTCGCCTTCAGCGTGATCGTGGCGACACCTGCCAGCGCCCGGGAGACGAGGCAGCCTGCCTTGGCCGACTGCGCCAGCCTTTCGAAATCGTCTACGCCCAACCCGGCGACATTTGCTCCAGTCTCTAGTTCGATGCGGGTGATCGTCGGTCCGGCCGCGGTCGCGCCGAGATGCACCTTGGCCGTCGTGTGGATAGTTTGGGCCGTGTGGCCCTCGCTGCCGAGGACGGCGCTCAGTGCCATCGAGAAGCAACCGGCATGCGCCGCCGCGATCAACTCCTCCGGGTTGGTGCCTGGACCGTTCTCGAAACGCGACGGAAAGGAATAGGCGCCTTCGAAGACACCGCTGCCGAGCCGCAACTGGCCCGAACCTTCCTTCAGCGTGCCTTGCCATCTGGCCGAAGCTTCACGAGTTGCCATTGTACCCTCCTGGGTTGGCCGGTTGGGTTGAAACGCTACGCCGCACCCTTGTGCAGAATATATAGACTGATCTACATATTATGTAGACCGATTGTCATATTCGACGCAAGGCCTATAATGATCGCTGCTGACAGAGGTTGACATGGCGAACGATACACGGGCCCGCATACTCGAAACGACCGGACTGCTGCTCAGGCAGCGCGGCTATCACGGCACTTCGCTCAACGACATATTGAGCGCCAGCGGCGCGCCGCGCGGTTCGCTCTACTTCCATTTTCCCGGCGGCAAGGACCAACTGGTGATCGAGGTGACGCGCGATAGCGTTGCCGAGGTGACGGAGCGGCTCACCGAGGCGCTGGCCGCGGAGCGCGATCCGGCGGTTGCCGTCCATCATATCTACCAGTCGGTGGCGCGCATGCTGGAGGACAACCAGTTTTCGCTCGGCTGTCCGATCGCCCCGGTCGTGCTGGATTCGCCGACCGACGTGCCGGAGCTGGCTGATCTGTGCCGCTCGGCCTTCGAGCAGTGGATAGGCTTGCTGCGAGACGCCTTCGTCAGGGCAGGGGTGCCCGAGCGTCGCGCGCATGCCTTGGCGCTGCTTGTCGAATCGTCGCTGGAAGGGCTGATGGTGATCGCGCGCGCCACCCGCGACCGCGCGCCATTGAAGGCGGTGGCCGACGAGGTCGCGGCACTGATTGAAGGCGCCGTGCTGGCTGGGGAGGCACGGCAACGCGCGGATACAACCGTCTGAGGGCATCGAAGGGCGGCGATCAGGAAGCATGCAAGCAAAAAGGGCGGCATCGCTGCCGCCCTTTCCGTATCTGAAGGCTGATGGAAGCGTGGATTAGAAATCCATGCCGCCACTCAAGCCCGCTTGCGGGCTTGAGCAATGTGAGTTCATGGGCGTGCTTTATGGATTTCTTAGAAATCCATGCCGCCNTCAAGCCCGCTTGCGGGCTTGAGCAATGTGAGTTCATGGGCGTGCTTTATGGATTTCTTAGAAATCCATGCCGCCACTCAAGCCCGCTTGCGGGCTTGAGCAATGTGAGTTCATGGGCGTGCTTTATGGATTTCTTAGAAATCCATGCCGCCCATGCCGCCCATGCCGCCGCCCATGCCGCCAGGCATGCCGCCGCCGCCGCCAGCCGACTCCTTCTTCGGAGCCTCCGCGATCATGGCTTCGGTGGTGACGAGCAGGCCGGCGACCGAGGCCGCGTCCTGGAGAGCGGTGCGCACGACCTTGACCGGGTCGACGATGCCCATGGCGATCATGTCGCCATATTCGCCCGACTGGGCGTTGTAGCCGAAGGTCGCGCCCTTGTTCTCAAGGATCTTGCCGGCAACGATCGAAGCTTCCGCACCGGCGTTGGCCGCGATCTGGCGGGCCGGAGCCTGCAGCGCACGACGCACGATGTTGATGCCGGCGGCCTGGTCGGCATTGACGCCGGTGGCCTTGATGTTGGCCGAAGCGCGCAGCAGGGCAACGCCGCCGCCTGCAACGATGCCTTCTTCCACGGCCGCGCGGGTCGCGTTGAGGGCGTCATCGACGCGGTCCTTCTTTTCCTTGACTTCGACTTCCGTCGCACCGCCGACGCGGATCACGGCAACGCCGCCGGCGAGCTTCGCCAGACGTTCCTGCAGCTTCTCCTTGTCGTAGTCCGACGTGGTCTCTTCGATCTGCTGCTTGATCTGGGCAACGCGGCCCTGGATCTCGGCCTTTTTGCCGGCGCCGTCGACGATGGTGGTGTTCTCCTTGGAGATCGACACCTTCTTGGCGCGGCCGAGCATGTTGAGGCCGACGTTCTCGAGCTTGATGCCGAGGTCTTCCGAGATAANTCGACACCTTCTTGGCGCGGCCGAGCATGTTGAGGCCGACGTTCTCGAGCTTGATGCCGAGGTCTTCCGAGATAACCTGGCCACCGGTGAGGATGGCGATGTCTTCCAGCATGGCCTTGCGGCGATCGCCGAAGCCCGGAGCCTTGACAGCGGCGATCTTCAGGCCGCCACGCAGCTTGTTGACCACCAGCGTGGCCAGGGCCTCGCCTTCGACGTCTTCCGAGATGATGAGCAGCGGCTTGGAGGTCTGCACGACGGCTTCGAGAACCGGCAGCATGGCCTGCAGGTTGGAGAGCTTCTTCTCGTGGAGCAGGATGTAGACGTCCTCGAGCTCGGCAACCATCTTGTCGGCGTTGGTGACGAAGTAGGGCGACAGGTAGCCGCGGTCGAACTGCATGCCTTCGACGACTTCCAGCTCGGTCTCGGCGGTCTTGGCTTCTTCAACCGTGATGACGCCTTCGTTGCCGACCTTCTGCATCGCTTCCGCGATCATCTTGCCGACCGACTCGTCGCCATTGGCCGAGATCGTGCCGACCTGGGCAACTTCCTCGGAGGTCTTGATCTTCTTGGCAGCCTTGCCGAGCGCCGCGACGACNGATCGTGCCGACCTGGGCAACTTCCTCGGAGGTCTTGATCTTCTTGGCAGCCTTGCCGAGCGCCGCGACGACTTCGGTCACGGCCAGATCGATGCCGCGCTTCAGGTCCATCGGGTTCATGCCGGCGGCAACGGCCTTGTGGCCTTCCTGGACGATCGACTGCGCCAGAACGGTCGCGGTCGTGGTGCCGTCGCCGGCGATGTCGTTGGTCTTCGAAGCGACTTCGCGGACCATCTGGGCGCCCATGTTCTCGAACTTGTCCTCAAGTTCGATTTCCTTGGCGACGGTGACGCCGTCCTTGGTGATGCGCGGGGCGCCGAACGACTTGTCGATGACGACGTTGCGGCCCTTCGGGCCGAGCGTGACCTTCACCGCGTCGGCGAGGATGTTGACGCCGCGCAGCATGCGCTCACGGGCATCACGGGAGAATTTTACGTCTTTGGCAGCCATTTTTTAGCTCCTGGCAGGGGCTTGGGGTAAGCCCGGAATTCAGTTGACGGTGAGGCCGATGATCAGCCGATGATGCCCATGATGTCGGATTCCTTCATGATCAGAAGGTCTTCGCCATTGAGCTTGACTTCGGTGCCCGACCACTTGCCGAACAGGATGCGGTCGCCAGCCTTGACGTCCAGCGGGACCAGCTTGCCGGCTTCGTCACGAGCACCGGAGCCGACGGCGATGATCTCGCCTTCCTGCGGCTTTTCCTTTGCCGTATCCGGGATGATGATCCCGCCAGCGGTCTTGGATTCGGATTCGACCCGGCGAACGACCACGCGGTCATGAAGCGGGCGGAACTTCGACTTTGCCATTTTTTCTTCCTCGATGAGAACGGTGAGAAACAGTTCCTCCATCCGGCGAAGCCGGACAACAACAAAGCCCGGCGGCGCCGGGCCTTGTGATTAGCACTCACCAAAGGCGAGTGCTAACGTGGCGCTGAAATAGGCTGACGGCTGGCGAGAGTCAAGGCGGGCGAAGGCCGCGATGCGAGCGAAATTTTTCTCATGCTGCCGCACGATTTTAGAAAGCCTGGGTTGTGCCTGCCCCGGCTTGAGCGCCGTTCTGCTAACTTCAGTGTCTTGGCGCCTTCAGTGTCTTGGCGCCCGCAGCACCAATAGCGGGCATCGCTCGGCAAGCCCATAGCTCCCGCTCAAAGCGATGCGAACATCACCAAAGTACGCTCCCGCCTCGCTCACCAGTGTAGCCACCGGCGCGAAGGTGTAGATGGCCAGCGAGTTCCGATAGACATCGATGGTGCCGATGGTTGGCAGGTCCCAGCCTGTGCGAGCCGAAAGCTCGTTGCGGTCAGGAAACAGTGCGTCGAATCTTTCCGCGATCGCCCTGACCGGAATGGCATGGTCGGGCGCATCGCCCGTCGCGGTCATGGCGACGCGCCATTTGAGTTCGTGGAAGGTCGAGACACCGCCCGAGAGTGCAAGCGCCCGCACCGCCGCCGGATCGTCCGGTGTTTCGGGACCGGCAAAGAGACGCAGTCCCGCCCGGCCGTCGGTGCGCAGTACGCCGGCGATCGCCGCAAACAGCGCCCGGCGCGCGGTTGAAAGGCCGAGCGCCGACAGGCAGCCGTCGCCGATCACCGCATCTACGCTTGCGTTCGGTACCGGCAAGTCCAGCCAGTCGCCGTTGATCGCCTTTCGAAACGCGGTGTCGCCTGGCCACATACCGGCGATCATGTCGGACGATTCATCGACGGCCGTCATCGTCGTCCCGAGCCCGGCGAGTTCCGGCGTTACGCCGAGCAGAATGACGTGCGCCTTCGAAAGGTCGAGCTCACGCTCATAGGCCTCAACCGCTTCCGCTGGCGGCCGCAACGGTGGCCCGAGCAACTGCCAATGCCTTCGAATGGTATTCCAATGGTCGGTCATCCACAGCCCCAAGCCCGCGTTGTATTGGCAGCTATAATAGAGGACGTTAAAGAGACCAAGCGGGGGAAGCATGACGCGCATCGCGGTAATTACGCATGAGTTCGACAGGTTCGAACGCCGGCGCGGGCCGCTGTTTCGCCGCGACAGCCCCTACATGCTGTTCGATCTGCTGGAGGAACTGAAGCGACGCGGACATTCCGTCCGCATAATCCCCGGAACGTCGGCAAAGCCGGAGGCCGATATAGCGGTGCTGCACGTCGACGCGACCGTGACGCCACCCGAATATGTCGAATACGCACGCGCTTTTCCCTTCTGCCTGAACATTGGAGCCGCCGACATCTCCAAGCGACGCATCAGTGGCGCGGCGATCGGCAAGGACGACGACTGGCCAGGGCCGGTCATCGTCAAGAGCAATCTCAACAATCTCGGGATGCGGGAGCAGACGCTCAACCGGCGATCGCTGCGTGCCGGAAAGCCGAAGCCGTTTCCCGGCGTCGAGCCTGTCGAGGGTTATCGCGTCTATGCATCCCTTTCGGAGGTTGCGCCGGCGGTCTTCGACCGCAGCGATCTCGTCGTCGAAAAATTCATTCCCGAGCCGGAACCGGACGGCTTTGGAGCCCGCTTCTGGATATTCTGCGGCGAGCGCGAGCGCTGCACCCGCCACGTCTCGCCGCAGAGCCTCGTCAAAGGCGACGACACGATCCGCCGTGAGCCGGTTCCGGTTCCCGAGGAGCTTCGCGCGCTGAGGCGCCGGCTTGGCTTTGACTACGGAAAGTTCGATTTCGTCATGCATGAGGGCAGGGCGGTGCTGCTTGATGCCAACAAGACGCCCGGTGGCGCCCGCAATCTTTCCGCGTTTCTCGCCGCCGGCAATGCCAATCTTGCCGACGGCTTCGAAGGCCTTGTCCGCCAGTTCGCATAGCGGGCGTCCTGATGCTTGCGCCCCGACACCTCTCATTCGCGGCAGCTTGCCGACGATCGCCCGGGCTACAGATCGCCTGGGCTACAAAAACACAGGGCTACAAAAACAGCCGCAACTGGGTGTGGATGATCGACCGGTAATCCTCGAGGGTCCGGCGGCCTTCGGCTTCGCCTTCCGCGAGCGCCAGCCGCACCACGCCACCGGCGAGCTGGAAGATCAAGAGAACCATGCGTTCGAACTGCTCGTGCTTGTCCGGCGCGAGCAAGGCGATGACGTGGTCGCAGAACATCCTGGCTTGATGCCGGGTCTCGGCGATGTCGAGATTCTTGAGCGCCTTGTCGGCCTGGATGGCGTTCTGCAGATCCTGGATGGCCGGATCGCCGGCAACGCGGCTGCGATAGTCGTCGAGCAGCCGGTCGGCCGCCACGATGATGTCCTTGGCTTCCCGGACATCGGCGACAATCGCTGACAGCCGCGCCCGGCTGACTTCGGAGAAACGCTCATAGAGCATCGCCAGGATCGCCGACTTGTTGGGGAAGTAGTGATAGACGGTGGCGATCGGCCCGCCCGCCAGCATGCCGACCTCCTTCATGGTGACGGCATCGATGCCCTTCTCGCCGATCAGCCGCATGGTCGTCGACAGGATGGCGTCGATGCGCTCGCGGCTGCGCTCCTGCTTGGGCCTGCGCCTCGGCTCGATCATCGTCTGCCTTGCTTCAACCATGCACCGGTCTTTCGCGCGCGTTTCCAAATTCTGGTTGACAACAAATATGATCAAGTATCAGTTTCTGGAATCCTGACAGATTGTCAGTTTTTTTGCCGCGCGGCAAGGACGTTGGGAGGCGCCTTTGGCTTCGACAAATACCGGCCACACGGGCACCGGCCACACCGGCACCGGCCACAAGGACACCGGACACAAGGACACCGGACACAAGGACACCGGACACAAGGGCAATGGCGACTGGCTGGTCGGCAATCCGACCGGCGGGCAGCTTGCCTCGGCTCTGTGGATCGGGTCGGTCGGCCTGCTGATCCTTGGGCTGCAGCCCGTGCTGCTCGGCGCCCTCTATACGGAGGGCCATGTCAGCGGCGATGAACTGGCGCTGGTCGCCACCGCCGAGATGATCGCCATCGCCATCGGCTCGGCGATCGTGGCGATGCTGCTGTCCGCCCACAACATGCGCTGGAAAAGTGCGGTTCTCCTGCTGCTGCTGGCGCTGGCGAACATATGGACGGCCTATGCCGCCGGGGCCGGCACATTGATGGCCGCACGCGCCCTGGCTGGTCTCGCCGAGGGCGGCCTGGTCGCGGTCGCCACCGAATTGATCGCCCGGTCGCGGCGAGCCGAGCGCATCGGCGGCTATTTCGTCACCATGCAGACCCTGGCGCAATGCGCCCTGGCGTTGCTGCTGGCGCTCTATGTCATCCCCGCCGCCGGATCGGCCGGCGGCTTCCTCAGCCTCGCGGTCGTCTGCGTCCTGTCGCTCGTGATCGCCTTCATTGTTCCCGCTGACTACGCCGATCTGCCGAAGGAGGAGGATCTGGCCAATGTGCTGACGGTTTCCTCGATCACCGCTTTGCTGTCGGTCTTCTGCTACTTCATGTTCTTCGGCGCGGTGTGGGCCTTTCTCGAGCCGCTCGGCGCGCAATTCGGCATCGACGGTCGCACCGTTGGCCTGATCGTCTCGGCCAGCCTCGCGGTGCAGGTCCTGGGCGCGATGACGGCGACCGTGTTCGAGGCGCGCATCGACTATCGCATCGCCATCGCAGCCATTGGCGCCGTCGCGGTCGTCGCCTCGCTCGTGCTCGCCAGCGGACCTGGCCTCACCACCTTCTGGGTCACCGCCCTGGTGATGGGTTTCATCCTCCTGTTCATCGTGCCCTACCAGATCCGGCTGGCGATCACCGCCGACGAGACGCGCACCGCCGTGCTTTTGGTGCCGGCCGCCCAACTCTTTGGCCTGGCGATCGGTCCGGTCGCGGCGTCGCTGCTCATCGACGGCAAGGATTTTCGCCCGGTGCCGGAATTCGCAGCCGCCAGCGCCGTCGCGAGCGCGGCATTGCTTGGCCTGTTCATCTTGGTGGCGCGGCGTCGCCGGATCGTTGCGTGAGCGCCATGTCGAAAACCTGGAGCAACTGGTCCGGCTTTGTCACCGCCGAGCCACTGCTGATCGCCAGCCCCGCCGATGCCGGCGAACTCGGCGATCTCATTCGCGCGGCACCGGGTCCCGTCCGTGTCGTCGGCGCCGGTCATTCCTTCACGCCGCTGGTGAAATCGCAGGGCACGATCCTGTCGCTCGAGAAGCTCGAAGGCTTGGTGTCGCATGACCCGCAGAAACATCAGGCACGCGTGCGGGCAGGGACGCGGCTCGGTTCGCTGATGCACATCCTGCAAGGCATCGGCCAGGGCCTGCCCAATATGGGCGACATCGACCGCCAGGCGATCGGCGGCGCACTGGGAACCGCCACCCATGGCTCCGGACCGACGCTCGGCGCCTACCATACGCAGTTGGAGACGGTGCAGATCGTCGACGGGCTTGGCAAGGTCCGTGACTTCAGTCGGGCAGGGGATCAGGACATGATCCACGCCATCGGCGTCGCGCTCGGCGCTTTCGGCATCCTCAGCGAAGTGACGCTGAACAACATCCCGACCTACCGCCTGCGCCGCCGCAAATGGGTGCTGCCGATCGCCGATATGCTGCGCGATTTCGAGACCATGATGACCGCGCACCGGTCGGCCGAGTTCTATTACATTCCGTTCTCCGGCTATGCGCAGTTCATCGCCAGTGATTTCAGCACCGAGGCGACCACCGCACGCCCGACCGAGGATGACGAGGGCTCGTTGAGGACGCTGCGCCGGCTTCGCACCGCGCTTGCCTGGCTGCCGTCGCTGCGCCGCCGGCTGATCCTGGGCGCCGTCGCCAAAGTGCCATCCGAGGACTATGTGCAGGACTGGATCAACGTCTATGCCAGCGACCGGCAGACAAAATTCAACGAAATGGAATATCACCTTCCCTTCGAGGAGGGCCCGAAGGCGCTGGCCGAAATCATCGAGCTGACCGAGAAGCGCTTTCCCGAGGTCTATTTCCCGATGGAGGTGCGCAGCGTCGCGGCCGATCGGTTCTGGCTTTCGCCCTTCCATGACAGGCCGACCTGTTCGATCGCCATCCACCACGATGCCGCCAACGATCCGCTGCCGTTCATGCGCGCGGCCGAGCCGATCTTCCGCAAATATGGCGGCAGGCCGCATTGGGGCAAGATGCACAGCCTGCAAGCGGCGGACCTGAAGAAGCTTTACCCGCGTTGGGACGATGCGATGGCGGTGCGCCGCGACATCGATCCGCAGAACCGTTTCGTCTCGCCCTACATGGCTGGCCTGTTCGGCATCGAGCCCAGTCCTTTCGGTGTCGACCGATGAGCGCCTATTTCGCCACGCTGTCAGAGGCGCTGAAGCAAGCCGGCATCTTCCAGCCCTGCCTGCTGCTCGACCGCGACCGGCTGGATAGCAACATTGCCCTGGTCAAAGCGAGACTTGACCCCGGCCTTGCGGTGCGGCTGGTCGACAAGTCGCTCGCCTGCCTGCCGCTGCTTTCGCACATCGGCAAGGCGCTTGGGACCGATCGCTTCATGACGTTCCATCCGCCGATCAGCGAGGCGGTGTTGAAGGCGCTTCCGGATGCGGACCTCCTGTACGGCAAGCCGATGCCGGTCGGAGCGGCCAGAGCCATGCTTTCGAAGGGCGAAGTTGACCGGACACGCATCTGCTGGCTGATCGACACGCAGGAGCGGCTGGCGGAGTATGGCGCCCTGGCAGCCGAAATCGATGTCGACCTGCGCATCGCCTTCGAAATCGACGTCGGGCTGCATCGCGGCGGCTTCGCTGACCCGGCGGCCTTGTCGCAAGCCTTGAAGGGACTGTCGGCGCACAAAAGGCTGCGCTGCGAGGGCGTCATGGCCTATGAGGCGCATGCGCCGCACATTCCCGGCCTGTTCGGCGGGCCGGCGAGGGCGTTGGCACGAGCGTCGGAGCGGGCCACCGCTTTCGTTGCGTGCCTCGGCGCCGGCCAGCGCGGCATTCTCAACATCGGCGGCTCCAAGACCGCGCTGCTTCACCGCGGCGGCATGGCCAACGAAGTGTCGATGGGTTCGGCCTTCGTGCTGCCCGGCGATTTCGATACACCTGGCCTCGACGGCTTCCAGCCGGCGGCTTTCATCGCGACGCCGATCCTGAAAGTGGTCGAGCCGATGCTGCCCGGCCCGCCGGCTGTTTCCTGCCTGCTGCGGGCGCTCGGCCGGTTTCCGCGCAAGGGCTGCTACCTCTATGGCGGCAAATGGATGGCCGAACCGGTGTTTCCCCGGGGGATGAAGACGAATAGCCTGCTCGGCTTGTCCTCCAACCAGCAATTCATGGGTCTGCCTGCCGATGTCGTTGCCAGGCCGGGCGACTATGCATTCCTGCGACCGACGCAGAGCGAGGCCGTGCTGCAGCAATTCGGGCCCATCGCGGTGCTTTCCGGCGGCAAAATCGTCGATCGCTGGCCGGTGTTGCCGATGATGTGAGAGCGCATCACGGCGTTGCCAGTAGCGCTGGCAACCGAGACGTCGCCATCCTAGGGTCTGCGCCGCGTCGCTTCGCTTCGCTCCTTGCTCCGCCCTAGAATGACGAAGTTGTGTGGTGCCTCGCCGATCATTTCCTTGACTCAGTCAACTAAATCATCGATCCTGTCCAAGACAGGAGAAACCGCTATGACTATCCACAATCACCGCGGCAAGGAACTGATCGATGCGGTGCGGGCCTTCAACCGCTTCTATACCCGCCAGATCGGCCTGCTTGACGAGGGGCTGTTAAAGAGCCGGTTCTCGCTGACCGAGGCGCGGGTGCTTTATGAGCTTGCCCATCGCGACGGGCTCGTTGCCAGCGACCTTGTGCGCGATCTCGGTCTCGATCCCGGCTACGTCAGCCGTTTGCTGAAGAAATTCGAGGAGCGGGGCTTGGTCGAACGCGCCGCGACGGAAGCTGATGCGCGCCGCGCTTCGATTACGTTGACGCCAGCGGGCAAGGATGCATTTGCGCCGCTTAACCAGGATTCGCACGATCAGGTGCGTGCGTTGCTCGATCGTCTGGTTCCCGCCGATCAGGACCGACTGGTCAAGGCGATGTGCATTGTGCAGGACCTGCTCGGCGACAAGCCTGAACCTGGGGTTCCTTACATCCTGCGGCCGCTGCAGGTCGGCGACATCGGCTGGATCACCCGCCGGCAAGGAATGCTATACGCGCAGGAGTATGGCTGGGACGAAACCTATGAGGCACTGGTCGCCGAGATCCTCGCGGCGTTCGTCAAATCCTTCGACCCGAAATGGGAGCGCGCCTGGATCGCCGAGCGGGAGGGCGAGGTCGTCGGCTCGGTGTTCATCGTGCGCAAGTCGGACCATGTGGCGAAGCTGCGCCTGCTCTATGTCGAGCCTTCGGCGCGCGGCCTCGGCATCGGCAAGCGGCTGGTCGAGGAATGCATCGGCTTTGCCCGCGCCAAGGGTTACAAGACGCTGACCCTGTGGACCAACGACATCCTCTCGGCCGCCCGGCACATCTACCAGGCGGCCGGCTTCCAGCTGACCGAGGAAGAGCGGCACCATTCCTTCGGCAAGGACCTGGTCGGCCAGAACTGGAACCTGGAGCTGTAGCATCTCCTTCCTTCTCCCCTTGCGGGAGAAGGTGGATCGGCGCGCAGCGCCGAGACGGTTGAGGGGTGTTGGCCGGAGCGCTGTCGGTGTCAAGCTGGAACACCCCTCATCCGACCTCGCTTCGCGAGGCCACCTTCTCCCACAAGGGGAGAAGGAAGAACCAGCCGGCGCTTTCCGGCTATGATTTGACCGGAATCCAGATCTCCAGCCCGCCATTGCCGCTGCGCGGATCGAACTCCGGACCATAGCGCTCGAAATCTGGCGCGTCGGCCACCTCGTGCCCGGACGCGGGCAGCCATGTGTTCCAGATCGTGTTGACCGTACGGCGGATGGTCGAGATGTGTTCGCGATGCGAGAACACCGCATATTTCTGGGCCGGTATCCGCACACGGCTGAATTCCCTGGGAAGATCGGAAAAGTCCGTCACCTCGACGCCGGCGATGTAGTCGAAATTGCCGGCATCGTCGCCGTTGACGCAGACGCCGTAGGCGACGTCGCCGGTCTCGCCCGGAATGTTGCCGATATAGGGGCCGAAGCGCTGCCATTGCATCGGAATGGCGGCACTGGTTTCGCAGCTGTAGCGTTCGCCGAGACCTGCGATCAGGAACGGCCGGCTGGTCTCGAAGCGTGGCGGTTCAAGATTGGTGAGAGGGGACTGGTCCATCAGGATTGGCTCCACGAGGTCGAGGGACTTGGTCGAACCTTGCGCGCGCACCAGTTCCGGCGTGGTGCCGAACTGGTCACGGAAGGCCCGGGTGAACGCCTCATGCGAGTTGTAGCCGGCGTCGAGCGCGACGCGCAGGATGTCGGGCGCCCCGCCGGCCAGCCTACGCGCCGCCTCGGTCAGCCGGCGCGAGCGCATGTAGCCCATCACCGAGCGGCCGGTGGCGGCGCCGAAAGCCCGAGTCACATGAAAGCGCGACACGCCGCTGCTTTGGGCGACATCGTCGAGTGTAACAGCCTCCGGCAGATGGCTCTCGACGAACCACAGTGCTTTTTCGGTCGGGTTCATCGCTCTCCTTCCCGCATTGGCCAGATCATACTGCCGCCTTTCCGCGCGGCCGGTTTGATCGAAATTGCGCAGCGCGCAAAGTGATGCCAACTAGCGCCGACGCTGGAAGAACCGGCGAAGCCGGCGCCCGATCTCGCGCGGCTGATGGCGCAATCTGCCTTGATGTTTTTGGGCGGTTGGCACGATCGGCAGGGAGAAGGCCGGGTTGAGTGGCTGTTGGCGCCCTAGCCGTTCCCAGTGGATCAGTCCGCGCATGATCCGGTCCCAGGCAAGCACGGTTGCCACTGCGGTGGAAAGTTCACCATCATTGGCGGGCTCATGGCGCCGCTCGAACTCGGCATAGGCCTCGGCGACATAGGTCCCGAAATCGAAATTGTCGGGATTGGGATCGTACGAATCGCTTAGCGCATAGCGCGCCTGCCGGGCAATGAACGAAGCGATGTCGACATAGTTTTCGTGGTGAATGTGGAGGCAGTTCGGTGCCTCCAGCCGACGAAGGCGCTTGGCACCGGTCAGAACCTGCGGCACGCGATGATGGCCTGGTTGCCAGGCGACGGTCCCCTTGCGGAAAAACCGTATCTGGTGATCCGGATAGAAGCCGGAGCCGCGCATGACCTGGCCGGCGACGGAGTTGAATCTTGGCAGCGCAAAGGCGTCAGTGTTGTCACCGTAGTCGCGCACAAGCCCTTGCAGCGCCTCGTATGCGTCGTCAGCGAGGTACTCGTCGGAATCCAGCACAAGCACCCAGTCGTTTTGCGCCTGCGGCAGGTATTGGTTGCGGATTGCGTCGACGGCATCGACGATTGCACAACTCAGCACCCGGCAGCCGGCCGCACGTGCGATCTCGATGGTCGCATCGCCGCTTTGCATATCGATGACGATGCGCTCCGATGCCCAGGCGGTGGTTGCCAGCAGCCGGGGCAAGGTCAGTGCCGAATCCCGCGTATGGACGATCAGCGATATCTCGTTTGCCTGCGTCACCCGCTCTCGTCTCCGTCTATGGTGTAGCGCCCACGCCACCGTTCGAAGAACAGTTTGCGCGAGGCCTTGTGGCGGTCAGGCCGCCGGTCCGAGGTCGATTCCAGATGCAATGAATCCCGGCGCTGGCCACATGCGATGCGGATTCCCAATTGCCGTGCCCGAAGACAGAGATCGACATCCTCATAGCCGAAAGGGAATGTCTCGTCGAAACCGTTCAAGGCGTTGAAGGCCGCATGGTCGATCATCATGGCAGCCGCCGTCACGGCCTGCGGGAAAGTCGTCGCCCGGCTGACGATCGCGCTTCGCCTGCCATGATCCTGGTGATAGGGGCCACGTTCTCCAGCGTCGAACCGCACACCGCAATGCTGGATCGTGTCGTCGGGCAAGACCAGCCTTGTGCCGCAGATGCCAACCTTGTGGTCACGGAAGATCCCAAGCATCTCCACCAGCGCGTCTGGATGCAGAAGCACGTCATTGTTGAGGAAGAGGTACCGTGTGGCGGCAAGCTCGCGAGCGCCGCGATTGCAGGCTGCCGAGAAGGAATGCCTTAGATCCAGCCTGACGATCCGCACTTGCGCCGGTGCGAGATCATCGGCGAGATAGGGTATGGCGGAGCCATTGTCGACGACGACGACACAGGTCTTGCCTAGCTGTGTCCTCGCCAAGGCATGCTCAAGCTGCAGCAAGCAACTTCGCAGCAGCGCCGTCAGGCCCCATGAAGGAACGATGACGCTTAGCTCCATGACAAGGCGTCCTTCAAGCCCGCCTCCATGGCAGATCGCAGTTTCTTTCTCTGAACCGCGATGCGGTAACGGGACGCCATCGCCGCGCCGCCGTCGCGCAGGGCGGCACGCCGGGAGCCCGCGCCTTGCTTGCTGATTTCGGCGAGCGCGGCTGGCAGTTCTGTCGGCTCAGCGATGTACGCGGTGTGCCCATGTTTGAGGTACTCCATCCCGCCGACGACTGGAACCGATACTACAACGCAGCCCGCCGCCATCGCCTCGAGCGCCGGCAGTCCGAAGCCTTCAGAGACTGCCGTGCCCAGGAAGAACCCGGAGCGCTTAAGACTGTTCGCGCAGATATCTTCACCAACGCCGTCAATCGGCAGGAAGCGGAGGGAGAGCACATGCTTCTTCGCCGATTGGGCTATCGCGGCGCCCCTGCGCGGCATGAAGGCTGCGCACCGCTCGTCCTTGGGGGATCCGTCATGGAAGAAAGCGTCGGAGATCGATATGCCGACATCGATCGAAACGCGCCGGGCGACGAACATTGCATAAGTCGTCGCTTGTTCCCAACACGTCAGCACGGTGACATCCCTGTCGTGCAGAATGGGGTTGATGAGGGGATCGGTACCTTGGCAGTGGAAGATCAGCCGCGCCCCAGTTGCCTTCAACTCGGGATAGTCGTGCGGCAATGAGAAGATGAGCGTATCGCTCTTCCCGGCATTCGCGACGACCTGCTGCCTGTCCACCACAGGCTGACTGCATCGGAACCATGAAGGCGCAAGGTTGCCAGGGGTCGCGACCGCCATCGGCACGTCGGCGTCCGTCAGCAACTGCGCGAACTGGAAGCCAACCTTGATGCCGCCATATATACCGACCCCAGGCAGAACATAGTAGTTCATCGGCCTTCCAGCGCACGCCACCATTTTCGGCGTAGCGCGTCCCTGATACCGAGGCGGCGATGGAGAACCCATCGCAGACCGCGCAGCGTAGCCGCAAAGGCACGGCCGAAATGCAGCTCCGCGAACTTGAGCCGAGCATTGTCGATCAACGAGATCCTGACGGAGGTCGGGATATCCGCGCCTCGCTGACCGAGATGCGGCAGCACATGGTCCAGTTCGACGATTTCGAGCCCACGCCGTGCCATTTCAAATCCGACCGCGACATCTTCCATGTAGCAAAAGTAGCTCTCGTCGAAACCGCCGATAGCATGAAAAGTCTCTCGTCGAACGAACAGGGCGGCCGCGAGCGGCCAGCTCCACTTGTGGTCGTGATAGAATGGGAGACGTCTCAGGCGCCGCGCCCATTTCGCCATGCCGTTATTGTCGAGAAGGTCGGCTGTCAGCTTGAGTCGGGAATAGCCGGGCTGGCGACCGGCTGTGACTCCGCCATGCCAGTCGACATAGTCGGGAACGATCATAGCATCGGGTTTTCGACGAAGCGTCGAGAGTGCCGCCTCGACCGCGGCCGATGTCACAAGGCAGTCCGGGTTGAGGAAGCATAGATATTTGGCGCTGGCGGCGGCGGCGCCTTGGTTGGCAGCGGCGGCGAAACCCTCATTGTTTTTGTTCCGGATAGTGGTCACGCCCTCATGCGTCACGTGATCGAGTGTCTCGTCGGTCGAGGCATTGTCGACGACAATGATCTCATGCTGGTCCGGCAGGGCGTCGAGGCAGTAGCCGATTATCTTTGACGAGTTGTAGGTAATGATGATGAACGCCAGGTCGGCAGGTTGCCCTGTCGCTGCGTTGTCTAGCAAGGGGCCGGCGGGACCTTCGGCAAGAAAGTCGGGACCTTCGGCAAGAAGGTTATGCATCGCGAGAACGGTTTCAAATTCGGGGCCGTTGCAGAAGTTGCTGAAGTGGGCGATCAGCGCGTCGCGTCGGGGAAAGCCCGTATCCCAGTGGCCGCAATGGTTCCATTGCCAGGAGAGGGAGGCGCAGCGATCCGGCACCACTGAGTTTGCCCACACCTGGAAATAGTCCTGGTCGGCGATCATATGCGCGCCAACCGAGTGATCGGCAGGCAGAAGCAACCGTCGGGCCGCTACCCACTCCAGCAGAAGCTGCAGTTCGTCCCTGAAGGCCAGCACCACCCCACTGTTGAAGTAGCGAAACGATATCGCGGGTGGCGCCGCCGCTGATCCGTCGATGAACGCTAGCGAGCGCTTGCTGTAATGTTCCTGGAAGTCCCCCGGCGTCATGCCCGAACCAGCGATGCCGGTCTGTTCGACCATTGCCATCCGCTGTTCGCCCAGCGCCGTCGACACCTCTGCCGCCGAAAGGGAGCGCAACAGGATGGTATCGGCATCGACCTGAACAATGATCTCGGCGCTGGACTGCCCGAGACACCAGGCCAATGCGTCGAATTTGGCCAGAAACCCGTCGGCCCGGTATTCCTGCCGTGCGGCGTCGAGCAAGTTGACATGGAGGCGCGGCGAGGACGGCAGCATTGGGGCGGAGAACCGATCCGTGACTATATAGATTTCGAAATCCGTGTTCCGGAGAAAGGACGTAACGGCTTCGCGCGCCGCCAGCGCATAGCCTGGCTTGCCGATCGCGAGCATGCAGATTGCTACCGTCGGCTCGTTCATTCGGCTGGGTCACCACGCATCATGCCGGGCACCTCCGCTGTGCGGACCCGTCGCGCCAGATAACGTCGCCGGCGTCGCGCCGTGCTTGGCATGGAGATAACCGAGGTTTGCCCGGTTTCGTGAATCTCAGGCCGGGAATGCCGGCCAACGACGACCTTGCGTCGATCCGGCGCCCGATGCGGAAAACCAGCCCCTCGCTCGCCCGACGCCTCAACGACCAGCCGGGCTCCGGAAATAGAAAATACCAGCCATTTCAAGCGAGCCTTTCTTCGTGAAGCTGGACCCAGATGCTTCTGCGATCCCGAACGATACCGCAATGTGTTCTCACGAGTATCGGCAGGTCAATCGTGCGCGCACGCTCTATTTTCCGCCAAAGATAAGATTGCGCGATTGCCACGGCACCACAACGAACGGTCTCGGCGAAAAAACGCATCGAAGCGATTGCGCAAACGTTTCGATGACATTATGGTTTCCCAAAATCCGCCGAAATCAATTAGAGCGGGCCAGGAAACGCATCATCAGGGAGGAGCGCTTGCCAGCACTCCGATTGAGCCATCATGCCGACAATGGCTGAGGTCGCGCGCCGCGCCGGCGTGTCGGTTTCGACCGTCTCGCATGTCATCAACCACACCCGCTTCGTCTCGCCTGAGAAGGCGCGGCTCATCAATGATGCGATTGCCGCGATGGGCTATCAGCCCAACGAGCTGGCGCGGTCGTTGAAGGTGGCCTCGACCAATAGTGTCGGCCTGGCGATCTCGGCGATTTCCAATCCCTATTTCACCGACATCATCTGCGCGGTTGAGGCCGAATGCGCGCGGCTCGGCCTCATGGTGTTCCTCTCCGACACGCAGGAAGATCCCGACCGAGAGCTGTCGGTGGTCCGCGCCTTCCACCAGCGCCGGGTCGACGGCGTCATCCTGGCACCGTCGGGTTCGCCGCAGCGCGCCATCGACTACCTGGCCGAGAAGAAACTGCCTTGCGTGCTCATCGACCGCTTCGCCGACCAGCGCTTCGATCAGATCGGCGTCGAGAACGAAACTGCGATGCGGGCGCTCATCGACCACGTCGCTTCCTTCGGCCACAAGCGCATCGGCTATATCGCCGGCCAGCCGGGCCTGGCGACGACGCGCGAACGCATCGAGGCTTTTCGCGCCTCGCTCGTCGCCAATGGACTTGAGTGCCTGCCGCACTATGTCTCGCCCGAGAACGTCGACACGGCGAGCGCCACGGCATCGACCCACGCCATCCTGTCCCTGCCATCGTCGCCCACGGCATTGGTCACCGGCAACAACATGACGACCATCGGAGCGGTGCGGGCAATCCGCGAAAGGGGCCTCTCGATACCGGGGGATCTCTCGCTTGCCGGTTTCGACGATTTCGAATGGGCCGATTGCTTCGAGCCGCGGCTGACGCTCGTCGCGCAGCCCTGCACCGAGATCGGCCGGCAGGCGGCGACCTTGCTGTGCGCCCGCATCGCGTCGAGCGGCCTGGAGCCGCAGGCGGTCCGGCTGCAGGCGACGCTGCAGGTCCGGCAATCCTGTGCGGGGCCGGCTCCCATAATGTCGGCTCCCGTGAGGTCAGCCCCGGTGATGTCAATATGAGCGCGCCGTTGCTTTCCGTTACCGGTGCGGTCAAGCGCTTTGGCGGCGTCCAGGCGCTGCGTGGCGTCGACTTCGATCTCAAGGCCGGCGAGATCCACGCCTTGCTCGGCGAGAACGGCGCCGGCAAGTCGACGCTGATGAACCTGTTGTCGGGCGTCTACACGCCGGACGAGGGCACCATCCTCATCGACGGCAAGCAGGTAACCTTCAACAATCCGCGCGAGGCGCAAGCCGCCGGCATCGCCACCATCTTCCAGGAACTCGACCTGGTGCCGACGCTCGACGTCGCCGCCAACCTGTTCCTTGGCCGCGAGCTGATGCGGCCGGGCGGCTTCCTCGACGTGCCGGCGATGCGCGGCGAGGCCCGCAAGCGGCTGGAAGCCATCGAGCTTGCCATAGATCCGGCGGCTATGGTCGCCGATCTGTCGATCGGCCAGCGCCAGGTCGTGGCGATCGTCAAGGCGCTTTCCTACGCCTCGCGCGTGCTGATCATGGACGAGCCGACGGCGGCGCTGACGGTCGGTGAGGTCGAAAGGCTGTTCGACATCATGCGCAAGCTTGCCGCCACCGGCGTCGGCATCGTCTATATCTCGCATCGCCTGGAAGAGGTGCCGCAGATCGCCGACCGGGTGACGGTGATGCGTGACGGCAGCATTGCCGGCGTCACCGAGCCGCACGCGCCGCAGGCGGAGCTGGTTCGCCTCCTGGTCGGGCGGCCGCTGGACGAGCTTTATCCCGAACGCTCGAGGACCGCCGGCAAGACGCTGCTCAGCCTGCGCGATGCGAGTTTCAGGCTTGCCCATGAAAGTGCCGGATGGCAGCCCCCGACCGGCATCTCGCTCGACGTCAACGCGGGTGAGATCGTCGGGCTGGCCGGCATCATGGGGGCGGGGCGTACGGAATTGCTCAGCGCGCTCTATGGCGCCGGCCTGTCCGGCCGCTGGGAAGGCGAGGTCGCCATCGACGGGCGGCCGGTGAAACTGGATTCGATCAAGGCGGCGCGCGCGGCCGGCATTGCCTTTGTCACCGACGACCGCCGCGGCAGCGGCTTGATGCTCAGGATGGCGGTTGGCCTCAACCTCGTCATGTCGGTGATCCGCCGCATCTCGCCGGCCGGGCTGATGTCGCCGCGCCGCCAGGCCGATGCGGTGCGGCAATCCTTCGGCCAGTTCGACATCCGGCCGAAGAACCCCGACATCGCCGTCGGCGCTTTGTCCGGCGGCAACCAGCAGAAGGTGGTGCTGGCGAAGGAAATCCTCGGCAATCCCCGGCTGCTGCTGCTCGACGAGCCGACGCGCGGCGTCGATGTCGGCGCCAAGGGCGAGATTTACGCGCGGTTGCGGGCGCTCGCCGCACAGGGCCTCGGCATCCTGGTCGCCTCCAGCGAGATGCCGGAACTGATCGGGCTCTGCGATCGCATCGTGGTGCTGCGCCAGGGGCGCAATGTGGCGGAATTCATCGGCGGCGTCGACGAGCACACGGTGCTGGCCGCGGCAAATGGCAGGGAGGCCTGATGACGGACGAAAAGATCTCGGTGGCAGTAGCTCCGGCGGTGCCGGCGACAGCGCCAAAGCATCGCGACCCGCTGGCCCTCATCGTGCGCTTCCAGAGCCTGATCGGCCTGGTGCTGGTGGCGATCGGCGGCATCATCTTCTCGCCGCGCCGGCATGGCGAGATCCTGTTCCTCAACCCCGACAACATCGCCAACATCGTGCGCGCCGTGTCGGAGACCGGCATCATCGCCATCGGCATGACCTTCGTCATCATCACCGCCGGCATCGACCTGTCGGTCGGCGCCGTGCTCGGCCTGTCCAGCGTGGTCACCGCATCGATGATGATTTCCGGCGGTTTCGGCCTCATCCCCACCATCCTTGCCGTGCTGGTCATGGGCATCGTCTTCGGCACCATCCAGGGCACCATCTCAACCCGTTTCCGGCTCGAACCCTTCATCGTCACGCTCGCCGGCCTGCAGGCCGCGCGCGGTCTGGCACTCGTCGTCTCCGGCAACCAGTACATCAACATCTCCTACGGCGACGGACCGGGCCTGGCGCCGCCGGTATTTGCCGTGCTGGGCGAGCGTCTGTTCAACAACACCGTGCCGGTGGCGACGCTGGTCTTCATCGTCTTTGCCGCGATCGCCACGGTGGTGCTCAACACCACGCGCTTCGGCCGCTACGTCTTTGCCGTCGGCGGCAATGAGCGCGCGGCGCGCATTTCCGGCGTGCCCGTATCCATGGTGAAGATCTCGGTCTATGCCATCACCGGCTTTGCCGCGGCGCTTGCCGGCATCGTGCATGCCGGCCAGTTCAATTTCGGCAGCGCCAATGACGGCATGGGCTACGAGCTGACCGCCATCGCCGCCGTGGTCATCGGCGGCACCAGCCTGTTCGGTGGTGCCGGCTCGATGGTCGGCACCGTTGCCGGCACCATCATGCTCGGCGCGTTGGCCAACATTCTTCAGCTCAACAACATCACGCCTGCCATGCAGCTGCTCGCGACCGCCGCGATCATCGTGTTGGCGGCAGTGCTTCAATCCCTCGTTCGCCGTCGCGAGGGTTTGGGTCGTTAGGAGGAAGGCGGCAGCAAGTGGACGTCAACCAAGGTCTGGCCCCCGGCCCGACGAGGAGGAGAGAGTTATGAAAACCACAACACAAAGGCGCGTGCTCAAGGCCGCGCTTCTGGCAGGCGCTGGCCTGTGTATTGCTGGAGCGGCGCAGGCCGCCGACCCGATGGTGAAAGCCTGCGCCAAGGACGGCCAGTTCATCATCGGCTTTTCGCAGGCGAACAATGCCGAACCCTACCGCCAGCACGTCAATGACGAGCTGACCGCGGCGGCCAAGGAAGTGCCGGGCTTCACCCTGCAGATCGCCGACGGCGCCGGCAACGTCAACACGCAGACCTCGCAGGTCGACAACTTCATCACCCAGAAGGTCGACATTCTGCTGATCTCGCCCTTCGAGGCGGCCCCGCTGACGCCGGCGGTCAAGCGCGCCATGGATGCCGGCATCCCGGTCATCGAACTCGACCGCAAGACGGTCGGCGACCCCGGCAAGGACTACACAGCCTTCATCGGCGGCGACAATTACAAGATCGCCATGGAAGCCGGCAAATACACCGCCAAGACCCTGCTGCCGGATGGCGGCGAGGCGGCGGTGCTGGAAGGCCTGCCGAGCTCGACGCCGGCTGTCGAACGGCTGAACGGCTTCAAGGACGGCGTCAAGGAAAACGCCAAGATCCAGGTGGTCGCCGAGCAGGCCGCCGACTGGGTGCCGGACAAAGCCCAGACCGCGTTCGCCGCCATGCTGCAGGCGCACCCCGACATCAAGGTGCTCTATGCCTCCAACGACATGATGGCGGCCGGCGCGCTGCTCGCCGCCAAGGGTGCCGGCAAGGACGTCAAGATCATCGGCACCGATGGCCTGCCGGGACCGGCCGGCGGCATCGAGGCCGTCGCCAAGGGTGACTGGGCGGCGACCTTCACCTATCCGACGGGCGCCAAGGAAGCGATCGAGATGTCGAAGAAGATCCTGCTCGACTGCGCCACTTCTGTGGAGCCGACAGTGACGGTGGAGACGACGGCGATCACGGCTGAGAACGCCAAGGCGCTGGCCGGGAAGTAGGGCAGGGCCCTACAATCGAAGGTGTCGCGACAAGGCCCCGCAAGGGGCCTTGTTTTTTGGGAATCGATCAATCGACAGGGACGCGGCTCGATCTCGGATTTGCTACGGCGCGGCCGCCACGGGTTCGTTCCTGCGCATCGTCAGCTCGTAGTTGAGTCGGTAGCGGCCGCCCTCGAAATTCCAGATCAGCGGGGTGCGCACGCCGTCGATCGAGCTGGCGCCGGCCGGCAGGTCGGGAAAATCCCTGACGTGGCTGGGGTCGTCCCGGATGGTGTCCTGCTCGAACACCTTAAGTCCGGCATGGTCGACGAAGGTAAGGGTCGGGCTGCCGAACCGCGTCGCCCAATCCTTCTGGTCGGCGGAGTCGTCGCAGTCGAACTCCACCTCGCCTGAAGCCGGAAAACGGATGGTGCGGCTGTCGATCGACAGTTGCGTGAAGATGTCGTCGGAGCCGAATTCTGGGTTGGTCTCGTCCTCGCAGATCAGCGCCTTGATCTCGAGATTGCGCACCGTGGTCTGCATGGAGGCGCGCACCCGCACCGGCTGGCTTCCGGCCGCGGCCTGGTGGATGACCAGATACCCATGCGTGCCGTCGCCCATGGCGTCGCTGACGATGCGGCTGCTGCCGGAGATAGCGATTGGGGGTTCGCCGCCATGCGGGTTGTCGAACTCCTCCAGCGTCGCCTTGTAGCCGTTCGGGTCGGGCAAGCCGTCGGCGGTCAGCGTGACGGTCTGGTCGGCGCCGCTGTCGGCCTGGCCGACGACGTCGAAACGGAACCAGGCTTCGTCCTGGCTGCCGAGCAGGCTGCCGGCTTCCGTGAGCGAGGCGAACTGCGGCGGCTCGCCAGGCTGCAGCGGGCAGGCCTCTTCCTTGGTCGCACAGGTATGGCGGCGCACCAGCAGCGCATAATTGCCTCGCCAGTCGCGGTCCTTGCCGGTGACGCGGATGAAGAACTCCTTGGGCAGCGCATAGGTGTGCACGGTGAAGGTCTGCTCGCCGTCATGGACCGTCCTGGTGTCGCCGTAATAGCTGGAGATCGGCGTCGTCATGTTGGACGGCTGGTATATGTCGATGTTGACGCCCGGATTGTCGGCGCCGATCGAATAGCTGCCCGCATCCTGACGCACGACGTGGAACCACTGCATCGAACCCGGAAAGCGGATCTGGGTGACGTCCTGGCCGTTCCTGAAATCGATTACCTCCTCGGCCTGCGGCTTGCCGTCCGGCCCCTTCTTCGGCTTCAGGTCGACCTGGTAGGCGATGCCCGGATGACAGAAATTGTTGCCGAGATTGAGTTCGGCGGTCAAAAGATTGTGGTCGCTCTCGAGGTTGACGAAATCGACCGGGATGGTGACATGCTGGACGCAGATCGGCCCTTCGATGCCGCCGCTCAGATAAGGCTGCGGCGCGGCGAGGATATAATCGTAGCGCTCGCCGTCGATGTAGTTGGAGATGCCGGGGTCGGCGCGGTTGGTCGCTGCCCAGCTGTCATAATGCCTGGATGTCCAGTATTTGCCGGGACTGGCGAAGCGGCGCGCCCATTCGCCCATCGGCTGGTGGAACACCGGCACGTTCAGGTCGCCCATCACCAGCACCCGTTCGCGCTTGCGCTGCGCGGCCGTCAGCGGCGACAGCGTCGTCTCGATCAGCTTCTGGACCTGGTCGAACTGCGCATCGCGGGCGTCGGCGTGAAGCTCGGGCGGGCTCTTGTCGAAATAGTCGGCCTGGGCATGGGTGAAGACGACCGTGTAATTGCTTTGCGAGGGCTGGTGGAGCAGTCGCACGATCGCCGCGCCCTTGCCGGACAGGCAGTCGACGCCGCCGCAATGATCGTAGAGCGTGAAGCCGACCTCGTCGGTCGCGGCATCCAGCGTCTCGCCGTCGTTCTTGCCCCATTTGAAGCTGCCGTCGGGCAGCGGCAGGAACTTGAACTCCTTCTTGGCGAAGAACATCAGGCCGCTGTCCTCGCCGTCGATCTTCTCGATCGGCTCGCCATAGATGGCTATGGCCGCCGCCGGATCGAGGCTGGTGATGGCATCGACGATGGCCTGCGGCCGCACCTTCAAGAGCGCGGCGTCGATCTTGCGCACGAAGTTCGGATAGACCGGCGTCAGCCTATCGATGAGGATCTGCTTGGCGTCCTCGTCCCAGGCCTCGTTGATGGCGATGATGTCGAAGCGGTCGGTGTCCTTGAGAATGGTCTCGGCAAGATGCTTGGCCTGTTTTTCAGTCTGGCCGTGGATCTGGATGAGGCAATCGGCGAAGTTCGGATTGGCGCATTTGAAGATCGGCGACAGCAGATAGGCGTTGAAGGTGGCAACGCGCACCGTTTCCACTTCCTGGCCGCTCGCGCCGATCGGCTCGGCAAGAAGCGTGACAGCAAAGATCGCCAACCCGGCCAGGACTCTGCCCAGCCAGGACCCGCAAGAAACCGCCAGCAACCGACCGCCCATCTTTGCCCCCGCGCTCACGTGACGTAACCCTGCTCACCTAATGAAACTATGACAAAGACAACCGTCCAGACCATGAAGCGCTTCACATTGCCCTGCGGGCCAGGCTTGCGCGGCCTTGCTCGCCAATATCAGTTACAGGCAGCGGCGGACTTCAGAGCCTGGGCTCGGGAAGGTGCGGGCAGATCTCCGATCCGGCGAACGGCGGCATAAAACCTTGGATAGTCGCCGGAACACAAATCGTACAGGCGAAGAAACGCCGGAACCTGTTCGCCGTAGACAGCGGTCGCGGCGAGCTTGGCGTTGTTGATCGGGGCGGCGAACCAGGCATCGTATCCCCGATATCCAGCCCATTGCTTGTCGCGCATCCGCCGGTAGCGCACCCGCAGCCTGTCGATCGTGGCTGCCTTGGCAGCCGCCATCTTTTCCGGGGTACGTGGGCTACCATAGACTTGGCCCAACTCGTCCCGCGTTTTCGCGATCAGCCCAAGAAAATCGGAACTGCGCTTGCGATTCGTTTCATAACGGCGCAACCCGGCGCGATTGCCGGTGGCGCGAAGCCATTTCCGCACGCCGCTGGTTTCGACGGAGACCGCGAAAGCCTCGTTGAACGCGGAGTCGCCGTCGACATAGATTTTCTGATGCGCCAGCTCGTGAAAGACAAGGCTGGCGAGATAGGTGTCGTCCTGGCGCAGCATGGTGCTGAGCAGCGGGTCGCTGAACCAGCCCAGCGTGGAATATGCGGTGACGCCCGAGACGTAGACGTCGAGCCCCCGTCGCTGCAGTTCGACAGCACTTTCAGCCGCGGATTTCCGCGAAAAATAGCCCCGGTACGGAACGCAGCCGAAGACCGGAAAACACCATGTAATTGGCGTGAGCGAGAATTGCGGCGCGGCAAAAACCGCATACGTCACATCGTCCCGGCCGATGTCGACATAACTGCGGTAGCTGCCGTTTTCGGGCAGCGCCAGTTCATCCGTGGCAAAGCGACGTATGGCGCTCGCCGACGTCAGCTTGGCGCGCAACGTCTCCGGCGTCGAAGGGTCGCGGATCAGCCTCCCGACACTTTTCCGCGCCGCCATGATCCGTACATGGCCCTCCACCGACTGCGCGTAATAGGAAATGCTGGTGCACCCGGTGATGGCGGACGCCATGATCACAGCGGCAAGCCATCGAAAAACCCGCTTCCTGCCCACCGCTTGCTTGTCTCCCCATGGAGCAAATGCCCCATTTGCCCCTGTGTCTCACAGGCGTGCCGATTTTCGTCAAGAGGTGGTGGGGCAGGGGCGGGTTTTGGCGGGATTGGCGAGGCGGCCGTTCGCGTATGAAGCGATGGATGGCGACTGTCTGACAAAATCGGCGAAACGCGGACTCTCCGCTGCCCCTAACTCGAGCATCGGCTTCGCCCCCAATGTCAGCCACACGGCCACCCTACAGCCTCCTGAAAGCGGACGCCGGTCTGCGGGCTCGATCTGGGGCATGCCAAGACCGCGCCTCCCGAAGACATATTGGATGGTTGCCGGCTAAAGCACCGGGAGTGCCGGCAACTGTAAATCGAAACTATCCTCGAATTACACAAAATGGTCATAAAAAGAGAGAGATACCCTCAATCGCCTAGGTCTTAAGCTGTTAGATATCGTCATTGCTAGTTGCTCAAGGCGGAGACTGTATTAGAGCTATCTAAACCTTGGGAAATATTTTTGCCTTTACTTACGACAATGTCTTAACTTAATCGCAGCTATGCTACCGAGTCTATTGAGGGATAGCGAAGCGAAGAACGCGTCAAATCTTAAAGCGGCGGAGAGTTGCATGATGTCAAACGCCACGCTTGGCCTTGTCGATTTTGTGCGCGCTGATCTGAAGCAGTCAGCGGTCTGCCATTGGCGATCGATTTTGTTGCGGTCCGCCGTTCGCGCCGACGCGGTTGTTGGTTCTTGGATCGCCAACAACGACTGTCAGCGCGATTTCCGCCGACGCATTCGAGGCAGAGCTTTCCAGATTTCAGTCTTAAGCGTGGTGACCTGGCTTGCCCCCCTCGGCGTCGCAATGTCCGCATCCCTGAACTATCTGCGGGGGTGCGAATTCGTCAAAGGCAGTGCTGACACGAGGCAAGTCGTCATCGCGAGCTCTGACAAGTCCGTCGCCCCGGTACAAATTACCTACCCGGGATCGTATCTGGCGTTTCCTTTTCCCGCCGGACCTAAAGCTCAAACAGTCCAGAGCGGTGAGAACTTCTTGATGCTAATGGACGGACGGCCTCTACCTTGGGTGGATCGCCACACAGCGAAAGGGGCGCCAATCGCACCGTGGAAGTTGCCTCCGAGGGTGAGATTCCTCCTCTATCACCGCTACAGCGTCAAAGATGTCCTGGCGATACGGGTACGAACCGCGATGGGCCTCGGGTGGTCGCGCGAGATGCCGCCGCTACAAACGCAACCCAGCAACATTGACGGCCTAGTCGAGGTCACGAACGAGAAGATTCCAGCGTATCAGAATATGACTCTCTTTACGAACGCTGCGGAAGGCGATCGCCCCGACGAAATCGAATGCATCAGGGGTGGCAGCGTACGATTCCCTCAATGTATTCATGAGTTTGACTACAATAATATAAATATTAAAGCATCTTACTCGTATGATCTGCTTGGTGAGTGGCGCTCAATACGACAAATACTAACTACATTTCTTAGCTGCACTTACTCAGAATATAACCCTTGAAAAAGCTGCAGGCGCGTTAGACGGGACTTTCTCAAAATCAGATTGATGCCTTAGCCCTTTATGCAAATGGTGCATGCCGCCCATCTTCTCGAAATTGCAGACCGTCATACCCTTAATACGCAAGGCCCTGGCAGGGGCCTTGTTTGTTTTGGGGTGGCCTGCTGGAGAATGGCAGCTTCGCGCGCCGTTCTGGTCGGTGCGCGGGCTCAAGCTGCAGGGGCGACGATGGCAGGAACAATATCCGTGTTCTGAGCCACCTTGATGCGCCATCCCGACCGTCCTTCTTGGACGATCAGAAGCAATATGCCCTTCCTGATCCCGATCGGGGTTCCGTCCGGAGCAGATGCTCCCGTTAGGGTCCAACTGTGGTGAATGGAAGCAAGCCCCTGAGCCAATTCCACAACCGACGAGACATCGCCTTCCAGGCGGCTATCCCGAAACATGGTGTCATGAGTGGCTCGGTGCGCTGCTTCGATTCCGGACCGGTTCTTCCACCAAACACCTACGACGTTGACGAAATTAGCATCGGAAGCGAACAGAGATGCGAACTCATCCATGTCGTGCCGGTTCCAAGCGTTCGCTAAAGCGGCAGCGACATGCTCGGGCTTGCTGTTCGTCACGCTCATGACCACGCCTCCTGCATACTTACGCCAGCCATACAGGAGCCGGAAGCCGGATGCGACCACGGCAAAAGTCAAATTTCAACTGAACACGGCATCGGATGCGGGATGGATATCGGCTTTCTCCGTGGTAGCAACGGTCGGGGCGATCATGGCCGCCACGCAGCATGCTGAGCGGCAGGTTCCGCAACGGACTAACGGCCGTGGGCTTTCTACCACTTGACCCGCAAACCGAGCGAACCCGTCAGTGCATGACTGTCACCGAAGTTCTCCAACCCCGTGCGGGCGACAGCTTCGCCAAAGACGGAGAACTTATCGTCGGCCCAGTTGATCGTGCCGCCGATGCCGAGACCGCCCCAGAGCTTGTCGTTCCTGCTCGAGAGGCTGCTGCCGGCCAGGTCGACCGACGAGCCGTCCTCGAAGTCGTAATAGAGGTTGGCGATCGTGTAGACATTCGTGTGCCCGGTCCGGCCGCTGCGGTCCTGCCACTGCGACTGGTGGTCGAGCGACAGGCCGAGACGGCCAAGCAGGCTGTCATTGCTGCCGGGCGTAACCCTTGCGCCAAAGGCGTCGGTGAACGCGTCGAGGTCGACGGACGACCAGGCAAGCTGCGCTTGCGGCGTCAGCGACCAGCTCGGGTCGAGCATGATGCGCTTGCCCGCTTCGACGCCGAGCGCGTAGCCGACGCCATTGCTGCCGTCGACCAGCCGCTGTCCGGCGGTCGCCGAGTCGAGATCGCTGTCATACCAGATCACCTGCGCCTGGCTGTCGAGGTAGAAGCCTTCCGCGCCATACCAGGTCAGCGAGCCGGAAACGCCGGTGCCGGTGCTGTCGATCGACCCGCTGCCGAATAGCGACGAGACGTCGGCTGATACGGTGCCGTACTGGAAAGCGACACCGCCGATGAGCTGACCGGCGGCGCTGTCGGAAAGGAGCATGTCGGCGCCAGTCTGAAGCTTCCAGGTCGAAGTGTCGTAACTCGCTGTGGTCGTCGAATTCCGAGGATCGTAGGAGCCACTGGTGCCCTCGATCCTGCCCCACAGGCCGATGCCTGCCTCGGCCCTCACTTCGTCGGAAACCCCGTCGGCGCCTTGCGCTTCCACGGTCCACGACCGGTTGCCGAGCCGCTGCTGGAGCGTGCCTAGCTGGTTGAATGTCTGCAAAACACCCGCATAGGCCTCGTACAGCGGTGCGCCGGCCTGGTAGAGCGGAGTTCCGGGTCCACTGCCATCGATCAGGGCGGAACGCAGATACCAGTCGCCGTCGCCGGGCGTGCTCGTGCCGCCCTGGTAGAGCCGGTAGGCATAGGCGCCGCCGACCACCGCCTGATCGCCTTCGAAGGAGTAGTTGCCCTTGAGCGAGAAGCTGCCATTCGAGACGCCGCCGACATCGACGATCTTGATGCCTTCGACAGTCTGCGCCCCGCCGCCGCCGAGATTGACGACCTGGAGCGTGCCCACGCCTGACGTGCCCCCGGCGATAACCAGCATGTTGGTCTGTGAGTTGTCGGCACCCAGGGCAGCGCCGATGAGAATATTGCCGCCATTGCCGACATAGTCGCCGCTGACGGTCAGCTTGCTTCCGAGGCTCCCGGCGATGCCTACCGTTCCCGCGTTGGTCAGCCCTGCGATCGTCTGCGAGGTGCCGGCGAGATCGAGCGTCGCGCCCGAGGCGACCGAGAACTGCGAAGCGGAACTGAACGCGTTGGCCGCGCCCGCGGCGAGCGTGCCGCCATTGACCAAAGTGGCGCCGGCGAAAGCCGAGTTGTCCGAGGCCAGAACCACTGTCCCCAAGCCGTCCTTGACGAAATTTCCGGCGCCCGAGAGCACGCCGGCATAGCTCGCATTGGCGGTCTGGTCGAAGGTGAACGAGGCGCCGGCGCCGATCGAGACATCGCCGCCGAAGCGCTCGGCCGCCGCGACGAGGCCGCCTTGGTCGACAGTCCAGTCCAGCAGCGACGTGCCTGAAAGGGTCAGCGTGCCGGCGCCATCCTTCACCATTGCGCCGGTGCCGGAGATATCGCCGGCAAAGCTGGCGTCCGCCGCTTGGTTGAAGACGACGATGCCGGAATTGCCGATGTTGCCTCGGATCGAAGCGGCATTGCCGACCAAGGTGCCAGCCCCCACCAACGTGTTGCCGCCATAGCTGTTGGTTCCGGTCAGCGTCAGCGTGCCGGCGCCGGTCTTGGCAAGGCTGCCGGCGCCCGAGATCGCGCCGGACAAGGTGAGGTCGGCCGCGGTGCCGACGGTGCCGCCGGCCGCCGAAAGTATGACACCGCGCGCGGACTCGAAGGCCGCCGTATTGCGCAGCGTGCCGCCTGACAGGGTGAGGGCGCCAGCGGCGGCGCCGAGATTGTTGTCGGCCGCAACCGAAAGCACGCCGCCCAAGACCGTCGTGCCGCCGGTGTAGGTGTTGGCGCCCGACAGCACCAGCGTACCCGCATCGGTCTTGGTCAGGCTGCTGGCCCCGGTGAGCACCGAGGCGATGGTGGCTGTATAGCCCGCGCCAGCCACCGTCCCGTCGCCGACCCGGATGACGCTCTCGCCGCCGGCGCCGGCCAGTGTGACGGGGTCGCCTTCGATGCGGTAGCCATCGGCGGCGAACTGCATTCCGGTGACCTCCAGCGCGCCGGCACTGTCGTCGGCGACGACGGTGCCGCCGAGCGTCTGGAAGACGGCAAAGCCGGGTTGCGGTTTCATGGCTCCGTTGACCAGGCCGGTGCTGGTCGTCCAATTTGGGCTGGTCGCCGTCCAGGTGCCGTTGCCGCCATCGACCAGATTGTTGTTGGCGTTGCCGGCTGCATCGCCGTCCCAAAACCACAAATCGGTGCCGACGCTGCTGATCAGATTGACCTGCTTGTTGACCGAGGTCTGCACCGTCAGGTCGGCGGCCGTGACGCCGGCCGGCAAATTGCCGAGCTCGAGACCGTGGTCGGTGAGCGCGCCGCCATAATTGATCAGCCGGTACACGCCGGGCCCGAAGCCGCCGACATCGGTGATGTTGAGGCTGCCGTCCAGCGTCAGCGCGCCGGTCACCTCGATCAGGTCGTTGACACCGCCACCGACAATGCCGGCCTGGCCAAGCTCGTAGTCGAGGATCGAGCCGGAGCTCAGGCTGAGCGATCCGACCGTAAGCGTGCCCGGGCTGGAGCCTGGCGCCAGCACGCCGCCATCGGCGACGATCACCGCGCCACCGATCGAGCCGGAACCGCCCAGCGTGCCGCCGCTGTTGACCGTCGTTTCGGTATTGCCGAGCGAGCCCTCGACGACGAGCTTGCCGGCGTTGACCGCCGTGCCGCCGGTGTAGGTATTGGCGCCGGTGAGGATCGTCGTTCCGCTGCCGATCTGGCTGACCGAGCCCGTGCCGCTGATCGTGCCGCCATATGTCGGCGCGTCGCTGCGGTCGAAGGCAAGTGTGCCAGCGTTGGCGACGTCGCCGATGATCGAGCCGCTGGTGCCGTCATTTCCCAGTTGCAGGGTGCCTTGCTGGATATCCCAGTTGGTGGTCGCCGTGTTGTCGGCCGTCAGTGCCCAGGTGCCGCTGCCGGTCTTCTCGAAAATGTCGAAGTTGCGATACTGCCCGGCGGCGCCAATCGAACCATCCAGGATCGAGAAGCCGGTTCCGTTGAGCCGGAGGCGGTCGGTGGTCGCCGTGGCGTTCGCCACCACATTGCCGAAGATCTGCGAGCCGTCCTGGAGCTCGAGGCTGATTACGCCGGTTGTCGGCGTGACACTCGAAATCCAGCCGATCGCGTTGGCGCCGGTTCCAGCGCGGATCGTGCCGCTGTTGACAATATCGATCGAGGCACCAGCGGCATTGGCAGCGATGGCGCCCACACCCGGGCCACCGCTTTCGATGGTGCCGGTGTTGATGATCTGACCGGTGCCACTTCGAACGTAGACGCCAATACCGCCGCTGCCGCTCACTGCGGGACCACCGCGGATGGTTCCGTGGTTGGTCAAGGTCGTGGCAGCACCCGGACCGCCGAAATCGACGCCCGCGCCCCCGGATCCCGAAGCGCCGGTTCCGCCCTGGACCAAGCCCATATTGATCACCGCGGCTCCATTCCGGATTAACAGCCCCGCTGATGAAGTGCCGCCATCCGAGCCCCTGAACGTACCTATCAGCGTCCTCGCGGCGCCCGCGCCGGAGATTGGGACGCCGCTGCCCAGGCCGCCAAACAGGATGAACCCTTGCGTGTCGATCGTCAGCGGCTTAGTGGGCGTCGGCAGGCTCGTGGACGATACGGCGAAGCTGGCGGTCAGCGTGACAGTCGCGTTGGGATCAAGATCGGCATTCGCGGCGGTGATCGCGGCGCGAAGCGTGCCTTCGCTGTTGGCGACGTAGTTACCCGCCACCGCCTGGCGCGGCGCCATCCCGGCGGCGACCAGCGCTGCCAGGGAAGCCCCCGCCCAAAACCGCCCGCGCGCTACGGCCAAAACCCCGCCGCGCACGTGTATCCGTCCCGCCATGCCTTCGTCCCCTGATTCCAGATGCACCGAACGCAGCATGAATGCTACCGCCCGGCAATCCACCTATAGTCCAGAGGACTACCAAAACGCTAAGAATGTTGTGCGACTGCAACTATGTACGGAAGAAGATAAAAGTTATATTTGTGAAGGCTAAATTAGCCAGTAAACTATACCGAGAAGCGCTCGTGCCGTTAACAGCCGGTAAACCATCCGCGGCGCCCGCGCCGAGAATTTATTGTTCACGAGAAATTTACGGGCACGATCAGCCAAGGCCGGCTTTTGAATCAAATCGAAGCCGCGACCAAAATGAACCGAACTTTTTAGCCATTCGTTTACATATGCGTGCTTTCTAATTTACGCTATGGCCTGCGATTGCTTCACCCGAACTTGGCTCATGGCGACCGCTCTATGCCGGAGCAAAAGTGCAAATGTCGCCACGATCTTCGCGCTTACCCTGCCGATCGTCGTCGGTGCGGCGGGTTTTGGCGTGGAAACCTCCTACTGGTATTATAACAGCCTAAGATTGCAGGCCACGGCGGATGCCGCGGCCTATGCCGGCGCGCTGGAGCAAATTTCGGGTTCCGACAAGCCGACAGTCGTCGCGGCGGCGACCCAGTCGGCCGCGACGAACGGGCTCGGCTCGGGCACGATCGTCGTCAATACGCCGCCCGTGTCCGGGCCGAACACGGCCAAGAAAGCGGTAGAGGTCATCGTCGGGCAGAACCTCGACCGCATTTTCACGTCGATTTTCACGCAAGACAAGGTTCCCGAGCACGCGAGGGCCGTGGCGCTCATCACCGATGCCTCGAGCGCCTGCATGCTCGCGCTCGATCCGTCTGCTTCGCAGGCGGTGCTGTTTTCAGGCAATACGACCGTCAAGGTCGTCGGCTGCTCGGTTATGTCGAATTCGATCGCTTCCGACGCCATCAAGCTTCAGGGCTCGGCCGGCCTCCAGGCGGATTGCCTGATAACGGCGGGCGGTGTTTCTCTCAGCAACCCCGTCACCACGGTCTGCGCCGCGCCGATCACCCAGGCGCTGCCCGCCGCCGACCCATATGCCGGCTTGCCGGCACCGGCGGCCTCGAACCCCTGCCAGAACGCCAACAAAACGACGCTAGGGCCGGGTACGTACTGTAATGGACTCAGTCTTAGCGGCAATGTCACGCTTCAGCCCGGCGTCTATGTCATCCAGGGCGGCGATTTCAAAGTGAATGCGAACGCCAATATCTCCGGCGACGGCGTTACCATTTACCTTGCCGGTGCATCGCGTGTTTCGATGAACGGCAACGCCACCGTCACGTTGAGCGCACCGACATCCGGCACCTATTCGGGCGTGCTGATGTATGGTGACAGGACGGGCACCGGTGGACAGAGCACCTTCAACGGCACGGCGTCGTCGCTGCTGACGGGCTCGCTTTATTTCCCCAAGCAACAGGTCAACTACCTCGGCAATTTCTCGGGCAAGAACGGTTGCACCCGGGTTGTTGCGGATCTGATCCAGTGGTCCGGCAACTCAACCATCAATCAGAATTGCAAAAGCCTGGGAATAGACAACATTCCAGCAGCGCCGTCCGTGGCGCTGGTCGAGTAGCCCAGCCATGGAACGACCACCAGTGCCGATCCTGAGTGACGATACGGGTGTTGCCGCGGTCGAGTTCGCGTTGGTGCTCCCCTTGCTGTGCGTAGCGCTGCTTGGGATCCTGGACGGCTGGTCCTATATGACCAGCTCGCTGTCGATGCGCGCCGGCGTGAAGACGGCCGCCAACTTGATCATGGAAGGATCGGCCAGCGATACAGTGACCCAAGCGGTTGCCATTGCGAGCTGGGAGAATCGGCCGGCGGATGGCCAGGTCACGCTAAGCCGGATTTACATGTGCGGAACCACCGTGGTCGACGCCTCCGCCCTCTGCAGCGGGCCGAAGGTGCCGTCGATCTACGTTCAGATCCAGGCATCCGCGACCTGGGTGCCGCCCGTCACCTTCGGCGTCTTTTCCACTTCCAGCACCATTGGCCACCTCGAGGTGATCCGTGTTCGCTAGGGCAATACAGGGAATGCGTGGCGGTTTTCCGTTTGGGGCCGCTTCAAAACAAGGCGCCGAGGCGAACGCATTCAGCCGGGATCGGTCGGGCGGGGCTGGGTTGGAATTCGCGCTCATCGCGCCTTTTCTCATCATGTTGCTGTTCGGCATCTTCGCCTTCGGCTGGTCGATGAACTCCGTCTCCAGTGTTCGATATACGCTCGAGACATCGTCACGCTCGCTACAACTTCAGAACAGTTTGACGCAGGCCGACATCCAATCGATCGCGACGCAGAAGCTACAGGCCCTGGGTTTGAAGGATGTGAACGTCACGATCCTCATCGACCCGGCGAGCGGCGGCTTTCGCATGGCGCATCTGACCGCCACCTATGCCTTCGTCATCGATTTTCCATACTTCAGCGCCTTTCCCATCAATTACGCGACAACCGTTACCGTGCCGCTGGTCGGCAGTTAGCCAGCGATCCAGCCGGTATGCGCTTTTGGCTGGGACGTCCGGAACCAGCTCTGAGGGCCGGCGTTTGTCGGCTCAGAGTGTCCAGAAATAGCGCACGATGTGAAAGAAGATCGGGGCCGCGAAGATCAGGCTGTCGGTGCGGTCCATCATGCCGCCATGGCCTTCGATGAGATGGCCCCAGTCCTTGACGCCCTGGTCGCGCTTGATGGCCGAGGCGACCAGCCCGCCCAGAAACCCCATTGAACAGGCGACGAAGGCCACACACGCCGCCTGCAGCGGCGAGAACGGCGTCACGAAGGACAAGAGCGCGCCGAGCAGGCTCGCCGACACCACTCCGCCGATCAGGCCTTCCCAGGTTTTCGACGGCGAGACGGTCGGCGAGAAACGGTGTTTTCCGAACAGCTTGCCGAAGATGTATTGCAGCACGTCGCTGCCTTGCACGACGATGATGAGAAAGGCGATCAGCAGCAGATTGCGGCCTTCGAAGCCGGGCACATCGAGTGTCAGCAGCGCTGGAACATGGCTGACGCAATAGACCGAGATCATGACAGCCCATTGCTGCGCGGCGATCCGCTCGAGAAAGCGTTCGGTGTCGCCGTGCAGCGCGGTAATGGCCGGCATCAGCAGGAAGCAATAAACCGGAATGAAGATGACGAAGAGCCCGTACCAGGCGGTCCACACCAGCCAGTATTGAACCGGTATGATGATGCCGAACATGCCAAGCAGCACCCAATGGTCGCTGCGGCTTGTGTGCGTCAGCGTGACGAATTCGCGCAGCGACGCGAAGGAAATCAGCGCGAACAGGATGGTCATGCCGTAGCGGCCGAAGAAGAAGGCGACCGTCATCAGCGCCACCATCACCCACCACGCGTTGATGCGTTGGGTCAGATTGATCAGCGTCGAACTGAGCGGCTTCGGCGCTCGCGCCGACAGCATGGCGGCGACGATGCTGGCGGTCGTCAGCACCACCAGCAGGCCGATGATCAAAATCGAGATGTCGTGGCGCATCATTTGTCTCGCTCGGGGCGCGGGTTGAGCGCCAGGAGCGTGGCGTGGGCTCGGTCGAGAAAGGCACGGCGCTCTTCGCCCGGAGCCACCGTCACCGGCGCGCCGAAGACGACGCGGCACAGAAGCGGAACCGGTAGGAACTGGCCCTTGGGCAGCACGCGCGACATGTTCTCGATCCAGCACGGGATCAGCTCGACATCAGGCCGCGCCATCGACAAATTGTAGAGCCCGGAGCGGAAGGCCAGCAGCGGCTCCTCTGTCATGTTGCGGGTGCCTTCGGGAAACAGGATCAGCGAGTGGCCCTGGTCGAGGACCGACAGCATGATCTCGATCGGGTTTTCCTCGGGCTTCGTCCATTGCCGGTTGATGAGCACGGACGACAGCATGTCTTCGGCGATGAAGCGGCGCAGCCGCGATTTTCCCCAATACTCGCCCGCCGCCACGGCATGGGTGATCGCGCGCTCTTTTTCGCTCAGGCACGCGGACAAGAGGATGAAGTCGCCATGGCTGGTGTGATTGGCGAAATAGATGCGCTGCCGGTCCGACGGCAGGCTGCCGCTCCATATCGGGCGCACCCCGGTCACCGCCCAGGCCAGCGCCGAGAGGCCGACGGAGGTTACCGTCTGCAGCAGGGTAAAAGTCTTCAGCGCAAGCCTGCTCATCGCGGCGCCCAGAATCCCGCCGCCAAAAGCATCGCCACGAACAGGCCAAGGGCTGCGCGCTGCCTGGTCAGCAACCGGCGCGTACCGGCCATGCGCTCGTCGAGCGAACGTGTAGAGGGCGGCAGCCGCTTCAGGCGCATGCCTGCAAGGATGTCGTCCACAGCAGCGCCGCCGGAAGTCTCATCGTCATGGCTGGCCATCAGCCGGAACAGCAGCGCGTCGAATGCCAGCAGCGCCGACAGCGCCAGCACGGCAACCGCGCTCGCGGCGGCGAGCGACAGCGCGACGGCCGCGGGCCAGGTCTCGAAGGCGCCGCGCGCTAAAGCGGCCAGGGGCGCCAGCACGTTTGCGGCCACAACGAGTGCGGCCGGCCACGCGGCCTGCCGCATCAGCATGCCGGCGAGGCGGTCGGTGCTTTCCCGATAGGCACTGCCGGTCATGATGCCGCCCGCTGCACGGCCTCGGCAAGATGAACCGGCCGGCCGGCGGCCGTCAGCATCTCGCGAGCCAGGGCCGGCGTCTTGGCCCTGCCGGTCGCGACCAGCCATTCGGCGACAACGCCGGCGCTGCGCTGGAAGCCAAGCGCACAGCAGACAAGCACCGTACCGTTGCGGCGCGCTTTCTCCAGCGCGCCGGCTGCCTGTTGGCGCATCATTGCGTGCGGCTGCAACAGGTCGACCATCGGAAAGCTGATCCAGCGGCAAATCGCTCCCACCGGTTTTTCAAGTTCGGCGGCGAGGTCGATGACCGTGCCGAAGCCGTTGGCCTCGCTTGCGGTGGGAAAGCGTCCGAGAAAGACGCCGTCGGCGACCTCCGCCTGCGCAGCAAGATCACGTGTCCAGGCCCATATGTTTACCCTGGCGCCAAGGCGGTAGGGCAGGAGCAGGATGCGGCTTGCGAGGGCGACGCTGCCATCCGTGGATTTCTGGAACACTTTTGAGCCGGCCCCGGCATAGGCGAGGGCGACGATGACCAGTGCCAAAGCCGGCCAAAGCACGAAGAGCGCGACGGCTGAAACGGACGCACCGAACACGGCGCCCGCCAGCGCAAGGACGGCGCCCAGCGCATAGAACCGCGCCAGCCGGCGGGCTTTCGCATCGCGGGTCAACCGGAAGTCTGAAATCGGCAATTCCCCGCTGCGCGGAAACAGCCAGAGCGCGAAAAATCCGAGCAGCGCGCCGGTCGGGATGTCGATGAAATGATGCTGCCATGTCGTCAGCACCGAGGCGCCGATCAGGAAGCACCAGCCATGCCAGAGCGGCAGGAGAAGGCCGCCGAGCCGGTGGCGCCAATGGTCCCAGATGATCACCAGCAGGGCGATGTGCAACGAGGGCGCCTGGTTGAACGGTTTGTCGAAACCGCCAAGCACGGCAAACATGAAGCCCGGCAGGCCGGTTGTTTGCGGCCGCACGAATGTCGCCGACAGCGGGAACAGGATGAAGCAGGCGACAGCCACGATTTGCGCGGTGAGTAAGCGGCCAGCCAGGCGGTCGACCCCTTGCCTGCTATCGTTGAGCAGCAGCGACAGGCCATAGAACAGGTTGATCGACCAGTAGGGCACTATGGTCCAGGCGACGAACGGGATGTTGTGTTCCCAGGAGAACACGATGCTACCGACATCGTCGCGCCGCGACGCCAGCCAGTTGGCGAAGCCATAGGTCAGGTAGAAGAACGGCGCCAGGAACGCCAGCCACAACGCGGCCCTGACCACCACCCGGCCATAGGGTTCAGCGATTGCATTGGCTACGGATTGCGAAGCTTCGGGGTCAGTGGGCATGCCGCGGCGGGTCCTACAGGCGCCGCGCGACCGAGACGGTGAAGATGCCCCATTGGTCGATGCGCTGGTCGAGCTTCTCGAAACCGGCCGCCTCGACGAGCTGGTCCATTTCGCCTTGCGTGCGCCGGCGCATGACCCAGGCCTGGCCACCGCGATGCGAGGTCAGGCTGCGTGCGATCATCTCAAGCTGCGGATGCCAGGGCTGGTTGGTGTAGAGGAGCAGGCTGCCCGGCTGCATGGCGCCGGCCAGTCCACCGAGCGAGCGGGCGATCATCGCATTGTCGCAGAACAGTTCGTAGAGGCCTGAAACGATGGCGAGGTCCGGCGCCGGATCGGTCGCGGCGAGCATGTCCGCATCGAAAGCGTCGGCGCGCCTGAACGAGACGCTGGCCGGCAAGTGCCGCTCGGCAATAAGCTTGCGGCCGAGCTCGACATTGAGGTCGGAATAATCCTGCAGGCGAACGCTTGCCGGCTGGTCGGGGCTCTTCACGATCGCATCGAGAACATAGCGGCCGTGGCCGGCGGCGATGTCGAGAATATGGGCCGGCCGGCCGGCGGCCTTCAGCGTCGCCAGGCAAGAGCCGATCTGTTCTTCCAGATGCAGCTTGCGCTGGCGGATGCCGCGCCAGCCGATGGCCTCCAGGAAGATGCGGTCGACGAAGCGGCCAAGCGGTGTCAGCCCGCGCGCGTCGTTCTCGTAGACATAGTCCAGCGTCGAGCCGGAATCGAAGCCGGTGGTAACACCGGCCTTCATGCCCGACGAGACCCAGGCGCCCATGCGAATGGAGGCGCGGCTGAACGCCCAATAGAGCCCTTTTGGCGACAGCAGATCGAGCGGCGAGGCAAGCCGGTCGGCTTCGTCGCGCGTGTAGCCGGCAATATCGGCCTGCTTCAGGTCGGCCGCCGCGTCCGGCGCCGTGAACTGCTTGGCCAGGAACGGCCGGATCAGATCGAGGGCCTGCGCCCGGTCGCGCTCGCCCAGCGTGTCGTGGAAGAAACCCGGCAACACATGGCGTTCCTTGGTCCTGCTGCCGAGATTGACGAAGAATTCGTGCTGGGGGCCATGGCGTACCACCCAGTCGCTTCCCGAAAGCAGAAGCTGCGTCGGCACGGTGATGGCGCGGGCGTCTGCAACGATACGGGCGGCGTGCTGGTAGAGTTCGACCAGGATGTTGGAGGCGATCGGCCGCGTGATCAGTGGATCGCTCTCGAAAGAGGCGATGCGCACGGGATCATGGGTCAGGAATTTCGCCTTGACGTAGGAGTTGACGAAGAAACGGCCCTTGAGCCTTTGCCAGAGCGCAATGCCTTCCTTGGCGAAGGGCACGTAGAGCTTGACCGAAAAGGCCGGCGAGGCCAGCACCATGGCGCGCAGTTTCGGCGCATAGTCGTGCACCCAGGCGGCGGCAAGCACAGCGCCGAAGGACTGCGCAATCAGCGCGATATCCTGCGTCGCGAAGCCATCCCTGGCGGCGATCTCGCGCATGAAGCAGTCTATGTCGCGCACCAGCGCCGCGAAGGACGGAGCATAGCCGCGTTCGCCGGACGAACGGCCGTTGCCGCGGGCATCCCAGGCGTAGAAGGCGTGATCCGGCATCTGCAATTCGTCGACGAGATGGGCCATGCGGCCGCCATGTTCATGACCGCGATGGAAGAGCACCACCGCGCCCTTGGCATCCGCGGAAACCGCCGGCCAGAACCGGTAGAAGATTTCGGTTCCGTCGTGGCTAAGGAAGACACGCTCTTGTGCTTGCCGGCCAAGGCTTTCGGCAGCCGCTGCGATCGATCCGTGCATCATGGTCTTCCCCTCTGGCGGCATGGCGAGCCCGGTGCTCAGCTGGCGCTGCCAATAAGGCCGGCGCGTATCCGGTTAATGGCGGTCAGCAGCGAAAGCGTTGCCATGGCCGGAAACACAAGCGGCGCGATGGATGGAGACCACAGATCGGCGGCGCACAGAACGGCCACCACGCCCAGCGCCAGCGCCCTGTCGCTCTTGCCGAACGGCCCGGCATAATTGCGCCCGATGCCGGCCGCGATGCCGAGCACACCGGCGAACTCGGTCAGCACCGCAGTGATGGCAAAGGCGATGACACCCCAGGTATTGAACAGCGCAAAGGCTGCAAAAGGCAGGATCAGCGCCAGGTCTGAAACGACGTCGCAGATCTCGTTCAGATACATGCCGAGCGTCGAAGCCTGGCCATGTTCGCGCGCCAGCATGCCGTCCACCGCATTGAGCGCCATGCGCACGAACAGCACCACGGGAATGAGCAGCAGTGGCCAGCGCCATTCAGGCAGGGTCGCGATGACCGCTCCGGCCGCGATCGACATCAGGGCAGCCAGGATGGTTACGCTGTTGGCGGTGACACCGATGGCCGCCAGCCGGTTGACCAGCGGCCGCAGTCTCCCCTGGAAAGCCGGCTTGAGCGCGTAAAGCGTCGGCATTGCGTTGATCCCCCGATCCTGACTGCGGCTGTACATGAATATGTCGTACGCGACCAGCGGCTGCAGCGCCCAAACGGGTGCTGGCATCTGATATGGCGGATTGGACGCTGCCCGGAGATCGGCAGTCGCTAGCTCGGGCCGCGAGTGTCACCAGTCGCTAACCACGATGACGTTGGGCGGCCGCCATGCGCATTTGCCGGCTTTCAACCGCGATATAGCGGCTTGAATAGTGAGCACGCTTATCATATATACCGCTCATGGTTTCAGATGGCTTGGACAGATTGGGATTTTTGATCCACGACGTGCAGCGCTTGATGCGCAAGCGTTTCGAGACGCGCGCCAGCGGCCTTGGCCTGTCCTCGGCGCAATGGCGGCTGATGGTGCGCGTCGCCAAGGAAGCAGGCATCACACAGGCGCGGCTCGCCGAACTGCTCGAGATCGAACCGATCAGCGTCTCGCGCCTTGTCGACCGGATGGAGGAGGGCGGCTGGATCGAACGCCGCGCCGACGCCGCCGATCGCCGTGTGCGCATGATTTTCCCGACCGCCAAGGCGAGTGCCGCCTATGCGGAGGTCAAGAGCCTGGCTGGCGAAGTCTATGAAGAATCGCTCGTCGGCGTTTCGCCGGAGGATCGTCGCGTCCTGATCAGGGCGCTCGACGCGATGGCACACAATCTCGGCGACGGCGATCCGCCGTCCGACGAAAAGATCAAGAGTACAGAAGGCGCAGCAGCATGAACGCCGTAGCGAAGATAGACGAGAACACCCCGAAGGTTGAGATGGAATCGCCGGCCAAGCCGGCCGACACGCCCGTCGCGGCGGCCCCGGTGGTGCCGGAGCCGGCCCCGACGCCAAAGAAGAAGCGCCGCATCGGCCGCTCGCTTTTGATGTTTGCCTTGCCGGCGGCGCTGGCCATCGGCGGCGGCTATGTCTGGGTCACCGGCGGGCGCTACCAGGAGACGGAGAACGCCAACCTGCAGCAGGCCAAGGTGTCGATCGCCTCGGATACGGCTGGCCGCATCGTCAAGGTCGCCATATCCGACAACCAGCTGGTCAAGCAGGGCGATGTGCTGTTTGCCATCGACCCCGAGCCCTACCGCATCGCATTGGCCCAGGCCGACGCGGCGGTCGCGGTCGCACGCGTCGGCATCGAGCAGTTGCGCGCGGCCTACAGCCAGGCGACGGCGCAGCAAAAGTCGGATGCCAGCGAGGTCGCCTTCGCCCAGTCGCAATACGACCGCGCCGCAGACCTTGCCCAGAAGGGCATCAACGCCAAATCGTCGCTCGACCAAGCCAAGAACGATCTCGACAAGGCCAGGCAGCAACTGGCGGTTGCCGAGCAGGGCATCATCAGCGCCAAGGCGGCACTTGCCGGCAATCCCGACATCGAGACCGACAAGCATCCGACCGTGATGGCGGCGCTCGCCGCGCGCGACAAGGCCGCCTACGACCTGGCGCAGACCACGGTCAGGGCGCCAGCCGATGGCGTGATCAGCCAGGCCTCGTCGTTCAAGGTCGGCCAGTATGTCGGTTCCGGCACGCCCTTGTTTGCGCTGGTAGAGACCGGCGACACCTGGATCGACGCCAATTTCAAGGAAACGCAGCTGACCCACATGAAGCCCGGCCAGAAGGCCGAGATCGTGGTCGACACCTATCCCGGCCGCACCTTCGAGGCGACGGTCAAGGCGATCGGCGCCGGCACCGGGGCGGAGTTTTCGCTGCTCCCGGCGCAGAACGCCACCGGCAATTGGGTCAAGGTCACGCAGCGCATTCCGGTGCGCCTGGAACTGACGGACCCCGACGCCAAGATGGCGCTGCGCACCGGCATGAGCGCCGCCGTCACCGTCGACACCGGTGTGGCGCGTGGCTGGCCGTCGATCTTCGGTCACGCCACGGCCGGCGAGACCGCGCAGTAGAGAGCGAAGCCCGCCGGGACCAGGCGGGTGGAAGCGAACAGCAGGATTGGTCTGATGGGAGGGGTTGGAAGGATCAGCGTTTGGCCGAACCGCGTCGCGGCTTGCCCGAATTTTGAAACCTTCGACACGGACCCGTCGGTCCTCATGTTTCCGGGCGGCAGACATCCGCTCATCAGAGACTTCGGTCGATGTAACCCCCACATCGACAAATCGCGTCCCACCGCGATGAGGATCTCTCAACGGAAGGCATTGCCGCCCGGAAACCCATTGTACACGTTTTTGTTACCGGCTGGAAGTTCAACGCCATGAGCACGCCCGAACCTTTCAAGGAAGTGCCGCATCGCGGCCTGATCACGGTCGCGCTGATGCTGGCGACGATCATGCAGGCGCTCGACACCACGATCGCCAACGTCGCGCTGCCGACCATGACCGGCGATCTCGGTGCCTCGCCCGACAATATCAACTGGGTGCTGACCTCCTACATCGTTGCCGCCGCCATCATGACGCCGGTGACCGGCTGGCTCGCCGACCGCTTCGGCCGCAAGGAACTGTTCCTGGGGGCGGTTGTCGGCTTCACCGTGTTCTCGATGCTGTGCGGTATCGCCTGGAGCCTGGAGAGCATAGTGTTCTTCCGTCTGATGCAGGGCGTGTTCGGCGCGGCCATCGTGCCGCTGTCGCAGACCTTCCTGCTCGACATCAACCCCAGGGAACGCCACGGCCAGGCAATGGCCATCTGGGGCGCCGGCATCATGCTGGGGCCGATCCTGGGCCCGACGCTGGGTGGCTGGCTGACCGAGAATTTCAACTGGCGCTGGGTGTTCTTCATCAATTTGCCGGTCGGCATCATCGCCTTCCTCGGCATGGCGGCCTATCTGCCGGCAGTTGCCCGGCGGGTGCGCAGCTTCGATTTCTTCGGCTTCGCCATGTTGTCGCTGGGCGTCGGTGCGCTGCAGCTGCTGCTCGATCGCGGCGGCGAGGTCGACTGGTTTTCGTCGGTCGAAATCTGGATCGAGCTTGCTCTTTCGATCACCGGCTTCTGGGTGTTCATCATTCACACGGTGACGGCGGAACGTCCTTTCATCGATCCCAAGATCTTCCTCGACCGCAATTTCGTGACCGGGCTCGCCTTCATCTTCGTGATGGGCGTGCTGATTCTCGCCTCGATGTCGTTGCTGCCGCCGATGCTGTCGACCATCTTCGGCTATCCGACCGTCACCATCGGCATCGTCCTGGGGCCGCGCGGTGTCGGCACGATGATTTCGATGCTCGTCGTAGGGCGGCTGATGAACAGGATCGACGCCAGGATCCTGGTCGTCATCGGCTTTCTGTTGACCGCGCAGTCGCTCTACACCATGTCCTCCTTCACGCCCCAGATGGACAACTGGCTGATCCTCAGCTCCGGCGTCATCCAGGGCCTGGGCATGGGGATGGTGTTCGTGCCGTTGTCGACGGTAGCCTTCGCCACGCTCGACGTGCGCTTCCGCACCGATGCCACCGCTTTGTTCAGCCTGGTGCGCAACCTCGGTTCGTCCATCGGCGTGTCGGTGGTGACGGTCTTGATGGTGCGCAACACGCAGGTCAATCACACCGAGCTTTCGGCCTTCATCAACCCGTTCAACCCCAATCTCTGGGCGGTTTCGCCGGCGGCCGCGGGCGGCGATCCGATGGCGCTGTCGGAGGTCGATCGCATGGTCAACATCCAGGCCATGATGATCTCCTACGTCGACGACTTCAAAATACTGATGATGATGACGCTGCTGGCCATCCCGTTCGTCGTCCTGCTGCGCAAGCCGAAGGCCAGTCCGGCCGCCGGCGGCGCGCCTGCCGCGCATATGGATTAGCGAGCCTTGATGTCGAAACCTGAGGGGTTGCGATGACACAGGGCAAAAGTAACGAGATCATCGATTGCGACAATGCAGGCCGTATTGTCATCACGCAACGTTCAAAGACTGTATGGGTCCCAGTCGGAGTCAATCGAGGTCGCGAGTACGAGGTGAAGGGGCGCTCCCCAAAGGCCGCGCTTGCGCTATGGATCGAAGCTGCCAGATACTTGGGGCGCGGTTCACTCGATCCATTCGATAACGCTCAAAAACGGTATGGATTACGGCAGGAAGCTATCGAGGCCGCAATTTTGAAGTTAAGGGCCGTTCGGCAACAATCGCGCTCGCACTGTGGATAGAGGGCTCTCGGTACAAAGGGCCACGGACTTGAGGCCGTTCTTCGCAGCGATGCGGTGGATCCCATGTTCCATATGTTGTTAACGATCGACATTTGGCTCGCCGCCGAGCCGGCAATCCAGTCAACCTGGAGCTGACGGTTGCTCAGCTTCGGAGACAACAGTTGACAGTTTTCGAACTTGAGCGCCGAGTCTCCCGCGCGAATTATCGCACGACTGCTCAAAGGGAGGACCGTACATGGAACACCTTAATCGCAGATCAGCCCTTAAATTTGGTCTCGCTGCGACCGCCGCGACCCCCGTATTTTCATTAGCAGCGCCGGCGGAGGCGGCAGCTCCCAGCTATAGCGCCACTGATGGTATGGACATGGGACACGGACGACGGATGGTGGAAGTCGGGGAGCAGGAGTCACAGATCAGTGCTTACAAGAGCATCAAGATAATCGATGTGATCTATCAACCCGGAGCTTCCGATCCGGACGACCAGCCTATGATGGACATGGACATGATCTGCCACATCATTGCCGGTGAGTTCAAAATCGAGAAGAAAGGTATTCCGGCCTATACCGTCAAAGACGGCGGCCTCTACAGCTGCGGCAAGGGAAAGTCGGATAAAGCCACCAACATCAGCAACGTGGTTGGCATCCATCGAATTGCACTCTTGATCCCAGCTTAAGGTCTGCGACGCATTCGCCACGGTGGCGACTTTGTCGCCGAGCCGTCCGTGTGGCGGTGGCAAGCTGCCACACGGCAGGCGTTATGGGTGTGCAAGATGAGGAAGCGGCTGCTGGAACCTAACGCAGTCGGGATTAAGCGGGATAGAGATCGATGAGGAAGCTGACAGCTTCTACCGCGCCGCGCCATCCTGGATGCCAGTGATGTCGTTCCGGCATGGAGCGCGCTAACACGACGTAAGGAAAGTAGGATAGCCGGGAAGCTCTACCTGCCCAGAACCAGCGCCCAATAGCGCAGGTTAGGGTCACGCCCGTCGCGGACATAGGCGAGCCCGAAGCGGCTGAAATCCGGATCGAGTATGTTACGCCGGTGGCCCTGCGAATGCATCCAGATGTCGAACAGTTTTTGCTGGTCGAAGCGGCCTTCGGCGATGTTCTCGGCCGCGGCCCCCCGTACTCCGTTGTCCTTCATGCGCGAGGCGAAATCCTTGCCCCAGCCCGTGGTGTGGCTCATGCGCTCACGCGACGCCATATAGCCTGCCTGCTGCAGCGCTGACTGCTCCAACTGAGCATCGGGGACGAGCGGCCCGAGCCCCGCGGTGGCGCGCAGGCTTGCCAGCGTGCCGGTCGCGGAGGACGAGACTCCGGCGCCTTGCCCGGTCGGCAGCGAAACGGTGCCGCAGGCGGCAAGGCCGGCCAGGGCCGCGAGACCGATCAGAAGGGCACGCCTGCTTAGGCGCGGTTCGACGGCGGAATGGGAACGAGCAGCAGTGATCATTCCTGCCTGAATAGTCGCGATCGTGGCTTTTGACGGGCAAGCGGCGAAATTTTTGCGCCGCCGCCCTTTGCGCCAATCGGTTTCCTGCCAGTCCTTAAGGACAACGAGGCGGCCTGGGACGGCGGCTTATGCAGCCTTCCGCCGCGATTGGCTCACGCTCAGCCACACCGCCGAAACCAGGAAGTAGAAGGCGCCTACCGCGGCATAGCCGGCCACGTTGGTGATGGAGGGCGGCATCGGCATCCGCGCCTGGATGATGAAAAAGCTGCCCGCCAGCGCTGATTGCCCGCCGCTCAGGATCATCGCCCACTGCGCGCCAAAACGCTTCCAACGGCGGACGGCGGTGCCGAGCTGAAGCAGGCCGGACAGGATCGCCCATACGCCGAACACGCCGAGCACCCAATTCATGCTCATCGTCAGCGCGAGAACCACCGCGAGCGCTGTCGCCAGGCTGGCCAGGACGTTGATGGCCTGCGTGCGATTGCGTCCCAATCCTCCGCTGCGCGATGCGTCGACAAAATTGGCCAGCGCATCCCATGCGGGATAAGCCACGAGTAGAACCGCGGCGACCGCCAAGGAATGCTGTCCCACCGTGAAGGCAGCCGCCACCCAGGCCGCCGAGAATGCCGTCCGGGCGAAGTAGTAGAGTTTGAGCCATTGTTCCTCGCTGGCCCTGGGAAGATCGCCACTGTGAACCGTCATCGGATTGTCCTTTCGACTAGTAGGTAGGGATTTGCGACGAGCGTCGCGGAGCAATTTGCGTTGTGACGTTTGAGACCTAGGACCGTATCTGGAGCGAAGCGAGCCGCTCCAGGAGCGGGCCCGTCACGGCGCCGAATATCTTCGGATCGCCATAAGCCCGCGCCGAAAGCATCGCGCCGTGAACCGTCGCCATGAACGCTTCGGCCTCTGCGCGAGGGGCGGTCATCAGGTGCAGCTGGCCATGCCGCGCCCCGCGCTCCAGCACGGATGTCAGCCACGCTGAGAGGGAGCGGAAATGGGCGCGGACCTCCAGGCCAACTTCCTCGGGCAGGACCGGGAGTTGGCCCGCCAGCAGCGCGCAGACGCAGAACGGAGCGCTGGCGTCCACGATACAGGCTTCCCAGTACCCAACATAGAGCCGAAGCTGTTCGAGCGGGTCGGAGACCTGCAGTTCGAGATTAGCCATCCCCGCTTCGGCTTCTTCCCGATACCGCGCAACCAGCGTGCGGACCAGGTCGACCTTGCTTGGGAAATGGTGATGGATGCTCGCCTTGCGAATCCCGACGACGTCGGCGATGTCGGCATAACTGAAACCGTTGTAGCCGCCAGCGACGATCAGCGAACGCGCGCAAGCCAGGATCTCGTCGGAGGTCGTAGACAGATTGCTCATGGCTCTTACCTACCTTCTGGTAGGATGGTCGTCAAGTGGACTAGCCTGGGTGACGGAGAGCACAATCTTGTGATGGCGTATCCAAGACAATCGATTTGGCGACAAGCCCTGGCAAATCGGCTATGCTGCCACATCTACTACTGGCAGCTGCGGGCGGCCTCACGGCGGTGACCGCCCCCGATTAACGGAGGGAAGGTTATGGCCAGCTTTCATGTCATGGCGGACGCGCGTGGAATGCATGTGCAACCCACGGTGCGCCACATCACCACGTCTGATCTCTGGGACGCGTTGCGGCTCGGCGCCGAGGATTTCTGGGCAAAGCCGTCCCACTATGTGTTCCTGTGCCTGATCTACCCGATCGTCGGCCTGATCCTCACCCAATGGTCGTCGGGCTCCAATGCCATCCAGCTCATCTATCCCTTGATGTCGGGCTTTGCATTGGTCGGCCCATTCGCCGCCATCGGCCTTTACGAGATCAGCCGCCGGCGCGAACTCGGCATGAACACCAACTGGCGGCATGCCCTCGATGTCCGCCACTCCTCGGCACTGCCATCGATTGCGGTCATCGGCATCATGCTGTTCGCGCTGTTCCTGCTGTGGCTGTTCACGGCGCAGTCGATCTACACCAGCCAGTTCGGCGACCAGCCGCCGGCTTCCGTCGGCGCCTTCCTGCGCGACGTGCTGACGACCAGCAGGGGTTGGACGTTGATCCTCGCCGGCAATGCCGCCGGCTTTGTCTTCGCAGTGGTCGTGCTGGCCACCACGGTGATCGCCTTCCCGCTGTTGCTCGACCGCGATGTCGGCGCCGTTTCGGCAATCGAGACCTCGGCGCGCGCGGTCATGGCAAATCCGCTGCAAATGGCGCTGTGGGGCCTGATGGTCGCCGTGCTTCTGGTGATCGGCTCGATCCCGCTCTTTGCCGGCCTGGCCGTGGTCATGCCGATCCTTGGCCATGCCACCTGGCACCTCTACCGCAAGGTGATAGAGCCGGAGCGGACGCAGCAGACAAGGCGGCCGATGTAGGCAAGCCGGCGCCAATCGCGTGCAACGGCCGGGACCGCTTGGGAAGCTTTTCCGGCCGATCTGCCTTGGCATGGCCGGCCACCTCGCTTGCGCGCCCGCAAACGCCGACGAGGCGGTGCGATTTGAAAGCGCGGCGGTCGCACCGACGCCATTTCGGCAGCGCAATGCGCAACAAAACGGGCAAGCGCTCAAAGCTGTTCCCGGCACGCCATTGAACGGCTATCTGACGCGGCCGCCGGGCGAGGGGCCGTTCCCGGCTGTCGTGGTTCTTCACGGATGCACGGGTCTATCCCCGGACGTAGAGAAAACCTGGTCAGCGCGGCTGTCTTCCTGGGGTTACGTCGCCCTCTTTGTCGACAGCTTCAGCACGCGCGGCATTGACGAGACGTGTGATGGCAAGCCGCTTGCCGATCGCGTCTATGACGCCTACGGCGCCCTGGAGTTCCTGTCGAAATACAGTTTTGTCGATCCGCGGCGCATAGCGTTGGCGGGATCCTCCGCTGGCGGAACCACAACGCTCGAGGCCGTGCAATCCGGCGGCGCCGAGCATCTTATGGAGCGCAAGTTCAAGGTGGCGATTGCCTACTATCCGAATTGTTCGGCAACGAATGGCGACATGGCGGTCCCGACCTTGATCCTGATCGGCGAACTCGACGACTGGACACCCGCCAAAAAATGCCAGGACATGATGGCCCATCGCAGCGGCAAGGGAAGCGCGGTGCAGCTCGACGTCTTCAAGGGCGCCCGTCACGCATTTGCCTCGCCAGGATTGAAGACCGGCAGCGAGGACTATGGTCACCGAGTGGAGTACAATGCGGCTGCCGCCGAGCAATCGATAACCGACGTACGCGTCTTTCTGAAAGAAGCGTTCGGCGGCTAGAGCAATTCCAGGAAAAACGTGAAACGGTTTTCCCGGGAAATGCGCGTAGTGCTTTCCCTTGGAAATTGCGTCAAAACAAAGAGTTAGAGCAGTTAACCCTATCCGTTAGGTGAACTGCTCTAGCGCTGCGCGTCGGTCGCCATCTTCAGGGCCAGCGCCGTCAGCACCGTACCCATCATCCAACGCTGGATGACCAGCCACAATGGCCGGCCGGCAAGGAAGGCGGCAATCGAGCCGGCCGTCACGGCGATGATGGCATTGACGCTGAGGCTGATCGATATCTGCGTCGCGCCGAGCACCAGAAGCTGCGACAGCACATGGCCCTTGCCGGGACTGATGAATTGCGGCAGCAGCGACAGATAGAGCACGGCCACCTTGGGGTTGAGGAGATTGGTCATCAGCCCCATGGCGAACAGCTTGCGCGGCCTGTCCTTCGGCAGGTCGCGCACCTGGAACGGCGAGTGTCCGCCAGGCTTGACCGCCTGCCAGGCCAGCCACAAGAGATAGAGCACGCCGGCAAAGCGCAGCGCATCATAGGCGAAAGGTACGGCGAGCAGCAGCGCGGTGATGCCGAACGCAGCCGACAGCACATAGAACAGGAAGCCGACCGCAACCCCGCCAAGCGAGATCAGTCCGGCCTTCGGCCCTTGCGACAGCGAGCGCGAGATCAGGTAGATCATGTTCGGGCCTGGCGTCAGCACCATGCCGAGGCAGACCAGCGCGAAAGCGATATGATTGGCGGTGTCGGGCATTGTTCGTCCCCAAGGCTCGTCGCAGCGTGTCGCGATGGATGCGGGCGATCTCGCGAGCGCGCAATATGTGCCCGTCACGGCAGGCGCCCGCAAGGGCTTGGCGGCGCCACGCGTTGCGCCAGGGAAGCCTTAGCCGACCACCCGCAGGTTCGACAGTTCGTTGCCGATTTCCTTGAAATCGTTCGACAGGCTGGCCCCGGTCGCGTTCCAGAACAGCTTCGCCGGCTTGCTCGGATCGGTGGGGTCCTTTCGGAAGCGCGACTCCGACGAGCAGGATTTCAGCGCATCGATCGCCAGCTTGTCGCTGGCCTTGGTCGTCGACAGGTCGAGCGCCACCGTCATCACCATGATGTTGGCCGCCTTGGCGTTGTTGCAAAGCGTTGCCATCTGCTCGTTGAGAGCGTTCGTGTAGTTTCCGTTCGAATAGTCGAACTGACCGATGGCGGTCGATGTGCCCATGAACATCCGCCCGACCGAGGTGCCGTTGTAACCGGGGTTGAGATAGCCGTAGGACGCATAGGTCGATTTCGAGTCGGCGGGATCTGAATAACTCAGCGAGGACGGCGTATAGTAGGTGTTGGCGCCGTCGGTCAAAACGATCACCACCTTGTCGTTGCCCTTTTCCGTCTCCAGGCGCCCTTGCGTGAACGGCTCTCCGCTCGAAACCACCCGCCAGCCCCACGCCATGCCCTCGGGAACATTGGTGCCGCCATTCGGCTGCATCAGGTCGATCGCGGCCTTGATCGCGGTGGCTCCATCGGTGACGCTGACATCGGTCAAAGGCGTGATCGCGTTGGTGGTGCAGCTGTAGTTCGGGCCGTTGCCGGTGGGCAATGCCGGTGCATTGATCGGCCGCGGCTGGAAATACTTGGCCATGTTGCGCAACCGCGATTGGCCGCTGGTGCTTGAAGGATCGTCATTCCACCAGCTGTTCACCGCGCCGTAGGTCACCGGGGCGGCCTCGTCGGGATCCTGGGTGAGCTTCCAGTGATTGCCGGGTTCGTCCGGCGCGAACATCGGCACGAACATCGTTGCCGGATCGCCGACGCCTATGCCGGTGTTGGCCGAGCCGCCGGACGGCGGGGCGTCGTTGACATTATAGGGGTAGGGCCGGGCTTCGACGCAGCCCTGCCAGCTGGCGAACGGGCCATAGGTATCGACGTAGTCGTACTCGTTGTGGCTGCGTTTGCAGGTGTTGTTCGAATAGTATTCGTCGCACACTACGCGCTTGCTGTTGACGACACGCTCGTGGTTGGTGACCACCTGCATGTCGCGGTAGAGCGAAAACCGGGTCAGCATCTGGCCTTCCTCGCTGCCCCAGCCGGTGCCGCGCTTGTACCAGATGCCGTTGGTCTTCTGGGCGTATTTGTCGGCGGCGTTCAGCGTCGACCAGTCGAAATTCTCGTTCGACAGAGGAGACAGGCCTTCGGTGTCCATCCACGATGCGTTGCCGTTGCCAGGGCCGACATTCACCGAGGCGGCGAATGGCACGAGACCGAATTGCACCGGCTTGTCGACCTGCTTGATCATGACCGCCTGCTGGGCAAGCGTGTCGACCAGCTGCTTGGACGCAGTCTTGAGGAGGTCGATGCGTTTTTGGCCCGAGCCCGTGCCGAGCGTTGTCATCGACCCGGAGTTGTCGAGCACCAGGGCAACTTCCAGAGTGTTCTTCAGCCGCACCTGAGAGGTGACGTCGAAGCTGATGCTCTGGTTCGCATCGGTTGCGGATTTGCCCACCAGCTGGGCGAAGGCAGGATAGAAATAGGGCTTGTAGTTCAGCCGGGCGGTCATCTTGAGCAAGCCGCCGCCGGCGGTGTTGCTGGGCAAGGTGACATTGAGCGTCGCGTTGGCGGGATTGAGATCGTTCAGGTTGGCGTTGAAGAAATCGAGCGCATAGGCTCTCAACTGATCGTCGGTCGCGCCTTCCGTCAGCCGGCGCGCCGTGGCGAAATTGGCGGCGTCGAGCGCGTTCGTCACCATCTGCTTTTCGCGGTTCATTTCCGTGAAGTCGATCGCGAGCGCAAGGCCGCCCATCAGCGGTATCATCGCCACGGCTGTCATGAGAGCATAGTTGCCGCGCCTGTCGCGGCGGAACTGACGCCAGATTTCATGCATGTCTTGCAGCGGCCCCCGCCGGCGGATTCTCGATTGGCGCCAGCTTTTCACAAAACGCTGAAGGACGGGTTTGGGAAACCGCTCTATTGCTTGGTTGGCACTTCACCAACCGCTAACCAATCCAGAGCCTGCGGGTCCCGGATACCCTCCAAAAGCAAAACGCCCTGCCGGGGCAGGGCGTTCATAGGGGAGACCTGCCGGTCAGCTGACGATGCGCAGATTGGAGAGCTCGTTGCCGATCGCCTTGAAATCGTTGGACAGCGTTGCCCCGGTCGAATTCCAGAACAGTTTCATCGGCTTGCTGGGGTCCGTCGGGTCCTTGCTGAAGCGCGAATCCGAAGAGCAGGCCTTCAGCGCATCCATCTGCGTTTTTTCCGCGGTATTGGTCGCATCCAGGTCGAGCGCGATGGTCATGACCATGATGTTGGCGGCCTTGGCGTTGTTGCAGAGCGTGGTGAAATGCTCATTCATCGCCTTGGTGTAGTTGGCGTTGGAGTAGTCGGTCTTGGTGACGTTGCTGCTGGTCCCCAGGAACATGCGCCCATAGCTGTAAGTGACGTTGCTGAACGGCACGATGTAGCCAAGGGCCGAATAGATGGCCTTGCTGCCGGCCATGTCGTTGCCGCCATAGTTCCAGTTGGTCCCGGAGTAGGTCTGGGCCGTCACCGATGTTGGTGTGTAATAGGTGTTCGCTCCATCGGTCAGGACGATCAGCACCTTGTCGTTGCCTCTTTCCGTCTCGGCCCGGCCCTCGGTAAAGGGAGCGGTGCTGGAGAGCGTCCTCCAACCCCAGGCCATTCCTTCGGGCACATTGGTCGCACCGCTGGCCGCCATGGCGTCGATCGCCGCCTTTACCGCGGTTGCCCCCGCTGCAACGGAAACATCGGTGAGCGGCGTGATCGCCGTCGTGGTGCAGCTCGTATTGGGTCCGGCGTTCATGCCGTAGCCCGGCGTCACCGTGGTGCCCGGATCGGCAAAGTATTTGGGCATAAAGCTCTGACGTTGCGCGCTCGTGCTTGCGGCAGGTGTCCCGTCGGCCATCCAATTGTTGTTGGCGGGGCGAGGCGGGTAGTTGCTGTCGGTCAGATCGGTTTCATCAGGTGCGAACATCGGCACGAACAGGGTTGCCGGTGTCGAGCTTGAAGGTGCCGTGTCCAGGATGTTGTCGGGATACGGACGGGATTCCACGCAGCCGCCCCATGCGGCAACGCCTGCATAGGTGTAGTTGTAACCGCTCTGCCACGTCTTGCACGAGCCGTTGGAATAGGTGGCCGTGCACTTGAACTGACTGACATAGGTGGCCGTCGCCACGCGCTTCATCTGGTTGTAGATCGAGAACCGGGTCAGCGGCAGGTCTTTCTGGGTCACATCCCAGCCAGTGCCCTTGGCGTACCAGACGCCGGCGATGTATTGCGCGTATTTGGTTGGATAGGAGGTAGAGTTCATGCCCGCCCAATTGAAATTCTCATGATGGATTGGCGAGATGCCGGTGGTGTCCATCCATGCCGCCGAGGCATTGCCCGAACCGACATTCACCGAGGCGGCGAAGGGGACGAGGCTGAATTGGACCGGCTTGCTGACCTGCTTCATCAACTGGGCCTGGCCGGCCAATTGGTCGACCAGCTGCTTGGCGGCGTCCTTGAGCAGGTCGAACCGCACCTTGTTGGAACCTTTGCCGAGTTCCGTCATCGAGCCGGAATTGTCGAGCACCAGCGACACTTCCAGCGTGTTCTTCAGGCGCACTTCCGAGCATGTGTTGAAGGCCATGGTGGTGGGGTCGCCGCTGCTGCCGCCCACCAATATCTTCGCCGTCGGCAGGAAGTAGGGCTTGTAGGTCAGCGTGCCGCATAGCTTCAGTGTTCCGCCGCCGGCGTTGTTGTTGGGCAGCGTCACGGATAGCGTGGTGTTGGCCGGATCGATATGCGCGAGATTGGCCTCGAAGAAATTCTTGGCATAGGCTTTCGCGTCGGCATCGGTGGCGCCGGCAACGATCTGCTGGGCGGTGGCGATGCCCGCGGCATCCAGTGCGTTCAAGGCGTTTTGGCGCTCGCGCGTCATTTCCGTATAGTCGATGCCGATCGCCAGGGCACCCATGAGCGGCACCATGGCAAGGACGGTCATCAGCGCATAATTACCGCGCCGGTCGTTTGCGAATTTCCGGATCATGCCTTCAACCACCCCCGCCAAATCAAATTGGTGGTGACTGTGTCATAAATCGTTAAATTTCACGTTGCGGGAATATATCCAAGGTCGAGCCGCGCTTTCAAAGCTCGTTAACCAAATATCGGCCGCGGTTTCTATCGCCGGATGGGCACCTATCGGCGGACTGCCACCCTTTGCGCGATCTCCATGCGACACCCGGGCGAAAGCTGGTGACAGCATGGGCCGGTTCGGATAATTCGGACCGGTCGCGGCGAACCGTCGGCCGCGGCGCTCGCAACGGATCATATTGAAGGGAACGACATGGCGGATTCGCCTGAAATCGTCGGCTCGCTCGAAGACGTGTCGAAAGCCTATTCGGCAATTCTTTGCGATGTCTGGGGCGTGGTGCACAACGGCGAATGGCATTTTCCGGCAGCCGCGGCCGCGTTGGCGGCGGCAAGGGCGGCTGGTATTCCCGTTGTCCTCATCACCAATTCGCCCCGCCGCAGCGCCGATGTCGTGGCTCAGATGAGCGCGATCGGCGTTCCGCCGTCAGCCTATGACCGTGTGGTGACCTCCGGCGACGTGACCCGTGACCTGATCGCGGAAGGGCCGCGCAAAGTCTTCCACATCGGCGCCGACCGCGATCTGAACCTCTATGACGACCTCGATGTCGAACTCGTCGAGGAATTCGAGGCCACCGGCGTCGTTTGCACCGGGCTGTTCGACGACGAGGTCGAAAAGCCCGAGGACTATGCCGAACTGCTGCGCCGGTTGCGTGCCAGGAACCTGCCGTTCATCTGCGCCAACCCAGATATCATGGTGGAGCGTGGCGAACGGATCATCTGGTGCGCCGGCGCCTTGGCCCGCGACTATGCGCAGCTCGGCGGCCGCACGCTGATCGCCGGCAAACCCTACGCGCCGATCTACGAGGTCGCGATGAAGGAAGCGGCCGAGGCTCTTGGCCGACCGCTCGAGCGTTCGCAGGTATTGGCCATCGGCGACGGCATGATGACCGATGTGAAGGGCGCGGCCGACAATGGTTTCGACGTTCTCTATGTCTCCGGCGGCATTCACGCCCGCGACTATGGCGATGCCTTGCAGCCGGATCCGGCAAGGCTCGGCCTCTTCCTGGAACGGCACGGCTATCGCCCGGTGGCCGTCATAGCCAGACTGCGGTAGGTGGCAATGGAAGCCTTTCAGCACCTCTCGGCGACCATGCCGCTGCCCGCCGACCTGAGGGGCGGCGTTGTCGCGATCGGCAATTTCGACGGCGTCCACCGTGGCCATCAGGCGGTGCTCGAACGGGCGTTGGCCGAGGCCGTGCGGCGCGGCGTGCCGGCCCTGGTGCTGACCTTCGAGCCGCACCCGCGAACGATCTTCAGGCCCGACATCCCGTTGTTCGTTCTGACGCCGCCGCCGATGAAGGCGCGGCTCCTGTCCTTGCTGGGCTTTGCCGCATTGGTCGAGCAGCCGTTCACGCGCGACTTCGCCTCGCTGTCGGCGGAAGCGTTCGTCACCGACGTGCTGGAAAGGACGCTCGGCATCACGCATGCCGTGACCGGTTTCGATTTCCATTTCGGCAAGGACCGCCAGGGCGGTCCGGCCTATCTCATGGCGGCCGGCGAGCGCCATGGCTTCGGCGTCACGCTTGTCGATGCTTTCCGGGACGAGGGCGCCGAGGTGGTCTCGTCGAGCCGCATCCGCGCTTTGCTCTGCGATGGCGAGGTGGCCGAGGCCGCCGGCCTGCTCGGCTACCGCTTCACGGTGGAAAGCGAGGTCGTCGGTGGCCAGCAGCTCGGGCGAACGCTCGGTTTTCCGACAGCGAACATGCGGCTTCCCGCGGAAGCCGCCCTCAAGCAAGGGATCTATGCCGTCCGCTTTCGGCGCGCCGACGGCACGCTGCACGATGGCGTCGCCAGTTTCGGCCGCCGTCCGACCGTCGACGACAATGGCGCGCCGCTTCTGGAAACCTTCGTCTTCGATTTCTCAGGCGACCTTTATGGCGAGATTTGCCAGGTGTCCTTCTTCGGCTTCCTGCGCAGCGAGATAAAGTTCGACGGGCTCGATGCGCTGGTCGTGCAGATGAAGCGCGATGAAGCCGAGGCGAGAGCGCTGCTGGCCGGCGTCAAACCGCTTTCGGAGCTGGACAGCGCGATCGCCTTCTGACGGTCCCTGGCTGAAATCGCGGGAAAACGCCAACGACTGTGAAACAATTCATCGAAGTCGGTTGGCAGCGCGCCCAACACTCGTTGATGAAAATCGACATGTTCGTCTGGGGCGTGGTGATCGTCTGCGCAGGCCTGTTCATACTTTGCGATGGGCTGAGCGCGCATTGGGGTAAGACCGGCAGCGGCCGCAGCCTGGCCTATGTGATGCTGCTGTCGCCGCTCTCCTACTGGGCCTTTGCCTTCATCAACACGCGACTGGATCTTGCCGTGACCGGGGCTCTGGTCAACACCATCGTGGTCGCCGGCGCCGTGTTGGTCGGTGCTGTCGTCTTCAAGGAAGAGGTATCGTCGCTGCAATATATCGGAATTGCATTCGCACTGATCTCGGTGACGCTGCTCAACCTCGCCTGATCATTTCTTCAACGCCCTACCTCTTCAAGGCCCTACTTCTTCAAGGCCCTACTTCTTCAAGGCCCTACTTCTTCAAGGCCCTACTTCTTCAAGGCAAGCCCGACCGCGATGAAGGTCCAGCCCTGAAAAATCAGGTCGATCGCCAGGAACAGTCCGAGCACCCACAGGCTGTTGACCGGCCAGCCCATGGCGATGATCAGGCCGGCGAGCACGCTGATGACGCCTGCCGCGACGATCCAGCCCCAGCCGCGTTCCGGGCGGTGATTGTAGCCGACCCAGGCCCTGAGCGCGCCGGAAGCGACGAGCGCAACGGCCAGCAGGAAGGTCAGCACCGCCGAGGCGAGCAATGGATTGTCGAAGGCGAAAAATCCGGCAACCGCGTAAAGCAGTCCGCTGAGCAGCCAGTAGAAGAAGCGGCCCCAGGTCTTGACGCCGAACGCATGCATGATCTCGATGATGCCGGCCACCAGCATCAGCCAGCCGACGACATAGACGGAAGCCACAGTGGCGATGAACAGATTGCCGAAGGCAATGCCGCCGAGGATCAGCAGCAGCACGCCCAGACCGACGAACCATCCCCACTTGTCTCGCGTCTGGCCGATCGCGTTCTTCAGTGTATCGCCGTGCAAGGTCATGTCGCCACCTCCATTGAGGGCCGCCAGCATGCAACGAAGTTATCCCTGGCACCGATCCGCGTCCAGCCGATGGCGGGCTGGATGGTGCAGGCAACCAGAGCCGGATGTCTCGTCCTTAAATCAAATTTTACCAAAGCCCCTTCAATGCTGTCGCCGAAGGACAGTTGTATTGTGTTAGTGGAGTGGCCATGAGTCCGGTCGGGAAGATTTCTGCAGCCTTGGCAACCGTCATGCTGGCTACCTCAGGCGCGGCCGAGGCCGGCGAGGGGGCTTTCGGCTGGCTGTCCGGCGACTGGTACCTGACGGTCGGCGCCACCGGCATGGTGGCGCCCAATTTCGAGGGCGGCAGGCAGTACCTGCTCAGTGCCTCGCCGATCATTTCGCTGGGCAAGGCCGGCCCCGCGGCCCGTTTCACCTCCCGCAACGACAACATCTCATTGGCGCTTGTCGACGATGGCAGCGTTCGCGCCGGCCTGACCGGCAAGTTCCTGTTCTCGCGCGACGACAGCAATGCCGACGAACTCGAGGGTCTCGATCCTGTTCGCTGGGGCGGCGAAGTCGGCGGCTTCTTCGAATTCTATCCGACGGACTGGATGCGCGCGCGCGCCGAATTGCGGCATGGCATCCGGGCCCACAACGGCTTTGTCGCCGATATCGCCGTCGATGGTTTCTATGACGTGACGCCGACCGTCAGGATTTCGGGTGGACCGCGCGTCTCTTTTGCCTCGGCCAACTACTTCGACGCCTATTATGGCGTCAATGCGCAGGAGGCCGTGGCATCGGGCCTGAGCCAGTACAATCCCGGCGGCGGCCTGAAGTCTGTCGGCCTCGGCGGCGCGGTGACCTGGAATGTGACCGATCCGATGACCGCCAGCCTGTTCGGCGAATATTCGCGCCTTGAGGGTCCGGCCGCCGATTCCAGCCTGGTGAGGGAACGTGGCGACCGCAACCAGTTCATGGTCGGCGTGTCGACCACCTATCGCTTCGACTTTTCGATGTAGGCGAATCGAACGAGACGCTTTATTCCTGCCGCGGCATCGGCTAAAAGCCCAGCCATGAGCAGCTTTTTGCGCCTATTCGCGATCGCGATACGAATTACAGGCCCGGTGTTCCGGGCGGCCTGAGCGCCGCCGGAACCGCCGGGAGTTTCGCGCGCGCCCTCGCGCTTTTTCCAGAACATCAATGCATATCACCCAAAAGTGGGTCCGGTTTTGGGAAACGGTATGCGTCAACCAAAGACTTCAACGCCCCGGCTTTTGTGCCGACGGGCTATGCAGATGGCAGATCAATGACCGACACTGTTGAAACGATCGACTATTCCAAGACGCTCTACCTGCCGCAAACGGATTTCCCGATGCGCGCCGGCTTGCCCGAGAAAGAGCCGGTGCTGGTCAAGCGCTGGCAGGACATGGACCTCTACCGCAAGCTGCGCGAGGAAGCCGCCGGCCGCACGAAATACGTGCTGCATGACGGCCCGCCCTACGCCAACGGCAACATCCACATCGGCCATGCGCTGAACAAGATCCTCAAGGACGTCATCACCCGTTCGTTCCAGATGCGCGGCTATGATTCCAACTACGTGCCCGGCTGGGATTGCCACGGCCTGCCGATCGAATGGAAGATCGAGGAGCAGTACCGCGCCAAGGGCAAGAACAAGGACGAGGTGCCGGTCAACGAGTTCCGCAAGGAATGCCGTGAATTCGCCGCGCACTGGATCTCCGTGCAGGGCGGCGAGTTCCAGCGCCTCGGCGTCATCGGCGACTTCAAGAACCCCTATACGACGATGGCTTTCCATGCCGAGGCGCGCATCGCCGGCGAATTGTTGAAGTTCGCCATGTCGGGCCAGCTCTATCGCGGCTCGAAGCCGGTGATGTGGAGCGTCGTCGAACGCACCGCCCTGGCTGAGGCCGAGATCGAGTACCAGGACTATGAGAGCGACACGATCTGGGTGAAATTCCCGGTCGTCAGCCTTGCCCGGGAGGTCGCCAATGCCGAAGAGCCGGCGAAGCTGACCGAGACGTCGCTGGACCTGCTGGAAGCTCATGTCGTCATCTGGACGACGACGCCCTGGACCATCCCCGGCAACCGCGCCGTCAGCTATTCGCCGCGTATCGGCTATGGTCTTTACGAGGTTACGGCGGCAGAGAATGCCTTCGGGCCGCAACCGGGCGAGAAGCTGATCTTTGCCGATGCTCTGGCGGAAGATTGCGCGACCAAGGCCAAGGTCACCTTGAATCGCCTTCATAGCGTTTCGGCCGAACAGCTTGGAAGCCTTACGCTTTCGCATCCGTTCAAGGGTTTTGGCGGCGGCTACGAATTTGCCGTTCCGATGCTCGCCGGCGACCATGTCACCGACGATGCGGGCACCGGTTTCGTCCACACCGCGCCCGGCCACGGCCGCGAGGATTTCGACGCCTGGATGGATTCCGCTGCCGACCTGCGCGTGCGCGGTGTCGACACCGCGATCCCGTTCACGGTCGACGATGGCGGCTTCTTCACCAGGGACGCGCCGGGCTTCGGTCCGGATCGCGAGGGCGGGCCGGCGCGCGTCATCGACGACAACGGCAAGAAGGGGAACGCCAACCAGGCGGTCATCGATGAGCTGATCAAGCGCAACGCGCTGTTCGCGCGCGGTCGTCTGAAGCACTCCTATCCGCATTCCTGGAGGTCGAAGAAGCCGATCATCTTCCGCAACACGCCGCAGTGGTTCATCTACATGGACAAGGACCTTGGCGACGGCACGACGCTACGCAGCCGCGCGCTGAAGGCGATCGACGACACCCGTTTCGTGCCGGCGGCAGGCCAGAACCGCATCCGCGCCATGATCGAGGAACGGCCCGACTGGGTGCTGTCGCGTCAGCGTGCCTGGGGCGTGCCGATCGCCGTTTTCGCCGACGAGGACGGCAATGTGCTCAAGGACGAGGCCGTCAACCGGCGCATCATGGACGCCTTCGAGACGGAAGGCGCCGACGCCTGGTTCGCCGCTGGCGCCAAGGAACGCTTCCTCGGCAATCACGACGCCTCCCGGTGGCGGCAGGTGATGGACATCCTCGACGTCTGGTTCGATTCGGGTTCGACGCATGTCTTCACGCTCGAGGACCGTCCCGACCTGAAATGGCCGGCCGATGTCTATCTCGAAGGCTCCGACCAGCATCGCGGCTGGTTCCATTCCTCGTTGCTCGAAAGCTGCGGCACCAGGGGCAGGGCACCCTACGACACGGTCGTCACCCATGGCTTCACCATGGACGAGGACGGGCGCAAGATGTCGAAGTCGCTCGGCAACACCGTCATCCCGCAGGACGTGATCAAGCAGTCCGGCGCCGATATCCTGCGGCTCTGGGTGGTGACGACGGATTATTGGGAAGACCAGCGGCTCGGCAAGAACGTGCTGCAGACCAACATCGACGCCTACCGCAAGCTGCGCAATACGGTCCGCTGGATGCTGGGCACGCTCGCCCATGACGATGGCGAGGATGTGCCGCTGGAAGCGATGCCGGAGCTGGAGCGGCTGATGCTGCACCGGTTGTCCGAACTCCACGAGGTGGTGCGCCAGGGCTACGACGCGTTCGAGTTCAAGCGCATCACCCGCGCGCTCATCGATTTCATGGTGGTCGAGCTGTCGGCCTTCTATTTCGACATCCGCAAGGACGCGCTCTATTGCGACGCGCCATCGAGCGCGAAGCGCAAGGCCTCCGTGCAGGTCGTGCGTCATCTCTTCGACTGCCTGGTGAAATGGCTGGCGCCGATGCTGCCCTTCACAATGGAGGAGGCCTGGCTCGACCGTCATCCCGATGCGGTCTCGGTGCATCTCGACCAGTTCCCGGAAATCCCGGCGGACTGGAAGAACGAGGCCCTGGCGGAAAAATGGCGCAAGGTCAGGCAGGTGCGCCGCGTCGTCACCGGCGCGCTCGAGATCGCGCGTGCCCAGAAGGTGATCGGCTCCTCGCTGGAGGCGGTGCCGGTGGTCACGATCAACGACGCGGCGCTCGAGGCGGCGATATCGGACGTCGACATGGCCGAGATGGCGATCACCAGCGATCTCGTCATTGCTCATGGCCAGGCGCCGCAAAGCGCCTTCACGCTGGACGACGTCAAGGGCGTCGCCGTGGTGGTCGAGAAGGCCGAGGATCGCGGCCTGGTCAAATGCGCGCGCTCCTGGCGCTACACGGCCGATGTCGGGCAGGACGCGGAATTTCCCGATGTCTCGGCGCGCGATGCTGCCGTGCTGCGTGAACTGAAGGCCCTCGGCCGGCTCTGATGCATGTTGCCCAAACGTGCATGGCGGTTTGGGGATCACGGCATGCGCGGCCAGGATGCCCTGCATATCGGTGCACAAATATCACGCCGGGCGGTGCTGATCCGCCCGCGCGTTGCCCTTAATGAGTGGTTGAGGTAAACACGCGAAACTCCGGAAGACAAATTGTCGCCGGATTTCCGTCGCAAGTGCTTGGACGATGGGGACCGGACACAAGGCCGGTGGCAATCGAGAGGCTGTCTAGAGTGGGACTTTTTGGCATGACCGAGAGTTATAACGCGCGCCTTGCGCTTCTGGCGCCGCTTGTCGCATCGGGCCTCGCTTTGTCCGGCTGCATGGGGTCTCCGACCTATGGAACCGACAAGACTGCCGCCGAACAACTGGCCGGCGATCTCACCGGCGCCGTTTCCTTCGCGCCGAAGCGCAGGGATCCGATCGACTACAAGCCGCGCCCGACGCTGGTGAAGCCGGCACCTGGCCAGAAGGAAGCGCTGCCGGCGCCGCAGAACAGCATCCAGACGGCGAGCGCCGAATGGCCTGAATCGCCCGAGCAGCGCCGCGCCCGCCTGCGCGCCGACGCCACGGCCCACCAGGATGATCCGAATTATCAGTCGGAGATCGTTGACGACGTGCAGACCGATCCCGAGGCGATCAAGAAGGCGATGGCCGACTCAGGCTCCAGCCACCCGCCGGCTTGGAAACCCGCGGATTCCGACAAGGGCCGCGCCGCCGAGATCCAGCGCCGCCTTGCCGAAGGCAAGCAGGGCGATCCCAACACCCGCAAATATCTGAGCGAGCCGCCACTGGCCTACCGTGTCGCGTCGGGCGCAGCACCGCAGAATGAACTTGGCGAGGACGAATACAAGAAGGAACGCCGCCTGAAGAAAGAGGCGGAAGGCAAGAAGGGCGGCTGGTTCGACTGGCTGCCGTCCCTGTAACAGCCGGCTGCGTCGATTGTGGACGGGCACGGCGCCCGGTTCAGTCGCGACGTTCCCTGAAAAATCCCTTGAGCAGCAGGCCCGCTTCGGTCTCGGCCATCCCCGCATAGATGTCGGGCGCATGGTGGCAGGTCGGCGAGGCGAAGAAGCGCACGCCGTTGACCACCGCGCCGCCCTTTTCGTCGGCGGCGCCGAAATAGAGACGGCGCAGCCTGGCGAAGGAAATGGCGCCGGCGCACATGGCGCAGGGTTCCAGCGTCACATAGAGATCGTGGCCGGTGAGCCGCTCTGTCGCCAGTTTGCCGCAGGCCTCGCGGATCGCCAGCATCTCGGCATGCGCCGTCGGGTCGGCAAGCTCGCGGGTGCGGTTGCCGGCACTGGCGACGACAGTGCCGCCGCTGGCGATCACGGCGCCGACCGGCACTTCGCCGCGCAAGGCGGCCGCTTCGGCCTCTTTCAGCGCCAGGGCCATGAAATCGGGCCGCTTCACGCGGTTTCCATTCCCATTATCTCCTCGCCGCTCCAGGCTTTTGGTTTTCGTTTGTCTTTCCGGAAAAACCGGTCTCCACTTTTCCCTGACAAACTCTGATGATCCTGTTATTGAGCGCATAACCTCGAAAATCGGACTCGATTTTCGGAAATGATCATGCGCCAAATCAAAAGTGCTACAGCGTTCGTTGCGCGCCCGAAAGGATGCGCCACGCTGTAGCAGCGCAAACGGACAAAGGCCACATGGACGACAACGACAAGAAATCTCCGCGCCAAAAAGGCCCGGGCAAGAAACCCGCGGCCTCGCGTGGCGGTGGCAAGCCGTCCTTCGGCGCCAAGAAACCCTACGCGCCGCGCGGTGAGCGTCCGATGGCCGCCGAAGGCGAGCGGCCGAAGCGCAACTTCAAGAGCGGCGACAAGGCGTTCAGCAAGGGGCCGCGCCCCGAAGGCAAGCCCTATGAGAAGCGCGAAGGTCCGCGCAAGCCTTACGCGCCGCGCGGCGATCGTCCGATGGCCGCCGAAGGCGAGCGTAAGCCCTACGAGAAGCGCGAAGGCCCGCGCAAGCCCTATGCGCCGCGTGGCGACCGCCCGATGGCGGCCGAAGGCGAGCGCAAGCCCTACGAGAAGCGCGAAGGCCCGCGCAAGCCCTACGCGCCGCGCGGTGACCGCCCAATGGCGGCCGAAGGCGAGCGCAAGCCCTATGAGAAGCGCGAAGGACCGCGCAAGCCTTACGCACCACGCGGCGACCGTCCGGCGGCTGCTTCGGCGGAAGGTGGCGAAGGGCGCTTCGACCGTCCCAAGCGCGATTTCGGCGACCGTCCCAAGCGCGATTTCAACGATCGTCCCAAGCGCGACTTCGGCGATCGTCCGCAGGGTGCGTCCGGCGGCTTCAAGCCCCGCCCGCGTCCCGCCGAGGCAGAAGAAGAAGCCGGTGAACGGATCGCAAAGCGCCTGGCGCGCGCCGGTCTTGCCTCGCGTCGCGATGCCGAGGACCTGATCGCCGCCGGCCGCGTCAAGGTCAATGGCCGGGTGCTGGCCTCGCCGGCCTTCAATGTGATGCCCGGTGACATCATCCATCTCGACGGCATGGAAATCCCGCCGATCGAGCGCACGCGCCTGTTCCTGTTCCACAAGCCGGCCGGCGTCGTCACCACCAACCGTGATCCGGAAGGCCGTAAGACCGTCTTCGACGTGCTACCGGCCGAACTGCCGCGGCTGATGACCATCGGCCGGCTCGACATCAACACCGAGGGTCTGCTGCTGCTGACCAATGATGGCGGCCTGTCGCGCGTGCTCGAACTGCCGGCCACCGGCTGGCTGCGCCGCTACCGCGTGCGCGTCCACGGCAAGGTCGAGGAAAGCGCGCTTGCCGGGCTTCGCGAGGGCATCGCCGTCGACGGCGTCTTTTATGGTGCGATCGAAGCCAGCCTCGACCGCGAGCAGGGCTCCAATGCCTGGCTGACGATCGGTCTTCGCGAAGGCAAGAACCGCGAGGTCAAGAACATCCTCGGCGCGCTCGGCCTCGACGTGACGCGGCTGATCCGCATCTCCTACGGGCCTTTCCAGCTCGAGGATCTTCCCGAAGGCCATGTGCTGGAGGTCAAGGGCCGCGTGCTGCGCGACCAGCTTGGCGAGCGCCTCGTCGAGGAATCCGGCGCCAATTTCGACGCCGAGATTTCAAAGCCGTTCTCCAACAAGCCGGTGCGGCGCACCGAACCGCGTCAGGAAGAAGCCGAGCGGCCGAAGGTTATGCGCGAGGGCGACCACCGGCCGATCGGCGAGGGCGGTCTGATCAAGAACCGCAAGCGCCGCGAAGGCAGCCGCGACGAGGCGCTGGGCAAGCTCTCGACCAGTCCCGAACGAAGCGCGCGGCCGGAAAAGAGTTTTGGCGAACGCGGTCCGAAGCCAGAACGCGGCGGCTTTGGCGACAAGCCGCGTGCCAATTTTGGTGACAAGCCGCGCGGTGGCTTCGGTGACAAGCCGCGTGGCGGTTTTGGCGGCAAGAAGCCGGAACGCGAGCAGCGGCCGATCGAGCCGCCCGGCCAGCGCAAGGCCAATGTCTGGATGGCGCCGGGTGCCCGGCCGATCGGCAAGGGCAGGGCGGAAGCCGACGCTGCCAAGGCGGCCGAAGCCAAGGCGCGCAAGGCGTCGTTCAAGCCGTCCTATGGCAAACCGGGCGGCGCAAAACCATTCGGCAAGCCGCGTGGCGAGCGTCCTGGCGGTGCTGGTGGCGGTGAGCGGCCGCGCGGCGGCCCGAAGGGGCCCAGGACTAAATGAGACCCGGACTTAAATGAGAATCGTTGGCGGTGAGTTTCGCGGGCGTCCCCTGGCGACGCCTCGCAGCAGCGCCATCCGTCCGACGACTGACCGCACCCGTGAGGCCGTCTTCAATGTGCTGGCGCATCGCTTTGGCGGGCAACTGGACGGCGCGCGCGTGCTCGACCTGTTTGCCGGCACCGGCGCGCTTGGCCTGGAAGCGCTGTCGCGAGGGGCATCCTATGGCGTGTTCATCGAGGAATCGGCCGAAGGCCGTGGCCTGATCCGCGACAATGTCGAGGCCTTCGGGCTCACCGGCCGCACCAAGATCTTCCGCCGCGACGCAACCACCCTTGGCGAAGCCGGCACGCTGACCCCGTTCGGCCTCGTCTTCGCCGATCCGCCCTATGGCAAGGGCCTTGGCGAGCGCGCCCTGCAGTCGGCCAAGGCCGGCGGCTGGCTGCGGCCCGGCGCACTCTGCGTGGTCGAGGAAACGGCGGCGGTTCCCTTCGAGCCAGGCGCCGGCTTTTCCGTGCTCGACGAGCGCAATTACGGCGAGACCATCATCCGCTTCATCGAGGCTGGCTGACACGCTTGTGTTCAGCGGCCTCTTTGCCGCCGCCTTTGCCGGCAACAACAATTCGCTTTGCTTGTCGCCAGCACCTTGCCTATCGTCCTGTCCAAGCAATTCCAGGAAAAGTGTGAAGCGGTTTTCCCAGGGGAATTGCGTCAAACGAAGAGAAAACCGGAGCCATTGATGACACCCAGGGTTGAATGGCTGCGGGCAACAGTGCTGGCGACGTCGCTGGCTTTTGTCATGACCGGCCCGGTGCCGGCCGCCAGTCCCGTATTGCCCGACACCGTGCCGTCCGAGTTCAAGGTGACGGATTTCCTGCTCGACAACGGCATGGAAGTGGTCGTCATTCCCGATCATCGCGCGCCCATCGTCACCCACATGGTGTGGTACAAGATCGGCAGCGCCGACGAGCCGCCGGGCAAATCCGGCATCGCCCACTTCTTCGAGCATCTGATGTTCAAGGCAACGACCCATCACGCGGCCGGCGAGTTCGACCGTGCCGTCTCCGATATCGGCGGCTCCAACAACGCCTTCACCTCCTATGACTACACCGCTTTCCACGAGACGGTGGCGCCCTCGGCGCTCGAACAGATGATGAGCTTCGAGGCCGACCGCATGCGCAACCTCATCCTCACCGACGATGTCATCAAGACCGAGCGCGATGTCATCCTCGAGGAGCGACGCTCGCGCATCGACAACAATCCGCAGGCCGTGCTCGACGAGGAAGTCGATGCCACGCTCTGGCAGAACCAACCCTACCGCATTCCGGTGATCGGCTGGATGCAAGAGATGGAGCAGCTCAACCGCACCGACGCCACCGCCTTCTATGACAAGTATTACAGGCCCAACAACGCCGTGCTGATCGTCGCCGGCGATGTCCAGCCCGACGCGGTGCGGGCGCTGGCCGAAAAGACCTATGGCAAGGTGGCGCGTGGGCCGGACCTGCCGCCGCGCGTGCGCCCGGTCGAACCGGAGCAGAACACCAAGCGCACCGTCACGCTTTCCGACGCCCGCGTCAGCGTGCCCAGCTTTTCGACGCAATGGGTGGTGCCGTCCTACCACACCGCCAAGCCGGGCGAGGCCGAGGCGCTCGATCTGCTTGCCGAGATCCTCGGCGGCGGTAACCGCAGCCGGCTCTACCAGGCGCTGGTGGTCAAGCAGGGCATCGCCTCCAACGCCGGCGCGTATTTCCAGGGCACCATGCTCGACGACACCAATTTCACCGTCTACGGCTCGCCGCGCGGCGACGCCAGGCTCGCCGACATCGAAGCCGCTGTCGATGCGGAGGTGGCGCGCATAGCCAGCGGCGGGGTCACGCCGGGAGAGCTCGAAAAGGCCAAGGATCGCTATGTCAGGTCGATGGTCTTTGCCCGCGACAAGCAGGATTCCATGGCCGAAATCTATGGCTCGACACTGGCCACCGGCGGCAATGTGCAGGATGTCCAGCAATGGCCTGACCGCATCCGCGAGGTCACCGCGGACGAGGTCAAGGCCGTCGCCGCGCGCTATCTGGTGCTGGCCCATTCGACCACCGGCTATCTCTTGCCGCAGCAACAGGCGGGGAATTGATGATGAAGCGGTCGATGCACATACACGAGGCCGTGAATGCGCCTTCCCTTCTCCCCTTGTGGGAGAAGGTGGATCGGCGCGCAGCGCCGAGACGGATGAGAGGTGCGCGCCGGAGTGCCGTCCTTGCCAAGCTGGAACACCCCTCATCCGACCTCGCTTTGCGAGGCCACCTTCTCCCGCAAGGGGAGAAGGGAAGACCGCGCGTGGCCACCACACTCGCAACCCTCGTCCTCGCCATCCTCTTCCTGGTCCTGCCGGCACTTGCCGCCCGCGCCATGGAGATCCAGTCCGTCACCTCCTCGAAGGGCGTCACCGCCTGGCTGGTGGAGGACTATTCCGTGCCGGTGGTCGCCGTTCGTTTCGTCTTCGGCGGCGGCTCGACGCAGGATCCGCCGGGCAAGGAAGGACTGGCCAATTTGATGACCGGCCTGTTCGACGAGGGCGCCGGCCCGCTCGATTCGGAAGCCTTCCAGATCAGGCTCGACGATGCCGGTGCCGAAATGGGCTTCGAGGAGAACCGCGACGGCATCTACGGCTCGATGCGCATGCTGGCCGAACAGCGCGACGAGGCTTTCGACCTGCTGCGGCTGGCGGTCAACGAGCCGCGCTTCGACCAGGCGCCGATCGACCGCATCCGCGCGCAGATCCTGTCCGGCATCATCGCCAACGAGAATGACCCCGACACGGTCGCGCAGAACCGATGGGCTCGCGCCATCTATGGCGACCATCCCTATTCACGCTCCGACCAGGGCACCAGGCAGAGCATCGCCACCATCACGCAGAATGATCTCAACGCGCTGCACAAGGCGGTGTTCGCACGCGGCGGCCTGCATGTCGCCGTGGTCGGCGCCATCGATGCCGGGACGCTTAAGAAGAAGCTGGACATGGTGTTCGGCAACCTGCCTGATAAACAGGCGCTCGCCCCCGTCGCCGATATCGAGCCGAAGCTGGCGCAGCATCTGGAGGTCAATTACGACCTGCCGCAAACCTCGCTGCAGCTCGCCTGGCCCGGCGTGAAGCGCAAGGCGGCGGATTTCTTCCCGGCCGTGCTGATGAACGAGATCCTCGGCGGCGGCACCTTCACCTCGCGCCTGTTCCAGGAGGTGCGTGAAAAGCGCGGGCTGGCCTACAGCGTCGATTCCTCGCTGGTCAACCAGGACCACGCCAACGCGCTGATCGTCACCACCGGCACGCGATCGGATCGCGCGGCCGAGACGCTCGGCATCGTGCGCGACGTCGCCAAGCGGTTGGCTGAGGACGGCCCGACCGAGGCTGAGCTCGCCGCAACCAAGAAATATCTGATCGGCGCCTACGCCATCAGCAATCTGAACTCCTCGAGTTCCATCGCCGCGACGCTGGTCGAGTTGCAGCTCGACGATCTCGGAATCGACTACATGCAGCGGCGCGCCGGCTACATCAACGCGGTGACGCTCGACCAGGTCAAGGCGGCGGCGAAGAAGCTGCTGTCGGCCGAGCCGACCATCATGGTCGTCGGGCCCCCGCTGGCCGGGGCCGGCAAGGGATGAGCCCGACTTTTGGAATAGCGTTCGGCGGTGGCGGAGCACGAGGCCTTGCGCACATCCATGTCATCGAGGCACTGGACGAGCTCGGCATCCGGCCGGTGGCGATCGCCGGCTCGTCGATCGGCGCCATCATGGGCGCCGGCATGGCCGCCGGCATGACCGGCAAGGACATCCACGACTACGCCCGCTCGGTCCTCGGCCGGCGCGCCGAGGTGGCAAGCCGCATGTGGCGAGCCCGGCCGGGCACGATCGCCGAAGCCATGCAGAACGGCATCCGCGTCAGCCAGTTCAATGTCGAGCGCATCCTCAAGGCCTTCCTGCCCGAGGCCATTCCCGAAACCTTCGCCGAGCTGAAGATCCCGCTGAAGGTGACGGCGACCGACTATTTCGGCCACAAGCTGGCCGTGTTCGACGACGGCGAGCTGCATTCGGCACTTGCCGCCTCGGCCGCCATCCCCGCCGTGTTCCGCCCGGTGATACGCGACGGCCGCCTGCTGATCGACGGCGGCATCTACAACCCCGTGCCATTCGACCTGATCGAGAACGATGCCGATATCATCATCGGCGTTGACGTGGTCGGCGCGCCGGAAGAAGCCGACCGCAAGCACCCCACCTCCGTCGATCTGATGTTCGGCGCCACGCAGCTGATGATGCAATCGATCACCGCCAACAAGCTGAGACAAACCCAGCCCGATATCCTGGTCCGCCCGACAGTGTCGAAATACCGCGTGCTCGATTTCCTGAAGATCGACGCCCTGATGAACGAGACGGTGGCGATCAAGGATCAGCTGAAGCGGGAGGTGGAGCGGGTGGTGGAGGCGCGGAATGGCGCCGCCGCCAAGGGGAGGCGGGCCAAGAAAGTCGGGTAAGGACGGTGCGACGCCGGCAATTGATCGCCAACTGCGGTTGTCATCCACGCATGGAAGCCAACTACGACTTCGCCGCCACCGGCACATACTCAAGCGCTACAACCCCGTTGCTGAATGGCGTTGCGGAGATCAACTCAAGCGGCACTTGTTCACCAGGCGGGAACAGCTCCTTGCCCTGGCCGACGGCGCCGGGATAGCTGAGCAGCCTGACGCGGTCGACCAGACCGTGGCGCAGCAATTCCTGCGCGACGCTGAGGCTGCCATGCACATAGATGTTGCCGCCGCTGCCTTCCTTCAGGGCTCGCACCGCCACCGGCAGTGAGCCCTTGAGCAGTTCGGCAGGCTTCCAGTCGAGCGCCTTCAAGGTGCTGGAAGCGACATACTTCGGCAGCGCGTTGAACCGGTCGGCGAAGTCCCCGGTTTCACCAGGCCATGAGCCGGCAAAGATCTCATAGGTCGTGCGCCCCAGAAGCATGGCGCCGCTGTCGGCCAGTTCGTCCTCCTTGAACCTGTTCATCTCATCGTTCCAAGTGATGCTTGGCAGCTTCTCGACCTCTGCGATGCCATCAACGCTGATGAATTCGGTGACGATAAGTTTTCTCATGGCGTCCTCCTTCTTTGCTCAAAGGACGAACCGCAGGGACGTTTTGCGACACCGAGTAAAAGAAATCGGAGGCGCTTGTCAGAGAGAAGGAGTTTCTCCGGGTAGATTAAGCTCCAAGAACGAATTGGCGCGACATCCCAGCGGATATCCCCAGACGTTCATAAAAAACTCGCCGCGCAGCTAACGCCCGCACCCGCATTTTTTTGCAATGGCATCGCGAGCACTGTTTCAAACAGTGAGGCATCGCTTGGCTTCCGGCTTGGGACCGGCAGACTTAAGAGATACTCAGTCCTTCGCCCGCTCCACATAGGCCCCATCCGCCGTCATCACCACCACGCGGGTGCCGGGTGCGATGTGCGGCGGCACTGTGGTGCGGACACCGTTGGAGAGCACGGCGGGCTTGTAGGAGGACGATGCGGTCTGGCCCTTGGTCGTCGGCTCGGTCTCGACCACTTCGAAGGTGGCACGCTGCGGCAGCACCAGGGAAATGGCGATGCCGTTGAACTGCGAGACCTGCACCGGCATGCCTTCCTGCAGATAGGGCGCGGCGTCGCCGACCACGGCTTCCGACACCGCCACCTGGTCGTAGGTTTCCGGGTTCATGAAGTGATAGCCTTCGCCGTCGGCGTAGAGGAAGGTGTGCTCACGCTCCTCGACATAGGCGCGCTCCACCTGCTCGGTGGTGCGGTAGCGCTCCGAGACCTTCACTCCATCGCCGATGCGGCGCATGTCGAGCTGCGTCACCGGCGTGCCCTTGCCTGGGTGGATGTTTTCGGCAAAGAGGATCACATAAAGCTTGCCGTCCTTTTCGACGACATTGCCTTTGCGGAGCGAACTGGCGATGACTTTCACCACGGTTTTTTATCCTGCGAGAGTTGATGGACGTTTGCCGGCTTGTGCGGCGCTGGATGGGGGCCTAGCGCATCTCGGCGCGAACCGCCAGCCCCCAGTGCAAACTGACACGCCCGTGGCCCGGCGATGACCGCCGCTTCGCCCTGGTGGACGCCTGACGTTCACGCCGACCGCCGCCCGCGCCTGATGCTGCGCAATGGCCTGACCGCCGCTTTGCGCGACTGGTTCGCCCGCCACGATTTCATCGAAGTGGAAACCGCGGCGCTGCAGGTCTCGCCCGGCAACGAGGCGCATCTGGCGGCTTTCGCCACGGAGGTGGTCGGGGCCGATGGTGCGCGGTCGCCGCTGTACCTCCACACCTCGCCGGAATTCGCCTGCAAGAAGCTGCTTGCCGCCGGCGAGCGGCGCATTTTCAGCCTGGGGCCGGTCTGGCGCAACCGCGAGCGCGGCCCCTTGCACCATCCCGAATTCACCATGCTCGAATGGTACCGGGTGGGCGAGACCTATGAGAGCCTGATGCGCGACTGCGCCGATCTATTGGTGTTGGCGGCGACCAGGGCAGGGGCCAAGCGGTTCTCCTTCCGGGACCGCGATTGCGATCCGTTCGCCGAGCCGGAGCGGCTGACGGTGGCGGATGCCTTCACCCACTATTCCGGCATCGATCTCCTCGCCACGGTCGCCGCCGACGGGAGCACAGACCGCGAGGCGCTTTACGCCGCCTTGATCAAGGCCGGCCTGCGCACGGCGCCCGACGACAGCTGGGCCGACCTGTTCAGCCGCGTCATGGTGGAAAAGATCGAGCCCAATCTGGGCATCGGCCGCGCGACCATCCTGTGCGAATACCCGGTCGCCGAGGCCGCACTTGCCCGGCCGAGCCCTAGGGATGCCCGCGTCGCCGAGCGCTTCGAGCTCTATTGCTGCGGTGTCGAGCTCGCCAACGGCTTTGGCGAACTGACCGACCCGGCCGAGCAGCGCCGGCGCTTCATCCTCGAGATGGACGAGAAGGAGCGCATCTATGGCGAGCGCTACCCGCTGGACGAGGATTTTCTCGCCGCCCTTGCCATCATGCCGCAGGCCAGCGGCATCGCGCTCGGCTTCGACCGGCTGGTGATGCTGGCGACCGGTGCGCGGAAAATCGAGGATGTGATCTGGACGCCGGTCGCCGGGTCGTGAGTCCGGGCTCGCCCCAGCTCAATGCGCGAAAACCTGCTCCAGCGAGCGAAAACCCTTGAACTCCAAGGCATTGCCCGAAGGATCGCGAATGAAGAGCGTTGCCTGCTCGCCGGGTTCGCCCTTGAAGCGCACCATTGGCCGTTCCAGCCAGTCGATGTCGTCGCGCGCTTCCAGCCGTGCCGCCAGGCGCTGCCACTCGTCCATCAACAGCACGGCGCCAAAATGCGGGATCGGCACCAAAATGCCGTCGACCTTGCCGTCGCTTGCGGCTGGCGCGGCTTGTGGCCGCAAATGCGCCGACATCTGGTGGCCGAAGAGATCGAAATCGACCCATGTCGCCGAGGAGCGGCCGATCGTGCAACCCAACACCTCGCCATAGAAAATACGGGTTTCATCGAGATCACGGACCGGAAAAGCGAGATGGAAAGGCGTCATAGAAGATGCTCCGTGCAATCTGCGGGCTGCGTTTTTGCTTCACTCGGTTCCTGAAGGAAGCCGTGAAGCTGCATTTTGATAGAGGCCTGTGCCATTGCACAAGCCGGACCGGAACAATAGATGGGTGGGCAGCGGCCAGACGCTGGCCGCAACAGCAGGAATCACAGGCATGGCCGATATAACAGACGCTGCAAGACTGACCGATCGCGTTGCGGCGCTGGTCGAGGCTGCCAAAAAGGCCGGCGCCGATGCCGCCGACGCGGTGGCCGTGCGCGGCCGCTCCACCGGCGTGTCGGTTCGACTCGGCAAGGTCGAGGCCACCGAGGCTTCCGAGAGCGAGGATGTCGCGCTGCGCGTCTTCGTCGGCCAGAAGGTCGCCAGCGTTTCGGCGACCGCCGCGTCCGACCCGAAAGCGCTCGCCGAGCGCGCTGTCGCAATGGCGAAAGTGTCGCCGGAGGATCCCTATCAGGGTCTTGCCGATCCGGCGCTGCTTGCCAAGCGGACGCCCGATCTCGACCTGTTCGACGCCACCGAGGTGTCGGCCGACCAGTTGAAGGAGGCGGCATTGGCGGCGGAAGCGGCGGCGCTTGCCGTCAAGGGCGTCACCAATTCGTCCGGCAGCAGCGCCGGGGCCGGCATGGGCGGCCTTGTGCTGGCCACCTCGCACGGCTTTCTCGGCCATTATGTCGTCTCGCGCTTTTCGCGCTCGGCCAGCGTCATTGCCGGCGAGGGCACCGGCATGGAGCGCGACTATGAATTCTCCTCGCGCCTGCATTTTAGCGATCTCGATGCGCCCGAAGACATCGGCCGCAAGGCCGGCGAGCGCGCGGTGCGCCGCATCGGCGCGCGCAAGGCGGCGACCGGGCCGGTCGACGTGGTGTTCGACCCGCGCGTTGCCCGCGGCATCGCCGGCCATCTTGCCGGCGCCATCAATGGCGCCTCCGTCGCGCGCAAAACCTCGTTCCTGCGCGACATGATGGGCAAGCAGGTCGCCGCTGCCGCCATCACCGTCACCGACGAGCCGCTGCGGCGGCGTGGCCAGGCGTCGCGTCCATTCGACGGCGAAGGCATCGAGGGCGAGAAGCTCTTGATGGTCGAAAAGGGCGTCCTCAACCACTGGTTCCTGTCGACGTCCGCCGCGCGCGAGCTTGGCCTTGTCACCAACGGGCGTGGCTCGCGCAGCGGCTCCTCCGTCTCCCCATCCTCCACCAATCTCGCCATCGAGCCGGGCGAACGCTCGCCGCAGGACATGATCAAGTCGCTCAAGAGCGGCTTCTATGTCACCGAAGTGTTCGGCCAGGGCGTCGACATGATCACCGGCGAATACAGTCGCGGCGCCTCCGGCTTCTGGATCGAGAATGGCGCGCTGGCCTATCCGGTCGCTGAAGTCACCATCGCCTCCAATCTGAAGACCATGTTCCTGAACATGGTGCCGGCTGATGACCTCGACCGCAATTTCGGCACGGCGGCCCCCACGCTTCTGATCGAAGGCATGACCCTTGCCGGAGCATGAGTTGATCTCGACCGACGCTACGGAAGACCTGCCGCTGCTGCGCGACGCCGCCCGCGAGGCGGGCCTCATCGCCATGCGCTACTTCGGCCAAAGCCCGCAGGTCTGGATGAAGGGCGGCACCTCGCCTGTGAGCGAGGCCGATCACGCGGCGGATGCCTATCTGCGCCAGACGCTGCTGGCGGCGCGGCCGGATTATGGCTGGCTGTCGGAAGAGACCGTCGATGATCCGGCCCGGCTTTCGGCGCGCCGCACCTTCGTCGTCGACCCGATCGACGGCACGCGCGGCTTCCTGGAGGGCCAGCGCACCTGGTGTGTCAGCGTCGCCGCCGTCGAAAATGGCCGCACGCTCGCCGGCGTGCTCGAATGTCCGGCGTTGGATGAGACCTACTGGGCGCTGCCCGGCCAGGGCGCCTTCCGCAACGGCAGGCGCATCGCGGTGCGCCAGCCCGGCGAGAAGGCCGAGATTTCAGGGTTGAAGCAGCTCATCGACCTGATGCCGGCGGGCTGGCAGAAGCGGTTGACGCGGGCGCCCTATAGCCCTTCGCTCGCCTACCGCTTAGCGATGATCGCCAACGGCACGCTCGACGGCACCTTCGTCAAGCCGAACGCGCATGACTGGGATATCGCCGCCGCCGACCTCATCCTGCGCGAGGCCGGCGGGCAGTTGCTCGACCCGCATGGCCGTGCGCCGCTCTACGCCGGCGAGGTGACCCGCCACGGCGCGCTCGCCGCCGGCAGCGGCGACCTGCTGGCGGTGCTGGTCGATGTCATCGCCGGGCTGGATGCGTGAAAGCGTTTTCGAAGGTTCCAAAGTCGATGGCTTTGGTCTAGACCTGTCACAAACTCACAATATGTGAAGGACCGACATGGCCGCGGAAGACGGAAAGAAACAGCTTTTGCATCTGGTGTTCGGCGGCGAACTGAAGAAGCTTGGCGGTACCGAGTTCCGCGACCTCGACGGGCTCGACATCGTCGGCATCTATCCCGACTATCAATCCGCGCATACGGCGTGGAAAGCCAAGGCGCAAGCCAGCGTGGACAATGCCCATATGCGTTATTTCGTCGTTCATCTGCACCGTCTCCTGGATCCCGACAGCAAGGCCGCCGGTTGACCTCGATGGAGCATGACCTGGCGAAAGGGCCAGCCGGCGATGCCGCGCCCACGGGCAGGGGCGGCAGCCGCACGACCAAGACCTTCTGGCGCAAGATCCGCGAACCCCTCGCGCAGTCGCGATTCGTCAAAAACGCCATTGCCAGCCTGCTGGCGCAATTCGTGCGCCTGGTGCGCCTGACCAGCCCGCTGGTCGCCGGATCGGCACGCTTTTCGGGCGGCGCCTACGCCGAGTTCGAGCCCGGCATCATCGCTTTGTGGCACGGCCAGCATCTGTTGACGCCGGCCTATTACCCCAAGCGCAAGCCGCTGGTCGCCATGGTGTCGCGCAGCGCCGATGCCGAGCTCAACGCGCTGATGCTGGAAAAATTCGGCATCGAGGCGGTGCGCGGTTCGGGCGGCCGCGAGAATGCCAGGCATCTCGACAAGGGCGGGGCCAAGGCGCTCATCGCCCTGAAAAAGTCGCTCAGTGCCGGCAAGAACGTCGCCATGATCGCAGACATACCCCATGGCACGCCGCGCGACGCAGGGCTTGGTATCGTCCTCCTGGCGCGCCTCTCGGGCCGGCCGCTGCTGCCTGTCGCCATCGCCACCAGCCGCCGCAAGGTGCTGGAAAAGAGCTGGGACAAGACCACCATCAACCTGCCGTTCGGCCGTTCCGCCGTGACCATCGGCACGCCGATCTTCGTGCCGGCCGACGCCGACGAAGCAGAAATGGAGCGCAAGCGCCAGGAAGTGACGGTCGCGCTCAACGCCGCCACCGCCGAGGCCTACCGTCTCGTGGATGGCCCGCGATGAGCGGTCGCTGGGCGCGCGCCATGCTGTCGGCCTACCGGTTCGCCGGTGCCGCGGCCTATCCGCTGGTCGGGCCCTATGTTGCCTGGCGCACCTCGCGCGGCAAGGAGGACCGCAACCGCCGCCGCGAGCGCTACGGCGTCGCCGGCCGGCCGCGTCCTGAAGGGCCAGTGATCTGGATCCATGCCGCGAGCGTCGGCGAGACCATCGCCGTCGTGCCGCTGGTCGAAAGCATTCTCGACTATGGCGTCAACATCGTGCTGACCACAGGCACCGTGACATCGGCCCAGGTCGCCGACGAGCGGCTTGGCAACCGCATCATCCACCAATATGTGCCGCTCGACCTGAAGCCGGCAGTCAGCCGGTTCCTCGATCACTGGCGGCCGGACCTGGCGATCATCGCCGAATCCGAGATCTGGCCGATGACCATCCTCGAGCTTGGCGCGCGCCATGTGCCGCAGGTGCTGGTCAACGGCCGGCTGTCCGACCGCTCGTTCACCTCATGGAAGAAGCGGGCCAACATCGCCGAGGCGCTGTTCGAAAACCTAGCCCATGTCGTCGCCCAGTCCGATGTCGACGGCGAGCGTTTTCGCGCGCTGGGCGCCCGGCCGGTCACGGTGTCGGGCAACCTCAAGGTCGACACCAACCCGCCGCCGGTCGATGATCGGGCGCTGGGCACCTTGCAGCGGCAGATCGGCAAGCGCCCGACCTGGGCGGCGATCTCGACCCATGATGGCGAGGAGGTGGTCGCGGCGGAAGTCCACGCGACGCTGCACAAGCGTCACCACGGCTTGCTGACGATCGTCGTTCCGCGCCATCCCGATCGTGCCGAAGCCCTTGCCGCGCAGATTTCCGGCATGGGCCTGAAGGTCGCGCGGCGCAGCAAGGGCGATCGCATCGGACCAGACACCGATATCCTGCTCGGCGATACGATCGGCGAGATGGGCCTGTATCTCCGGCTGACCGAGATCGCTTTCGTCGGCCGTTCGCTGACCTCCGAGGGCGGGCAGAATCCGCTCGAACCGGCCATGCTCGACACGGCGGTTCTGGCCGGCCGCAATGTGCAGAATTTTCGCGAGGCCTATCAGCGCCTGATCGACAGCGGCGGCGCCAAGCTGGTGCGCGACCGCGACATGCTGGCCGGCGCCGTCAACTTCCTTTTGACCAACGAAGTGGCGCGCCACGAAATGATGGCGGCGGGCATCGCGACTGTCGACGAGATGCGCGGTGCCCTGGCGCGCACGCTGAAATCGCTTGAACCCTATATCCAGCCCCTGGTCGTCAAGTCGCGCCTGAAGGGCGCCAACGGGCGCTAGAGCCGGATGATTTCAGGTCTATTCGACCTGAAATCTGAATCCGCCTTTAAATCAAGGAGATAGAGCATGATGTCACCCGAAAACCGTTTCACACTTTTCGGCATCATGCTCTAGCGTGGCGTCCGAAGCACCACCATTCTGGTGGGAAAAGCCGGACTGGAAAGTCCTGGCGCTATCGCCGCTGTCGGCCGTCTATGCGCTCGTCGCCGGCCGCGGCATGCGGCGCGCGCGGCGCGAGAAGATCGAGGCGCCGGTCCTGTGCATCGGCAATTTCACCGTCGGCGGCACCGGCAAGACGCCGGTGGCCATCGCGCTCGCCCAACAGGCCAAGCGCATGCGGCTCAAGCCCGGCTTCCTGTCGCGCGGCCATGGCGGCTCCTTCGCCGAGCCGCATGTCGTCGATAGCCATCACGACAGCGCCAGGCATGTCGGCGACGAGCCGCTGCTGCTCGCCGAACACGCGCCCGTTGCGGTGACGCCCAATCGCGCCGCAGGCGCTCGGCTGCTGCTGGAAAGGCACGGCTGCGACTTCCTGATCATGGACGACGGATTTCAGAGCGCGCGCATCCACATCGACTACGCGCTGGTCGTGGTCGATGCCCGCTACGGCATCGGCAATGGCCGCGTCATCCCTGGCGGCCCGCTCCGCGCCAAAATCGTCGACCAGCTGGTCTTCACCAGCGGGCTGTTGAAGATGGGCGAGGGCAGCGCCGCCGACCCGGTGGTCCGCCAGGCGGCGCGCGCCGGCAGGCCGATCTTCGAGGCCCACACCGAGCCGAGCAGCAAGGCAGGGCTTGCCGGCAAGCGCTTCCTGGCCTTCGCCGGCATCGGCCATCCCGAGAAATTCTTCGACACCATTCGGGAGGCCGGCGGCGAGGTGGCTCTTTCGCGGCCCTTCCCGGACCATCATTTCTACGCCGAGGACGAGCTGGCCGAACTGGCGATGACGGCGCGCGCGGAAGGTCTCGGCCTCATCACCACGGCCAAGGATGCCGCCCGGCTGCGCCATGGCGCCCAGCAGGACTTCCTCGACCGTCTCGACGTGTTGGAAATCGACACGGTGTTTGAACTCGAGCATGTGCCTGAGCGCATCATCGAGGAAACGCTCGATGCCTGGCGGCAGCGCAAGCTGAAGGGCTAAGCAATTCCAGGAAAAGTGTGAACGGTTTTCCGTCCGGAATTGCGTCAAAACAAAGAGTTAGAGCGATTCGCCGTTTCCATGAAACGGTGAAACGCTCTAGCTGCGCTTGCGCAGCTCCGGATGCACCTCGATTTCGCGGCGCAGCGAAGCGGTGGCGTTCACGTAAGGCTCCTGCCTGGCGACGCTCCAGTATTTCAGCTCGTCCAACGGGATGCTTTCCCCGGTCACGGCACAGCGCACGAACGAGCCGGGGCTGGTGACCTGGAAATCGCCATCGAGGTAGCGGATGCGGGCTTCCTTGCCGCCCGGGCCTTCAAAACGGTTCATCATGCGCTGGTGCCGAATGTCATGGAGATTTCATCGCCACAAATCTGCGGCCGGGTCAAGCATGCGACAAGCCTCAGACAATGCCGAGGCGTTACGACAGGTGCGAAAAGCGCTTTTGTTGGGGGCACGATGGATATTTCTTCCGCCCGCCTGGCTTCCTTGCTCAAGGAAGCGATGACGCTGCAACCCTTGCCGTTGGCGAAAGCCGATCCGGTCAGGGCGGCCTTGGTCAGGGAATTGATCCAGCCAGCCACACCCTCCCTGTTCGCTCAACGGACGGCGCCGGCGCTGCTGGCGATGCCTGCGGCGCCGATGGCCGTTAGATCGCAGCAGATTGCTTCAGCCGGTATCGTCGAGGCCTATCAGGCGCAGCTGGAGACAAGGGACGAGGCGGTGCTGGCAACGGTCGCGGCGAGAAAGGCAACGCCCGAAGCCGAAACGCAGCGAGGCTTCGTGCCGCCTTCGACAACAGCCAACGATAACGCTCCCGCCAGGGCCGCAGGCTTGTCCTTGCTGTCGTTCATCCCGCCGCCGGCTCCGGTCCGGCGCGGTGCGGCCGCTCCTGATACGCCGGCAGTACGGCACAGGCCGGCCAATCAATCCCACGGTGCGGTGCCGAATCCCGAACGCCTCTTGGTGAAGATCGGTTTTGTCTCGATCATGACCGGCCTGTTGGCAATTATGGTCTTCGGGTTCGTCCTGCTGCTGTTTCGCTGAAATCCGGATCAGCCCGGAATATATTGGAACCTACCGCTCGGCCCCGATGAACGCCTCGATCTTCTCCGCCGCCAAGCCGGCCTGCTGCGCGATGCGGCGGGCGAGGTCGGCTGCGGCGGTTCGTGGCCGTCCCGTCGGCCGGTCGAGCCAGTAGGACACCGGATTGAGCGCTGTGCGCTCATCGACGGCGGTGATGCGGCCCGACGCTAGCTGATGCCCGCTCAGCGGCGGCCGCGCCAGCGCGATGCCGAGCCCATAGGCGGCCGCGTCGAGCACCAGATTGTAGTCCTCGAAGCGGCGGTCCTGCGGGCGCGGCCGGTAGTCCATGCCTTGCGCCGCGAACCAGGCGCGCCAGCCGGAAGCGTCGGAATCGTTGATCAGCGGAAATTTGAGCAGCCGGGCCGGGTCGCCGCGGCCGATCTCGCGCGCCAGCTCCGGCGAGGCGACGGGGAAGACATGCTCTTCGAAAAGCTGCACCGAAACACGGCCCGGAATGCCGCCGCGGCCACAGCGGATCGACAGGTCGATGCCCTCGTCGGCAAGGTCGGCCTGGCGGACGTCGACATCGAGCACGATGCGCAGCTTGGAGGGATTGTTCTCCAGTGCCGCCATGCGCGGCATCAGCCAAAGCCCGCTCACCGATGGGATCGAGGTCAGCCGCACGACCGCCGTGCCGCGCGGCTCGACCCAGCGGTCGGAATGGCTCGATATCAGCGCGAAAGCTTCCGACGTGCGCAGATGCAGCCGGTTGCCTTCGATCGTCAGCGAGACGCCACGCGCGCCGCGGTCGAACACTTTCAGGCCCAGCCAATCCTCCAGCTTGGCGATCTGCCGGCTGACCGCGCCATGGGTGATGTTGAGTTTCTCGGCCGCCGCCGAAAAGCTGCCGGTTCGCGCCGCCGCGTCGAACGCCCGCAGGGTTTCGAGAGGCACCATCGTATCTGAGCTGTGATCCATAGTCACAGGTGATCCTCGATTTGATCGTTTGTCAACGGGCCGAAAATGGCGTTTTCTGCCTTTCAGGACGGGAACAACGCGAGGAGAGTGAGATGGGTGCGATGACGGGCACGTTGAATCAGACACAGCGCATGGACACCACGGCCATCGTCGCCGTGGCCCTGACGGTGGTCGGCTGGGCATCCGCCTTCCCGGCAATCCGCGCCGGTCTCGCTGCCTTTCAACCTCTGGAACTCGGCGCCATGCGCTTCGCCATCGCCGCGGTGCCGGCGGCGATCTTCCTTGCCGTCAAGCGCCCGGCGCTGCCCAGGATCGGCGAATTGTGGCGCTTCGCCTTTGGCGGCGCCATCTTCGTCGCGCTCTACACCGCCATGCTCAATTTCGGCGAACTGACGGTCTCGGCCGGTGCCGCCGGCTTCATCATCAATGTCAGCCCGATCTTCACCGCCATCATGGCGATGGCGCTTCTGGGCGAGCGCTTTTCCGGCATGGCGTGGCTCGGCACCTTTATTTCCTTCGCCGGCATCGGCATTATTGCCATGGCCGATGGCAACGGCCTGCACTTCAATGCCGGCGCTCTGCTGGTTTTGGGGTCCGCGCTGTGCTCGGCCGTCAACACCATCGTCCAGAAGCCGCTGTTCGCCCGTCACCATCCGCTGACCATTTCGGCCTTCAACATGGTGCTCGGCGCGCTCTGCCTGGCGCCCTTCCTGCCTGCCGCTTTCCAGCAGGGGGCCGTCGCCGACACCGCCGGTCTCGGCGCCGTCATCTATCTCGGCATCGTGCCGAGCCTGATCGCCTATGCCGCCTGGGCGACCGCCCTGTCGCGCCTGCCTGCGGCACGAGCCTCGAACTTCCTCTATCTGGTCTCGCCGGTGTCCGCCCTGATCGGCTTCTTCTGGCTCGGCGAAGTGCCGACGCTGCTCGGCATCCTTGGCGGCGCGCTGGCGCTCGGTGGTGTGATCGTGGTGAATTTGAAGCGGTGAATCAGAGGGTTGGGATTGTTCCTTGATTCGAAAAAGAGCCGCTTAAGCGGCTCTTTTCGGACCCCCACCCCGCTGCTTCGCAGCGACCCTCCCCACAAGGGGGAGGGTAAAGAGCGAGGCTCCCTACCTCCCCCTTGTGGGGAGGTCGGACCGAAGGTCCGGGTGGGGGCTGCGCCGCCCAGCCTTCACCGCCGCCCGAACAGCCGCTCGATATCAGCCAGTTTGAGTTCGATATAGGTCGGCCGTCCGTGATTGCAGGTTCCGGAACCCGGCGTCGCCTCCATCTGCCGCAGCAGCGCGTTCATCTCCTCGGGCTTGAGCAGCCGGCCGGAGCGTACCGATCCGTGGCAGGCCATGGTGGCGGCGATCTTGCCCAGCCGCTCCTTCAGCGTCTCGACCGTGTCGTTGTCGGCGATCTCGTCGGCGAGGTCACGCACCAATTGCCCGACATTGGTCTCGCCCAGCATCGACGGCGTCTCGCGCACCGCGACGGCGCCCGGGCCGAAACGCTCGATGCCGAGCCCGAAGCGGGCGAGCGTTTCCGAATGCATGGCGAGCCGCTCGGCATCCTCTTCCGGCAGGTCGATGATTTCAGGCAGGAGCAGCATCTGGGAGGGGACCGGCCGCGAATGCAGCGCGTTCTTCAGCGCCTCATAGACCAGCCGCTCATGCGCAGCATGCTGGTCGACGATGACCAGCGAATCGCGGGTTTGCGCCACGATGTAGTTTTCGTGCACCTGCGCGCGTGCCGCACCAAGCACCGCGCCGAGCAGCGTCTCGGCCGCCTCGCTCTGTCCGGCGCGCGCATCGGCGCTGGCAAGCGGGCCGGCATCGAACGCCGCCTGGTCGGGCTCACGCAAGCCGCGATGCTCGAAGCCCGCGCCGTCGAACTGCATATCGAGCGGCCGCTGCGACGATCGCGCCGGATCGAAACCGGCCGAGCCGGAGGCGTGGTACGATGCTTCGTAGCTGCGATGGCCGTTGGCCGGGCCGCCATGGCCGTAGGATGCGGCACCCGGACGGAACGCCGCCATCATGCCTGCCGCGCCCGTGGTGGCTGAACGGATACCGGCATCGGCCAGTGCCTGGCGGATGGCGCCGACGATCAGCCCGCGCACCAGGCCCGGATCGCGAAAACGGACGTCGGCCTTGGCCGGGTGGACGTTGACGTCGACCGTTCCCGGATCGAGCGTCAGGAACAGCACCGTCACCGCGTGGCGGTCGCGCGGCAGCACGTCGGCGAAGGCGCCTCGGATGGCGCCGGCGATCAGCTTGTCGCGCACCGGCCGGCCGTTGACATAGGCATATTGCTGCAGCGCGTTGGCGCGGGTGAAGGACGGGATCGACACATGGCCGGTCAGATGCACGCCTTCGCGCATCGCGTCGATGGTGATGGAATTTTCGGGAAACTCGGCGCCCATCACCTGGGCGACGCGGCGCAGGCTGCCTTCGGCACTTTCGTCGGTTGCCGGCAATTCCAGCGTCGAGCGGTCGGAGCCTGCCAGCGTGAACCGCACGGCGGGAAAGGCGATGGCGATGCGCTTGACCACATCGCTGATGGCCGAGCTTTCGGCGCGCTCGCCCTTCATGAATTTCAGCCGTGCCGGTGTTGCGAAGAACAGGTCGCGCACCTCGACCGTGGTGCCGCGATTGGCCGCCGCCGGCCTGACAGGCAGGATACGGCCGCCCTCGATGCCGATCTCGGCGGCGCTATCGCCCAAGGCCGTGCGCGAGCGGATCGACAGCCGCGACACCGAGCCGATCGACGGCAGCGCCTCGCCGCGAAAACCGAGTGAGCGGATGTCGTGGATATCCTCGGCAAGCTTGGACGTGCAGTGGCGCGCGATGGCCAGCGAAAGCTCATGTTCGGGGATGCCGGAGCCGTCATCGGTGACCCGGATCAGGTTCAGCCCGCCGCCAGCGGTGACAACCTCGACCTTGCTCGCACCGGCATCGAGCGCGTTCTCGACCAGTTCCTTGACCACACTTGCCGGACGCTCGATGACTTCGCCGGCGGCGATCTGGTTGATCATCGTTTCGGAAAGCTGGCGAATGGGCATGACGACAGTATAGGCGGATTCGTGTCGCGCGGGCGAGGGTGAACTGAGCAAACGAACTATGCCTGCGCGACCAGCCAGTCCCTGACCTTGCGGGCATTGTCGCTGAGCTCGCGGTTTTTCGGCCAGATGACGTGGAATCCGATGCCGGTCCGCAGCACATGATCCGTCACCGGCACCAACAGTCCTGATGCCACGAGGCGCTCGACAAGATGACGCCAGCCGAGGGAAATGCCTTGTCCCTCCATGACCGCCTGAATCACCAAGGCATAGTCATTGATGCGCAATCCGCGCTCGGCATTGCGCAGGCTGGTTCCGGCTGACGCGAACCATTCGTCCCAGTTCGGGGCCTCGCGGTAGGGCTCCTCGAGATGGATGAGCCGGTGCATGGCAAGTTCGGCGACGGTCTCCGGCAGCCCAAACTTCGCCAGATAGTTGGGTCCCGCGACCGGGAAGATCTCCTCGTCGGCAAGCGACAGCGAATGATAATCCGGCCAGTCGCGCGGCACGCCGCCGCGTACGCCTAGCGGGATGCCCTCGGCGATGATGTCGAGGTCGCGGTCGGCGGTCTGGATGCGCAGATCGACGCCTGGCAGTTCGTCGCGGAACTGCTGCAGCCGCGGCATCATCCAGAACGAGCCGAAGGCGGTCGAGGCGGCGAGCGTCACATGGCCGCCGGTCGCCTGCAGGCGCAGATCCTCCGCCGACTTGCGGATATGCGACAGCCCGAGCGAGACGTCGGCGTGGAAGCGCTCGCCGGCCTCCGTCAGGAGAACCTGGCGGTGGCGGCGCTGGAAGAGCTTGGCGCCGAGCTGTTCCTCCAGCCCGCGCACGGCGTAGGAGACGGCCGCCTGCGTCATGCCGAGCTCGCGACCGGCGGCGGTAAAGCTCGACAGCCGGCCGGCCGCCTCGAAGACGATCAGGCTGCCGGCCGAGGGCAGGAGGTGGCGCAGGCTTCGCATAAGGAGAGTTTATACAAGAGATCAGGATTTTCCAGCGTCACAGCTATATCTCGTCTCGCTAAGTTGATGGGGCTGTTGGAGGATGAGTTGCCATGAATGCACCGGCCGTTGCCATGACCGAACACGCCAACCGCAGAAGTGGCGGCCGCCTGGGACGGAAGGCGCTGCGAGGCGCTCCGGTCACGTCGTTCCCGACACTGGTGCGCGAGATCCCGGCCTATCAGATGGTCCCTGACGAGGCTGTGGAGTTGATCCACCAGGAATCGCTCTCGATCCTCGAAGAGGTGGGCTGCGAGTTCCGCGACGATGAGGCGATCGCCCTGTGGAAGGCCGCCGGAGCCGATGTCACCGAGACGCGCGTCCGTATCGACCGTGGGCTCTTGATGGAACTTGTCTCCAAGGTCCCATCGGAGTTTACCCTCAATGCCCGCAAGCCCGAGCGTACCGTGCGCGTCGGCGGCAAGAACTCCATCTTCGTGCCGATGTATGGCGCGCCCTATGTGCGCGACCTCGACAACAACAGGCGCTACGGTTCGCTCGCCGACCTCAACAATTTCCACAAGCTCGCCTATATGGCGCCGGCGCTGCATTCGTCGAGCTCGGTCATCTGCGAGCCGATGGAAATTGCGGTGCCGAAGCGTCACCTCCACATCATCCATTCGGCGCTGAAGCATTCCGACAAGCCGTTCATGGGCATCGTCACCTCGAAGGAACGCGCCGAGGACACGATGGCGATGGCGGGGATCGTATTCGGCGAGGAGTTCGTCCGCGACAATCCCGTCCTGGTATCGATCACCAATTGCAATTCGCCGCTGGTGTGGGACGCCACCATGCTGGACGCCATGAAGGTCTATGCGCGCCACAACCAGCCGCTGATCCTGGCGCCCTTCGCGCTGTGCGGCGCCTCGACCTCGGCCTCCGCGGTCGGTGCGGTCGCACAGGTCAATGCGGAAGCGCTGGCCGGCGTCGCATTTACGCAGCTCCTGCGTCCGGGTTCGCCGCAGATCTACGGACAGTTCATGGTCACGGTCGACATGAAGACCGGAGCTCCGATGGGCGGCACGCCGGAGGCGGCCCAGATGATGTACCTGATGGGCGCGCTGGCCAGGAAATACCGGCTGCCGTGGCGCACTTCCGGCTTCCATGTCGGCTCCAAGCTCAACGACGCCCAGGCCGGCTACGAGGCGAACATGCTGATGCATGCCGCCATCCTCGCCGGCGCCAACTACATCTGGCATTCCGCCGGATGGCTGGAGGCGGGGCTGACCTGCGGTTATTCGAAATTCGCGACCGACTGCGAGCAGCTCATCGGCTGGTATAAATATGCCGGCGGGCTGCCGTTCGACGACTTCAAGGAAGCGATGGCGGCGATCCGCGAAGTGGGGCCGCAGGGCCATTTCCTCGGCACCCAGCATACACTCGAACATTTCGAGTCCGCTTTCTTCATGCCCTCGATCATGGACTTCAATTCGTTCGAACAGTGGAAGGCCGAAGGGGCGAAGGACCACGACACCCGCGGCCGCGAAAAAGCGCGCAACATGCTCGCCGATTATGAAGAGCCGAAGCTCGATGAGGGTGTCGCCGAGGGTCTCGCGGATTTTATTGCCCGGCGCGAGGAAAAGCTGCCGGATAGCGTTAGTTGAGAGAGAACGGGCAAAGAACCGACGGAACCAATGGGAGAGCGAAATGACACTTTTCAGAAGCAATAGCGACCGGGTCCCCGCCGCCATAGACGCGATGGCTGAGGACGCGCGCGCGGGTCGCATGGACCGGCGCGAATTCCTGGCATTGGCCAGCGCCTTCGGCGCCACGACGGCTTTCGCCTATGGCATGATCGGCCTTGCCGCGCCGACAAAGGCCCTGGCGGAAGAGCCGAAAAAGGGTGGAACGCTGCATGTCGCAATGTCGGTCAAGGCGCAGAAGGACCCGCGCACCTATGACTGGACGGAAATGGCAAACGTCACCCGGACTTGGCTCGAGCCGCTTGTCCGTTATACGCGCCAGTTCACGTTCGAGCCGGTCCTGCTCGAAAGCTGGGACGTCAATGACGATGCCACCGAATACACGCTGCATCTGCGCAAGGGTGTGACCTGGAACAATGGCGATGCCTTCAACGCCGACGACGTGGTCGCCAATCTGAACCGCTGGTGCGAGAAGGGTGCTTCCGGCAATTCCATGGCGGCACGCGTCGGCGCGCTGATAGACACCAAGACCGGCAAGGCGAAGGATGGTGCCATCACCAAGGTCGACGACCATACGGTCAAGCTGAAACTCAATGAACCCGACATTGCGATCATACCGGGCTTAACCGACTATCCGGCGCTGGTCGTGCATCGCGATTTCGACAAGGATGGCGCCGACCCGACCACCAAGCCAATTGGTACCGGGGCCTTCGAATTGGTCTCCTACGCGGTCGGCCAAAAGGCGGTGGTAAAGCGCCGCGAAAACGGCAAATGGTGGGGTGGCGAAGCACCGCTCGACAGTGTCGAGTTCATCGACTACGGCACCGACTTCAATGCCACGCTGAATGCCTTCGAATCCGGCGAGATCGACCTCGATTTCGAAACGCCGGCCGACTTCATAGACGCCCTCGACAAGATGGATCTGGTGAAATCGGAGGTCGCGACAGCGACCACGCTGGTTGCCCGCACCAACGTGACTCACAAGCCCTATGACGATCAGCGGGTGCGCAATGCGCTGCAGATGGCCGTCGACAACGATGCCGTCATGCAGCTCGGCTACGCCGGACGCGGCACTGTCGGCGAGAATCACCATGTCGCCCCGATCCATCCCGAATACTATCCGCTGCCAAAGAAGACACGGGATGCGGCGGGCGCCAAGAAGCTGATGGCGGATGCCGGCCAGGCGGATTTCGAGCACGAGCTGATCACCGTCGAGGACGAATGGCAGAAGAACACCGGCGACGCGATCGCCGGCCAACTGCGCGACGCCGGCATCAAGGTGAAGCGTACGGTGCTCCCGGGCTCGACCTTCTGGAACGATTGGACGAAGTATCCCTATTCCATGACGATCTGGTACATGCGCCCGCTCGGCGTGCAGGTGCTGGCGCTCGGCTATCGCACCGGCGAGGCCTGGAATGAGACGGCCTATTCCAACCCGGACTTCGACGCCAAGCTCAAGCAGGCGCTGTCGCTGGCCGATCCTGCCCAGCGCAAGGAGGTGATGAAGGACGTCGAGCAGATCCTGCAGGATTCCGGCGTCATCATCCAACCGTTCTGGCAGAAGCTCTACTGCCATATGAACAAGAAGGTGAAGAACTACGGCATGCACCAGACCTACGAAATGGACTTCCAGAACGTCTGGCTGGACGCCTGATATAACTGCCGAGACATGCAAGAAAACGCTGCCGGCGCCTGTCAAAAAGGCGCCGGCGGCCCGTAAATCACTGACACGCAAATTCACGCAGGCAGAAAATGGCCGACGACGAGATCATCCTTTCCGAGCTTTCCGACGATGAGTTGGTGCAGCAGATGCACGACGATCTCTATGACGGGCTGAAGGAAGAGATCGAGGAAGGCACGCGGATCCTGCTCGAGCGCGGCTGGGTGCCCTACAAGGTGCTGACCGAGGCGCTGGTCGAAGGCATGCGCATCGTTGGCGAGGATTTTCGCGACGGCATCCTGTTCGTTCCCGAGGTGCTGTTGTCGGCCAATGCCATGAAGGCCGGCATGNGTCATCGACACGATGAAGGAAAAGGGCATCCGCGACGACTATGTCGTGCTGGTTGGCGGCGCGCCGCTCAACGAGGAATTCGGCAAGGCCGTCGGTGCCGACGCCTATTGCCGCGATGCCGCCGTGGCGGTCGAGACCGCCAAGGATTTCATGAAGCGCAAGCACAATGTGCGGGTCTGAGCACGGCAGTCGGGACAAGTTTGTGACCGAGAGCGCCGTCATGCAGGGGCCTGTCATGCAGTGGCTCCTCATGCACTGGCCCGCCATGCAGAGGAACGGCAAGATGGCAGGGATAGCTTGGCTCGAAGGGAGCTGAGATCGGCATGCGTATCGAAACGATCAAGGTCTATCAGGTGCATCTGCCGGTGAAAGGCGGTGCCTATCGGATGGCTAGCGGTACCGTTCAGGATCTGGACAGCACGCTCGTTGAAGTGACCACCGAGGACGGGCTGTCGGGCTGGGGCGAGACTTGCCCGGTCGGCCCTGTCTATCAGCCCCAACACGCCCTGGGCGCGAGAGCGGCAATTGCCGAAATAGCACCTGGCTTAGTCGGCGAGGACACGACGTCCATGCGCCGCCTCGCGAAAAGAATGGACGAGCGGCTGAACGGTCACAACTATGCCAAGGCGGCCTTGGACATAGCGCTCCTCGACCTCGCCGGCCAGCGGCTGGGCGTTCCGGTCTCGACACTTCTGGGCGGTGCGCTCACCGATCGTGTGCCGTCCTACTATTCGACGATTGTCGGCGCGCCGGACGAGACGGCGCGTATCGCCGCCGACAAGGTCAAGTCAGGGTACCCACGGCTTCAGATCAAGATAGGCGGGCGCGATCTCGAGCAGGACGTCGCCACGGTGCACAAAGTATGGGAGGCGGTCGGCTTCAAGGCCCGGATAGCCGTCGATGCCAATCGTGGCCTCACCGCCGCGGCGACGCTGCACATCGACCGGCTTTGTCAGGCGATCCCGTTTGTGTTCGAACAGCCTTGCAACACGATGGAGGAGGTCGCGAACCTCAAGGGACGCGTTACTCATCCAGTCTACCTCGATGAGAATACCGAGGATCTGAACGCCGTCCTGCGGGCAATTTCTTCGGGGATCGCGGACGGATTCGGGTTGAAAGTCACCCGCCTTGGCGGCCTCACCAAGATGGCCACCGTCCGCGATCTCTGTGCGATACGATCTCTTCCGCACAGCTGCGACGATGCCTGGGGCGGGGATGTCATCGCCGCGGCATGCGTGCACCTCGCCGCCACCGTCGAACCGAGAGGTTTCGAGGGCGCCTGGATCGCGCAGGAATACATCGAAGGGCATACCGACCCCGTAAACCCCGTCGTCATCGAAAACGGCCATATACGCGTCCCGCAGACGCCGGGGCTCGGTGTCAAGCCTGAGCGCTCCCGTCTCAACGCGCCTGTCGCGACTTTCGGAGGCTGAGGATCCCATGATGTATTGTCGGCAGTTGACCGCGGAAGTGCTTTTGCAAACTTCCAGGACGTCTGGCGGGGCGCCCTGGGCTGGCCGCCAGGGACTTCATGAGCCGCAAAAAAGCCGATATGCAGGATACGTGGTATTGATTGCCGCAAGCCATCAAACGCCGGAGATTCTGCATGAGACTGACAGTGCTCCTTGCCGCTCTTTCGACAGCCTTGCCCGCCGCGGCCTTACCCGCTGCAGCCTGGGCCGGTCCGGCGTCCGACGCCGTGAAATTCTTCTACGTTCCGGAGGTCAAGTTCGAGGCCGACGCGCAATACCGGGATCGCTTCACCGAGCCGGTGACGAAACTGTTCGATCTCAACGATCAGGCGACGAAGAAGAATCCGGACCAGGTCGCGTGCATCGATTTCGATCCGGGTCTCGACGCGCAGGATTTCGACCAGAAGTCCGTGGCCAAGACGCTGAAGCTGTCTGAGAAGCGCGATGGGGACAATGCCGAGGTCACAGCGTCATTCAGCCTGTTTTCGGAAGGTGATGATGCCAAACGCGAAATGGTCTGGTCGCTCAAGAAGATCGACGGCAAGTGGAAGATATCGGACATCGCCTCGAAGACCAGCGACTGGACGCTCAGTGCGTTGGAGTGCATGGCCGGCCAGACACCGGAGTGATGTGATGGACCGCCGCTTGTTCCTGGCACTGTCGACCATGTGCCTGATGGCGGTGGTTCAAGGCGGCGCTGCCGCACAAGGGCTGCTCGGCGCCCCGCCGGCAAACGCGCCGCCCGCAAACGCCCCGGAGGCCACCGCACCGGGCGACAGCGGGTCGCCGCCCGCAACCGAGCCCGGTGGGGCAGCGGAGCCGGCAACACCACCCGTTGCCTGGCCCCCAAGCGAACCGGCCGCGCCCATCCAGCCGGGATCGCCGACAGCGGTGGTGCGGCCGTTCTACGATCAGGTCAATCTGGAGGTCGATCCGTCACAGCGCAGCCATTTCATCGATCCGGCGAAAACCGTGCTCGACAAGAGCGATGCGCTGCGCAAATCCGGGCAGGGCGAATGCCTCGACCCCAACATGGCATTGGACAATGCCGACTACGACAAGGACCAGATCGACAAGAGCCTGAAGACGCTCGAGGCGATCAATGGCGACCAGGCCAAGGTCATCGTCGCCTTCGTCGTCGCCGGCAACCCGCATCGCCTTGAATGGAAATTCAAGAAGGTCGGCGGCGAATGGAAGATATCGGACCTGTTGTCGGTGACCGGCGAATGGGCGCTCAGCCAGTACCAGTGCGAATGATGGGCGGGCTAGCCGCGCCCGCGATAAGGCGCCACGCCGGTGTCCGGCAGCCAGGCGCCTTCGGGCGGCGCGCCGGTCTGCCAGAACACGTCGATCGGAATGCCGCCGCGCGGGAACCAGTAGCCGCCGATGCGCAGCCACAGCGGCTTGGTTGCCGCCACGATGCGACGGCCAATCATCACCGTGCAGTCTTCATGGAAGGCGCCGTGGTTGCGGAACGAGGTCATGAACAGCTTCAGCGACTTCGATTCCACCAGGGCTGCATCGGGTGCGTAGTCGATGACGATATGGGCGAAATCCGGCTGCCCGGTGACCGGGCACAGCGAAGTGAATTCCGGGCAGGTGAAGCGCACGATCGCCGGCGGTCCGTCCCCGCGTGTGTACGGCACGGTCTCCAGGACCGCTTGTTCGGGGCTCTGTGGCGTCTCGACGTGGGCGCCGAGCTGGGTGAGGGTTTTCGTATCGATCATGAGCAAAGCCTTCTTGGTTTGCGGCGCTCATTAGCATCGGATCGAAAAGTGCGCAGCGGTTTTCGGACGAATCCGACGCTTAAATAGGAAATGGAGCAGCTCATGCTGCTTCGACACAGTTTGAAAAGCAGGAAGACGATGACCAGCAACGACCCGCTTCTCCAGCCCTACCAGCTCAAGCATCTGACGCTGAAGAACCGGGTGATGTCGACCAGCCATGAGCCGGCCTATTCCGAGGACGGCATGCCGAAGCAGCGCTACCGGCTCTATCACGCCGAAAAGGCCAAGGGCGGCATGGCGCTGACCATGACCGCCGGTTCGGCCATCGTCTCGCGCGACAGTCCGGCAGCCTTCGGCAATCTGCATGTCTATGACGACCGCATCGTGCCGTGGCTCGCCGAGCTTGCTGACGCCTGCCACGAGCATGACTGCAAGGTGATGATCCAGATCACCCATCTCGGCCGCCGCACCGGCTGGAACAAGGCCGACTGGCTGCCGGTGCTTTCGGCTTCGCCGGTGCGCGAGCCGGCGCACCGCGCTTTCCCCAAGACCATCGAGGACTGGGACATCGAACGCATCGTCGCCGACTATGCGTCGGCCGCCCAGCGCTGCCAGGCGGCCGGCCTGGACGGTATCGAGTTCGAGTCCTACGGCCATCTGATGGACGGCTTCTGGTCGCCGGCCACCAATCATCGCGACGATGAGTATGGCGGCTCGCTCGACAACCGCTTGCGCTTCACCAACATGGTGCTCGATGCCGTGCGGGCGGCGGTCGGCGAGAAATTCGTCGTCGGCATCCGCATGGTCGCCGACGAGGATTTCGAGAAAGGCCTGTCGAAGGAGGAGGGCGTCGAGATCGCCAGGCGTCTGGCTGGCTCCGGCAAGGTCGATTTCCTCAACATCATCCGCGGTTCGATCGAAAGCGACGCGGCATTGACCAAAGTCATTCCGGTGACCGGCATGCGGTCTTCGCCGCATCTCGATTTCGCCGGCGAGGTGAGGGCGGCGACGAAATTCCCGACCTTCCATGCGGCGCGCATCTCCGATGTCGCCACCGCGCGCCATGCGATCGCGGCAGGCAAGCTCGACATGGTAGGCATGACCCGCGCCCATATCGCCGACCCGCACATCATCAAAAAGGTGATGGAAGGGCGCGAGCACGAGATCCGCCCCTGCGTCGGCGCCACCTATTGTCTCGACCGCATCTATGAGGGCGGCGAGGCGCTGTGCGTCCACAATGCGGCGACCGGCCGCGAGGCCGATATTCCGCACATCATCGTCAAGACCGAAGGGACGAAGAAAAAGGTCGTTGTCGTCGGCGCCGGCGCCGGCGGACTTGAGGCGGCGCGGGTGGCGGCCGAGCGCGGCCATCAGGTGACGGTGCTTGAAGCGTCGAGCCAGGCCGGCGGCCAGGTGCGTCTGGCGACCCAGAATCCGCGCCGCAAGGAATTGATCGGCATCATCGACTGGCGGCTGGCAGAGCTCGATCGGCTCGGCGTCGAGATCCGCTACGATACCTGGGCCGAGAAGGACGACGTCCTGGCGCTGGCGCCCGATGTGGTCATTGTCGCCACCGGCGGCTTGCCGCAGAACCCGCCGCTGGCGGCGGGCGACAATCTCGTCACCTCGAGCTGGGACATCATGGCCGGCAGTGTCAAGCCGGCCGAGAATGTCTTGCTCTATGACGACAATGGCGGCCATCAGGGCATGGGTGCGGCCGAACTGATCGCCAACAGCGGCGCACGGCTGGAACTGGTTTCGCCCGAGCGGTTTTTCGCGCCCGAAATGGGCGGCATGAACCATGTGCCGTACATGCGCTCGTTCCAGGAAAAGGGCGCCACCATCACCATCAACACGCGCCTGCGCTCGGTGCGGCGCGAGGGCAATCAACTGGTCGCCGAACTCGCTTCGGACTTTGCCGACGGCTGGCGCGGTGAACGGCGGGTCGACCAGGTGGTGGTCGAGCATGGCACCGCGCCGCTCGACGATCTCTACCTGGCCTTGAGACCGCTGTCGAAGAATGGCGGCGCGGTCGATTACGAACGCCTGGTCAGCGGCGGCGACATTTTTCCGGCACGCAACCACGAAGCCGGCTTCGTGCTGTTGCGCATCGGCGACGCGGTCGCCTCGCGCAACATCCATGCCGCCATCTATGACGGGATCAGGTTCGGTTTGCGGATCTGAAATCTCGTCGCGAAAATTGGTGGCGCGCGGCCGAACCGGCATACGAGAGCCCATGTATTCCGGCTCGATCCGCGCGCCCGCACGTCATCGGCTCGCTGCCAGACAACGCACGATGCTGTGAGGTTGCGGCGTGGCGGCGCTCAGAACATTCTGGCGGTGGCCATGCACAGCACTGTCAGCACCAGCAGGCCTCCGGCGATGCGCTCGCCTCTTGTCATCTTCGCGCGCAACCGGCTTTCCGTAGCCGCATCAGCGCCGGCAAGTTGCCTGCTGGCAGAGCCTACCAGCGCGCCCTGCACGCCGGCGGCGATCAGGGCCGTCACGATCCCCAATACCAGCACTTTCTCCATCGAGCCGAAAGCGCCCTCATGGAAGAAATACCAGAGCAGTATGCCGGTCAGGAAAACCAGGCCGGCAGCACCCATTTGCGGCCGGAAAAACCGTTCGGCGCGGATGTCCGGGTCACGGCCGACCGCGATGGTCGTGCCCGCCCAGAATACGCCTGCCATGACGTGAAGACTGATGACGACGATGTAGGCATACTGCATGCCATCTCTCCTCTCTCGCTTGCTGTCAGTGCAATGATTAGATATCGAACTGTTCGATGTCAATGTATAAAATGAACCAGTTCCATCCTTGGAAAACACCGTCTAGTGTCCGGCAATGACGCCCTTTGAACGCCCGCCGGTCGGCATGAATCTCGGCCGCACCGCCAAGCTTGTCGCCCAAGCCTTCGACGCTGCCTTGGTCGAAGCGGGCGGCACCTTGCCGGTCTGGCTCACGCTGCTGTCGGTCAAGTCGAGCAAGCTTGCCAATCAGCGCGAACTTGCCGGTATGATCGGCATCCAGGGCGCGACGCTGACCCATCATCTAAACGCGATGGAGGCACAGGGCCTGCTGACGCGTCGCCGCGATCCCGTCAACCGCCGGGTCCATCTGGTCGAATTGACGGAGGCTGGAGAAGCGATGTTCGAGACACTACGCAAGGCCGCGCTTGTTTTCGACAAGCGGCTGCGGGTGGGACTGTCCGACGAGCGGCTGGCGGAGTTCGCGCAGGTGCTGGCGGCGTTGCGGAACAATGTGGAGAGCTAGGAAAGTCTGCCCGTTGGCTTAGTCGTCACCCGTTCTCAGTCGTCATAGGTCGGGATCGTTCCAAAGGCATTGGCGCAGCTCCAGCGCGGCGATCAGCTCGGTTAGCTTCGTCTTGCCGTCGAAGCGGTCCTGAAACATCTCGTCATGCATCAACAGGATCAGCTTGCCGGGTCTGGCAAAATGACCATAGCCGAACAGGTGATCGATCTCGCTGACCAGATGGCTCGCCTGCAACACGTCGAGGATGTTGCCGGTGCCGCTGAGCGGACCTTCGTCGAAGATGAGATAGATGGTGCGATCCGCCCCATGAGCCGGCAACACGGACATCAACACGGCCGCGAGGACAAACCAAAACGATGTCATAGGTCGCGGCATCCGTTTGCGTCGCGACAGGCCGCCAGTTTCATGGCTGATTGTCAAAGGCGGACCGCGCGGGTGCCTACGCCAGGCTGCCTTGCAGCACCGTCAGCTTTGCCTTCTTCGGCATGCGGGCGGTCAGCCACTCGAGCGCCTTGTCCTGCGGCATCGGGAAGGCGATGGAATAGCCTTGCACCTGATCGCAGCCGATCGCCATCAGCGAGTCGAGTTCGGCTTCGGTTTCGGCGCCTTCGGCGACGATCGAGATGCCGAGGCCGCGGGCAAGCTCGGTGATGGCGCGCACGATCTTGGAGTTGTCGCCGTTCTCGTGGATGTTCTGGACGAAGCGGCGGTCGATCTTGAGCCGGTCGATCTCGTTCGGATTGACGTGGCTCAGCGAAGCATAGCCGGTGCCGAAATCATCGAGTTCCAGATGGACGCCGGCCGCCCTGATGTGACGCAGCTTTGCCGCGATGCCTGTCTTCTCATCGTCCAGAATGACGGATTCGACGATTTCCAGCGACAGTTTCTGCGGCGGCAATCCGGCCTTTTCCAGCGTCCCGAACAGGAACGCATCGAAATCATGCTCGCGCAACTCGGTGCCCGAAACATTGACGGCTAGCCGCCCGAAGGCAATCCCGGCGCGGTTCCATTCAGCGGCTTCGTTGATCGCCTTGCTGATCACGATGCGGCCGATCTCCGGCATGAAACCGCATTTCTCCGCAACCGGAATAAATTCGCCGGGCGAGATCATGCCGCGTTCGGCATGGTTCCAGCGCACCAGCGCTTCGATGCCGCTGATCGTGCCGGTGGTCAGCGAAACCTGCGGCTGGAAATAGACCTGGAACGCCTTTTCGGAGATGGCGACCTTGATGTCGTGTTCGAGTTGCTTGCGATAGTCGAGTTCGCGGCGCAGCTCCTCCGAGAAGAACGAGAAGTTGCCGCCTCCCATCTTCTTGGCCGAATAGAGCGCCAGATCGGCGTGAACCAAAAGATCCTGCGCGTTGTCGGCGTCTATCGGATACACGGCGATGCCAGCGCTGGCGCCGGGAAGAATGGTCGTGCCCTGGAAAACGATCGGCTCGTTGATGTGCGCCAGGATGCGCCGTGCCAGCATGTTGATGTCTTCGGTGCTGCCGGCGCCGTTGAGGATCATCACGAATTCGTCGCCACCGAGCCGCGCGCACAGATCCGACGCCCGGCAGGAATCGCGCATGCGCTGTGCCGTGATGACCAGGACATAGTCGCCGGCGGCATGGCCCAGCGTATCGTTGATTTGCTTGAAACGGTCGAGATCGAGCTGGACCACGGCCAGGCGCTCGCGTCGCCGATGCGCGCCCTTGATCAGCGTCTCGAAATGGTCGGTCAGGAAGGTTCGGTTATGCAGGCCGGTCAGGCCGTCATGAACCGCGATGAAGGCCATCGAATTGCGCGCGTCGACTAGTTCGCGGGTCTTGCGAAGGATCGCGTTGGACATCGGCCTGAAGATGAACAGCGCTACCAGCAGGATGACGCCGAGCGTGGCGTAGAACAGCGTGCGGTGGAGGGAGAGCAGCTTTTCGGAGCGCCCGTCAGCCTCGGCGGTGATCCGCTGGCCGAGCGCGGCATAGCCCGACAAGGTGGCGTTAGCGACCGACATGTCGAGGTTGACGCGTTCGGCGCTGCCTTTGTAGCCGCCATTGTCGAGATTGTTGAGTTGCGATTCAAGCGCCGAGATCAGACGGTCGCCATTGGCGATCAGCCCAACCGAGAAATAGTCGAGATGGAAGGGTTTGGCGAAGAGCACGCTCTCGATCGACTTCGGATCGAGCTTGGCCGGTGATTCCGGGTTTGCCCCCGTCTGCTCGAGCAGCAGATCGTAGTTGGTCTCGAACTCCACCGTCGCCTGCTTGAGCGCGCTGACCAGCGCCGGCTGCTTATCGCGCGAGGCGGCACCCGTTGCATTGGCAAGGAAAACGATGCGCTGCGACAAGGTTTTTTGCGTGCCGACGATATCGAGCAGGGTATGGTTGTGCTGGTGCGTGGCCATCGTCTGCTGCAGCAGCACGAAGGAGGCTGCCACCATGGCGGCGATGATCAACAGCGCTAGCCAATAGCCGGCCTTGATCAGCAGTATGAGCTTGCCTGAAACGGTTTGCACCGGCTGCTGCGACATTTTCGGGGGCGGCCCTCTCGCCAACGGATTCCTGTGCGAGCATTATTGAACCGGAAACGTTAACAGGACCGGAAATCGACAGCCGGCCGACAAGGGGGAAACGCGGAAAGATCGGGGGAAACGCGGAAAGATCGCGGAATGGTTATCGGCTCCTTTCGCCTTCAATCCGCATTTGAACGTTCGCCAGCCGTTGTGATCCCCTGGGGCGTGCTTGGACGACGCCATGACGCTTTATTTGATGCTGGCCACCACCGGCCCGGTCGCTTTTGCGATGGATTTTTTGCGCGGACAGGACAACAGTCGACCCACGTCAAACAGGGCCTGATCATGACCGCAGCATTTCTCTCCCATATCGACAGTGAGCTTGCAGGGCTCAAATCAGCCGGTCTCTACAAGTCGGAACGGGTGATTTCCTCGATGCAGTCGGCGCAGATCGAGGTCGGCGGTGAGAAAGTGCTTAACTTTTGCGCCAACAACTATCTCGGCCTTGCCGACAGCGCCGAACTGCGCGACGCGGCCAGCCAGGCGCTCGACCGTTATGGCTACGGCATGGCGTCGGTGCGCTTCATCTGCGGCACGCAGGAAGAGCACAAAGAGCTCGAGGCGACGATTTCATCCTTTCTCGGCCTGGAGGACACCATCCTCTACGGCTCGTGCTTCGACGCCAATGGCGGTCTATTCGAGACGCTGCTGGGCGAGGAAGACGCGATCATCTCGGATGCGCTGAACCACGCCTCGATCATCGATGGGGTCAGGCTGTCGAAGGCCAAGCGCTTCCGCTACGCCAACAACGACATGGCCGATCTCGAAGCGCGGCTTAAAGAAGCGAAGGATTGCCGCTTCCGGCTGATCGCCACCGACGGCGTCTTTTCGATGGACGGCATCATCGCCAATCTCAGGGGTGTCTGCGATCTCGCCGACAAATACGATGCCATGGTCATGGTCGACGACAGCCATGCCGTCGGCTTCGTCGGCCACAATGGCCGTGGTTCGCCCGAACATTGCGGTGTCGAGGGCAGGGTCGACATCATCACCGGGACGCTGGGCAAGGCGCTCGGCGGCGCGTCGGGCGGCTACACCTCGGGCAAAAGCCAGGTGGTCGATTGGCTGCGCCAGCGCTCGCGGCCCTATCTCTTCTCCAACACGCTGATGCCGGCGATCGCCGGCGCTTCGATCAAGGTGTTCGACCTGATCCGCAATGGCGACGCCTTGCGCCAGCGCCTCTATGCCAATGCGGCGCGGTTCAGGTCTGAGATGGGCAAGCTCGGCTTCACCTTGGCCGGAGCCGACCATCCGATCATTCCGGTGATGCTGGGCGATGCGAGCCTGGCGCAGGAGATGGCGGCGCGCATGCTGAAACGCGGCATCTATGTCATCGGCTTTTCCTTCCCGGTGGTGCCGAAAGGCCAGGCGCGCATCCGCACCCAGATGTCGGCGGCGCATTCCACTGCCGACATCGATCGTGCGGTCGAGGCATTCGGCGCGGTCGGCAGGGAGCTGGGCGTGATTTCCTGAGCGCCGGCGCCGGGAAGCGATTGCGGATCAAGAGATTCAAGGGACAAAAGAATGTCGAACATGATGAAGGCGCTGGTGAAGGCCAAGGCCGAGCCGGGCATCTGGATGGAAGAGGTGCCGGTGCCGGAGATCGGCCCCAACGACGTGCTGATCAAGATCAGGAAAACCGCGATCTGCGGCACCGACGTCCACATCTACAATTGGGACCAGTGGGCGCAGAAGACGGTGCCCGTGCCGATGGTCACCGGCCATGAATTCGTCGGCACCGTCGCCGATTTCGGCGCTGCGGTCACCGAATACAAGGTTGGCCAGCGCGTGTCGGGCGAAGGCCATATCGTCTGCGGCCATTGCCGCAACTGCCGTGCGGGCAGGGGCCATCTGTGCCGCAACACGCTCGGCGTCGGCGTCAACCGTCCAGGCGCCTTCGGCGAGTATCTGGCGATCCCGCAGCATAATGTGGTGCCGATCCCCGACGATGTGCCCGACGAGGTCGCCGCGATATTCGATCCCCTGGGCAATGCGGTGCACACCGCTCTGTCTTTCGACCTCGTCGGTGAAGATGTGCTGGTCACCGGCGCCGGGCCGATCGGCATCATGGGCGCGCTCGTCGCCCAATGCGTCGGCGCGCGCAAGGTGGTGATCACCGACATCAATCCGGTGCGGCTGGCGCTGGCCAAAAAGCTCGGGGTCCAGCATGTCGTCGATGCGTCGAAGGAAAAGCTGCGCGAGGTCATGCCGGCGCTCGGCATGACCGAGGGTTTTGACGTCGGCCTCGAAATGTCGGGCGCCGCGCCCGCCTTCCGCGACATGATCGACACCATGAACAATGGCGGCAAGATCGCCATCCTGGGCATCGCGCCAACCGGCTTCGAGATCGACTGGAACAAGGTCATCTTCAAGATGCTGCATCTCAAGGGCATTTACGGCCGCGAGATGTTCGAGACCTGGTACAAGATGATCGCCCTGGTGCAAGGTCCGCTCGACGTCTCCGGCCTGATCACCCACCGCATCGGCATCTACGATTTTCAGGCTGGGTTCGATGCAATGCGCAGCGGCAGTTCCGGCAAGGTGGTGATGGACTGGTGAGGCTGCTGTGAAGGCACTGTGCCGGAGACGTTAGCGGGACAGCACCCCCCTCTGGCCTGCCGGCCATCTCCCCCGCAAGGGGGGAGATTGGCAGTTTCTACGCTGCGCTCATTTCTCTCCCGTTGGTGATTGGCGAAAGCCGGGATGACGTTCGATCTCCCCCCTTGCGGGGGAGATGTCCGGCAGGACAGAGGGGGGTGCTGCCCCGCGGCCTATCAGTCCTCGGTTTTGCCACTTACTTTCCCCCCAACGCTCTCTCCAGCGCCGCCACCCCACTGACAATCGCCGTGCGTTCGCTGGCGCTCAGCCTCGCCAGCAACTCCCTCTCGAACGCCTTCGCCAAAGGCACCATCTCGCGATAGGCGGCCAGCCCCGCTCTGGTCAGTGTCAGATGTTCGACACGGCGGTCATTCCCATCAGGCGTGCGCGTCAGCCAGCGCCGCCGTTCGAGTTCGGCGACGGCGCGCGACACCTTGGTCTTGTGCATGGCCGATTGCTCGCCAAGTTCGGTCGCGGTCATTGTGCCGTGCTGGCCGAGCCCGGAAAGCGTCCGCCACTCCGGCCGCGTCAGTCCATGGCTGTCCTTGTATACCCCTGAGAATTCGCGGCTCACGGCATCGGCCAGGCGATAGAGCCGATAGGGCAGGAAGCTTTCCAGTTCCAGGATTTCCATGGCCTAACATCCCGACGTGATGGATTGATAGTTACATTTTCAATGGTTACAAATGAAACCAGTTTGGTCAATTGAGATCCATTCCGGGAGGAAGCGATGGCCTTTTCCTACATGCCGGGTTTCGGCAACGATTTTGAGACCGAAACCTTGCCGGGTTCGCTGCCGCAGGGCCGCAACTCTCCGCAGCGGCCGGCCTACGGCCTTTACGCCGAACAGCTTTCCGGCTCGCCCTTCACCGCGCCACGCGGCACCAACGAGCGCTCCTGGCTCTATCGCATCAGGCCGAGCGTCAAGCACACCGGCCGCTTCAAGGCGTCCAACTATCCCTTGTGGAAGAGCGCGCCGAATGTCGGCGACCATGAACTGGCGCTCGGCCAGTATCGCTGGAATCCGGTGCCGATGCCGAAGGAGCCGACCGACTTTGTCCAGGGCATGCGCAGCATCACCACCGCCGGTGACGTGCTCCGGCAGACCGGCATGGCGGCCCATGTCTATGTCGCCAACACCTCGATGGTCGACGACCATTTCTTCAACGCCGACGGTGAGTTGCTGGTCGTGCCGCAGGTCGGCGCCCTGCGCTTCGTTACCGAGATGGGTGTCATCGAACTTCGGCCCGGCGAGATCGCTGTGCTGCCGCGCGGCCTCGTCTTCAAGGTCGAACTCGTCGATGAGGAAGTGCGCGGCTATGTCTGCGAGAATTACGGCGCCAAGCTGACGCTGCCCGACCGTGGCCCGATCGGCGCCAATTGCCTGGCCAACCCGCGCGATTTCAAGACGCCTTGCGCCTGGTTCGAAGAGAAGGAAACGCCTTGCCGGCTGACGGTGAAATGGTGCGGCAATTTCCACGTCACCGAGATCGGCCATTCGCCGCTCGACGTTGTCGCCTGGCACGGCAACTACGCGCCCTACAAATATGATCTGGCAACCTTTTCACCGGTCGGCGCCCTCCTGTTCGATCATCCCGATCCGTCGATCTTCACCGTGCTCACCGCGCCCAGCGGCGAGGAGGGCACCGCCAACATCGATTTCGTCATCTTCCCGCCGCGTTGGCTGGTGGCGGAAGATACGTTTCGGCCACCCTGGTATCACCGCAACATCATGAGCGAGTTCATGGGGCTGATCCACGGCCAGTACGATGCCAAGGAAGAAGGCTTTGTCCCCGGCGGCATCAGCTTGCACAATCTGATGCTGGCCCATGGCCCGGATGCGCCTGGCTTCGAAAAGGCTTCGCGCGCGGAGCTCAAACCGGTCAAGCTCGACAACACCATGGCGTTCATGTTCGAGACCCGCTTTCCGCAGATGCTGACCCGCTACGGCGCCGAACTGGAAACACGGCAGGACAATTACATCGACTGCTGGGCCGACCTGAAGAAGCGCTTCAACGGCACACCGGAGGGCGACTGGTCTTGAGCGGCAAGCCAATGCCGGATCGGTTGGTGCTGCTGGGCTCGAAAGGCGGCCCGGCGCTGCGGCCGGGCGGACCGTGGCCGAGTTCGTCGCTGCTTGAGATCGGCGGGCGGACCATCGTCGTCGACTGCGGGCTTGGCGTCACGCGCGGTCTGGTCGATGCCGGCCTCAGCCTGAAGGCGCTCGACCTGATCTTCATCACGCATTTGCATTCCGACCATGTGCTGGAACTAGGGCCGCTGATCCACACCGCCTGGACAGCGGGGCTGGCGGGCCCGATCACCATATTCGGCCCGCCCGGCACCGGCCACTACTGGCGGCGCTTTTGCCAGGCGATGGAATTCGACATCGAAATCCGCATCGCCGACGAGGGCCGGCCGGACATCCGCGAACTGGTGTCGATTGACGAATTCGGCGAAGGCGACGTGCTCCGGCAACGCGGTCTGAAGGTTTCGGCGCTGCGCGTCGACCACCCGCCGGTGACCGACTGCTTTGCCCTGCGCCTCGATCATGGCGGGAAAAGCGTGGTGTTCTCCGCCGACACGGCCTTCTTTCCGCCGCTCGCCGATTTCGCCGATGGGGCTGACATCCTCGTCCACGAAGCCATGCTGGAAGAGGGCAACGAGCGGCTGGTGGCCCGAACCGGCAACGGCGCGCGGCTCAGGGAACATCTCCTCGCCAGCCACAGCTTTGCCGAGGAGGCCGGGCGCATCGCCAGCGATGCCGGCGTGAAGCGGCTGGTGCTCAACCATCTCATCCCGGCCGATGATGCCGAAATCGGCGATGCCGACTGGGTTGCCGCTGTCAGGAAAACATGGGCCGGCGACTTGACGATCGCCCGCGACGGCCTTGTTGTGGAATTAGCATGATCCCGAACCGAAGGACCGCGTCAGCGAAAAGTGGGAACCGGTTTTCGGAAAAGATCATGCGCAAAATGAACAACCAAAGCGGCGCCAAAGCCGCATCAGGAGAGGAAACCGCATGAAGCTTGCCACATTGAAGGACGAGACGCGTGACGGAAAACTCGTCGTCGTCTCGCGCGACCTGACGCAGTACACCGACGCCTCGTTCCTGGCGCGTACGCTTCAAGCGGCACTCGACGATTGGCGCAGGATCTCGCCGCATCTCTCGACAATTGCGGAATCGCTGGAGAATAACGCGGTGCCGTCGGCGCGCTTTCACGAGCATGATGCACACTCGCCGCTGCCGCGCGCCTATCAATGGGCCGACGGATCGGCCTATGTGAACCATGTCGAACTGGTGCGGAAGGCGCGCGGCGTCGAAATGCCGGCGAGCTTCTGGACCGATCCGCTGATCTACCAGGGCGGCTCGGACTCTTTCATCGCACCGCGCGATCCGATCCGCATGGCTGACGAGGCCTTCGGCATCGACATGGAGGCGGAGGTCGCCGTTATCGTCGACGACGTGCCGATGGGCGCCAGCCTCGACGAAGCGCGCGCAGCGATCCGGCTGGTCATGCTGGTCAACGATGTGACGCTGCGCGCACTGACCGGGCCGGAATTGGCCAAGGGTTTCGGCTTCTTCCAGTCGAAGCCGTCTTCGGCCTTTTCGCCGGTCGCGGTGACACCCGATGAGTTAGGTGACGCCTGGGAAGGCGGCAAGGTCAGCCTGCCGCTGCTCGCCGATCTCAACGGCAAACCGTTCGGCCGCGCCAATGCCGGTGTCGACATGACCTTCGATTTTCCGACGCTGATCGCCCATGCCGCCAGGACACGGCCGCTGGTGGCCGGCACCATCATCGGCTCCGGCACCGTCTCCAACAAGCTCGATGGCGGGCCGGGCAAGCCGGTGTCGGCGGGCGGCGCCGGCTATTCCTGCATCGCCGAACTGCGCATGATCGAGACCATTGTGTCGGGTGAGCCCAAGACGCCATTCCTGCGCTTCGGCGACACGGTGCGCATCGAGATGAAGGACAGAGCCGGCCATTCGATCTTCGGCGCGATCGAGCAGAAGGTAGAGAAATACGAGCGCTAGCGGGAGGCAATGGGATGTCGGGGGAGGCGTTTTATCTGCTGGCTGGAATCTGGGCACTTGCCATGCTGGCGGTGTTCATCCTGGCCATCCGGCTGAGCTATCGCATCGAGGCGCGCTCGCCTGACCTGACCAACCGCAGCGGCTTTCCCCGCAAGGCGATGATGTTCCAGACCATCACCAATATGAACATCGCTCGCGACGTGGAGACGCAAGCCATGCGGCGGCGCATGAACCGGCTGCTGCTGATCGTTCTCGCCGGATTTGCGGTCATGTGGTCAGGTCTCTATCTGGTTCGCTCTGCAGGATGAAATCATGACCCTGCTTGACCATCTGCGCCGCATGGCTGGCAACAATCTCTGGTCGAACGACCGGCTCTACCGAGCCGTGCTCGCGCTCGAGCCCGGCGAATTCGAAGCCGAGCGCACCAGCTTCTTTCCCTCGATCAAGGCGACGCTCAACCATATCCTTGCGGTCGATCTTCTCTATCTCGATTTTCTCGAGGAGGGCGGCATCGGCGCCGCTGCCCATGATGATCTCGTGCCCTTCGACGAGCCCAGGGCGCTGTTCGCCGCCCAGCTTGTGGCCGACCGGCGGCTGATCGCTTTCTGCGATGCCCTTTTGGAGGCCGATCTCGACCGCCGCATCATCACCGACCGACGCGAGGACGGCATGATCCCCGAGCGCATCGGCGACATCCTTGCTCACGTCTTCCTGCATGACATCCATCATCGTGGCCAGGTGCACGCGATGCTGTCCGGCACCTCGGTCGCGCCGCCGCAGCTCGACGAATTCCTGCTCGATTACGATTTGAAGCTGAGGAAAACGGAGGTTGAGCGACTGGGCCTGGATGATCAGACCAACGCGACGTCGTAGCTTGAAAATTGCCGGTCCGCGGTGACCAAGGTCAGGCCTTCAATTTGAGCCTGTGCAACGAGCAGGCGATCGAAGGGATCGCGGTGATGAAGCGGCAGATGCTCAAGTCTCGCCGCGTGCAGTTCGTTTATGCCGAGGATCGGAATCCCGTTTGATCGCAGAATTTCCACGACGTCGCCTGTGAGCGTGACTTTGCCGATCGATTTCTTGATCGCGATCTCCGCTACCGAGACGGCGCTGATGATCACTTCCCTGCCTGCGAGAAAGATGTCGCGATGATGGTCCGAAAGACGTGAATCCGCGTTGAGCACCCAAAGCAGAATATGGGTATCGACCAGATATTTGCCGCTCATTTAATGTACTCGTCCCATTCGGGACCGAGTTCGTCAAAATCATCCGATATCCAGACTTTGCCTTTCAAGGCTCCAAGCAAGCGCTGGCTGCCGCCGGGCCGGGCGGGAGCGCTCAAGGTAGCGACAATTTCCCCATGCCGGGTCAGATGGATTTCTTCGCCAGCCTGGGCACGCTTCACCAACTCGGAGAGCTGGGCCTTCGCTTTCGCCATGGGAACGTTCATCGTCAGACTCCTATGACCATAATTTAGGTCATAATCGATTGAGCCGCAAGAACTCCGGTGTCGCGTCGCTCTACTCCGCCGCCTGCACCTTGATCACGCCGCGCTTGATCTGGTCCTGTTCGATCGATTCGAACAGCGCGCGGAAATTGCCTTCGCCAAAGCCTTCGTCGCCCTTGCGTTGGATGAACTCGAAGAAGATCGGGCCGATCACGGTCTTCGAGAAGATCTGCAAGAGAATCTTGGTCATGCCGCCGTCGACCACGCCTTCGCCGTCGATCAGGATACCGTGCTTCTTCATCCGCTCGATCGGCTCGTCATGGCCGTTCACGCGGTCATACGACATGTCGTAGTAGGTCTCGGGCGGGCCGGGCATGAATTTCAGCCCGTTGTCGGCGAGCTTGTCGGTGGCGGCGTATATTTCGTCGGTGCCGACCGCGATGTGCTGGATGCCTTCGCCATTGTACTTCTTCAGGTACTCGGCGATCTGGCTGGTCTCGTCCTTGGATTCGTTGAGCGGAATGCGGATCTTGCCGCAGGGCGAGGTGATGGCGCGGCTGACCAGGCCGGTGATCTTGCCGTCGATGTCGAAGAAGTGGATCTGCTTGAAGCCGAACAGATTGCGATAGAAATCCCACCATTTGTCCATCTGGCCGCGATAGACATTGTGGGTCAGGTGGTCGAGGTAATAGAAGCCGACGCCTTGCGGCCGCGGATCGCGCGCGCCGAGCCACTCGAACTCGGCGTCATAGGCCGAACTCTTCTTGCCATAGTTGTCGATGAAATAGAGCAGCGAGCCGCCGATGCCGACGATCGCCGGCACGTCGAGCGCCTTGTCGTCGCCTTGGTAGGGCGTGGCGCCCTTGGCAACGGCGTGATCGAAAGCGTGCTTGGCATCCACCACGCGCCAGGCCATCGAAGCCGCGCAGGGACCATGCTTGTCGACGAACTTCATCGCGTGCGAGCCCGGCTCGGCATTGACGACATAGTTGATGTCGCCCTGGCGCCAGACGGTGATGTCTTTCGTGCGATGCCTGGCCACCGCCACATAACCCATGCGGGTGAACAGTTCGGCCAGTTTCCGCGGCTCCGGATGCGCGAACTCGACGAACTCGAAGCCATCGGTGCCGGCGGGGTTGTCCTTGCTGATTTTGGCGGGCGGCGCGTCGTGCGGGAAAGGACCCATGATATTCCTCCGGAAGCTGCTGGGCCTGAAAGGCCATCTGGCGCCATCATAGCGCGGAGCCGGTGCATGGTGCTTGCATTCAAACGCTTGAAATGATCATCTCATGCGTGAACTGTGCATGTCGTGGGGGAAAACCATGGATGGGACGCGCATTGATCATTTTGACCGCAAGATAATGGCACTGTTGCAGGGCGATGCGCGGCTCACCAACAACGATCTCTCGGAGCGTGTGAACTTGTCGGCGTCGCAATGCTCGCGCCGCCGCCAGCGGCTGGAGGAAGACGGCTATATCAAGGGCTATCGGGCCGTACTCGACCGCGACAAGCTCGGTTTCTCGCTGGTCAACGTCATCTCGGTGACCTTGGCCACCCACAACCGCGACAATGCACGGCGCTTCGGCGAACTGCTGGCACGGCTCCCGGAAGTGCAGGAGGCGCACGCGCTGACTGGCGAGATGGATTACATCCTCAAAGTAGTGACGCCCGATCTCAAATCACTATCGGAGTTCGTCAACGGCGTGCTCCTGCCGCACGAATCCGTCCAGCATGTGAAGACGGCGATCGTATTGGAAACGCTGAAGGAAACGGGCGCGCTGCCGATTTAAGCTTTCGACTGCTGGATCAGCCCGTAAAGATTGGTGCAGCGCGCACCGGAACGGCAATAAGCGAAGACGGGGCCTTCGAGCTCGTCCAGCGCCTCGGCCTGATCCTCGACATTCTCGGCGGTGATCTGGCCGCTGATGACTGGAATGTAGCGGAAGGCGAGACCGGCGGCTTCCACCGCCGCCTTCACCGTGTCGGCCGAAGGCTGGCCGGGCTGCTCGTCATCGGGGCGGTTGCAGATCACGCTCTTGAAGCCGGCTTCCTTGATGGCGGCGGCGTCTTCGGGCTGGATCTGGCCCGAGACCGAATAGTCTTCACTGATCTCGCGGTATTCCATGGCAGCATCCTCGCAATCTGGTCTGGAGGCAGTCTTGCCACTGCCCCGCATGCGCGGCAATCCGCATCGAGAGAATTCTCTGCCAAATAGACATTGTGCGCGGAAAAATCCAACCGGGCCAATGCGACCCGATTGGATAGCGCTGGTTTGCCTCAGCTGCCGAGGATCGCGCCTTTGATCTGGCGGATGTTGTTGTGCATCATGTCGATATAGGTCGAGGCCGGGCCGTCGGGCTGCGACAGCGCGTCCGAATAGAGGGTGCCGCCCACCTTGATGCCGGTTTCATCGGCGATCTGCTCGATCAGGCGCGGATTGGTGATGTTCTCGACGAAGATCGCGGCTGCCTTGTCCTGCTTTACCTGCGTGACCAGCTTGGCGACGTCGGCTGCTGACGGTTCGGAATCGGTCGAGATGCCTTGCGGGGCGAGGAAAGTCAGGCCGTATGCGTGCTCGAAATAGCCGAAGGCATCGTGCGAGGTGATGACGACGCGCTTCGCCTCCGGGATCGACTGGATCGCCGCCTTCACTTCGCCTTCCAGCGCATCTAGCTTCTTGGTGTAGGTCGCGGCATTGGTCTGGTAGGAGACGCAACCATCGCTATCGGCCGCGCAGAAGGCCTCGGCGATGTTCTTCACATAGATCCTGGCATTGGCGATCGACTGGAAGGCGTGCGGATCGGTGACCGTCTTGCCGCCGCCGGTGCCGGCGCCTTCAGCGGCGTCCGCGTCGGCGAATTCAGGCTTGAAATCGATCGGCGTGACCCCCTCGGTCAAGGTGATGATCGAGGCCTTGGTCGCGCTGGCATCGACCAGCCGTTGCAGGAAGCCTTCGAAATGCAGGCCGTTGACCAGCACGATATCGGCCTTGGCCATGGCCACAGCATCGGCCGGGCTCGGTTCGTAGACATGGGCGTCGCCATCAGGCCCGACGATGGTGGTGACATCGATGAGGTCGCCGCCGACATTTTTGGCGAAATCGGCGATGACCGTGAAGCTGGCGACCACCCTCAGCGGTGCCGCGAAAGCCGATGATGCGCCAAAGGCGGTTAATGTTATAACGCTCATCACCAGGGCGGCACGGAGTGATTTCAGCATGGTCAAGTCTCCTTTGGGGGGCGGGGATCAGGCCGTTCTGTGACGGTGGTGGATGATGCGGGCGCGCAGGATGCCGCGCGTGCCGAACAGGATCGAGGCGAAATAGACGACGCCGGACGACAGGATGATGGCCGGGCCGGATGGCAGCGAGGCGTGATAGGACAACAGCAGCCCTGCGATGCAGGAGGCAAAGCCGATCAGCACCGCCAGCACGCACATCGGCTCGACGCGCACGGTCCAGAAGCGGGCGGCAGCGGCCGGCAGCATCATCAGCCCGACCGACAGAAGCGTGCCGAGCGCCTGGAAGCCGCCCACCAGATTGAGCACGACGAGGCCGAGGAAGATGAAGTGCACCGGACTGCCCATGCGGCTGACCGAGCGCAGGAACAGCGGATCGAGGCATTCGGCGACCAAAGCCCGCCAGAAAATGGCGAGGCTGACCAGCGTAACCACGACAATGCCGCCGATCAGTGTCAGCGCCTCATTGTTGAGCGCCAGCACGGTGCCGAACAACACATGCATGAGATCGACGCTGGAGCCGCGGATCGACACCATCAGCACGCCGATGGCGAGCGAAATCAAATAGAAGGCCGCCATCGAGGCGTCCTCGCGCTGGATGGTGAAGCGCGAGACCGCACCGGCGCCGAGCGCGACGATGACGCCGGCAATCAGGCCGCCAATCGTCATCGGCAGGATTTCCAGCCCATAAAACAGGAAGCCCGCGGCCGCACCCGGCAGGATGGCATGCGCCATGGCATCGCCGGACAGGCTCATGCGCCGCAGCATCAGGAAGACGCCGACTGGGCAGGCGCCGAGCGATAGCATCAGCGAGCCGACCAGCGCCCGCTGCATGAAGGCGAAATCGGCGAAGGGCGCGATCAAGAGACCATAGAGCATGTCCATCAGGCAGCCCTCGGTCCGGCGCCGTGGTGATGGTCGTGATCGTGGCTATGATGGTCGTGATCGTGCCCATGGGCGTGCTCGTCCGGCTCGCACCAGGGAGCGTTTTCCTCCCAGGCTTCGTGGAAACGGCGTGCGCGCAGAAGATTTTCCGGCTTCAACGTTTCCCTGGTTTCGCCCCAGGCGATGGGCTGGCGGGCCAAAAGCAGCGTTTCGGGGAAATTCTGGCGCACCAGGTCGAGGTCATGGACGACGACCATGATGGTGCGTTCCTCGCCATGCCAACGCTTGATCAGCGCGATCAGGTCGCCAACCGTCTTGGCATCGACGGCGTTGAACGGCTCGTCGAGGAGGATCAGATCGGCGTCCTGCAGCAGCACGCGGGCAAACAGCGTGCGCTGCAACTGTCCGCCCGAAAGCGTGTCGATCGGCCGCTTCTCGAAACCGCCGAGGCCGACCGCCATCAGCGCCTGGCTGACGGATTCGCGATCTTCCTTGATGTAGCGGCCGAGCAGGCCGCGTTTCGGCCACAGGCCCAGCGAGACCAGATCGACGACCCGGGCCGGAAAGGAACGGTCGAGTTCCGATTGCTGGGGAAGATAGGCGGCGCGCAAGCCAGGCGCCCGGATCACGCTGCCGGCCATCGGCTTGAGAACCCCGACAATACCCTTCATCAGCGTCGATTTACCCGAACCGTTGGCGCCGACCACGGCCGTCAGCGAACCCTTGCGGATCGTGCCGTCGAGGTGATGGATCGCGGGATGGCTGTTGTAGCCCAGCGTCAGGTCACGGAATGTCAGGCAGGTCTGGGTCATATCATTCCGTGGGCAGGTCACATCCGGCTGCATGCAGAGGCCGGTTGGATATGTGATGTTATTACATTAGTCAACAAGCCAATCCGGCGGAATTGCGGCCGGCGGCTCAACTTGCCGTGAATCCTGTCCCTGGCTGGTCCAAGGGGATTCGGGCCGGCGGCCTTGCCCGAAGCAAGTCGCGACTCTAAAGAGGCGCGACTGACAAAAGGAAGGAAAACATCCCATGAGCATTCGTCGCATCGATGTAGGTCCGCGCATGACCCAGATCGTCATCCATGGCAACACCGTCTACCTAGCCGGCCAGGTCGGCGAGCCGGGCGGCAACGTTGCCTCGCAGACCCGGGATATCCTGGCGACCATCGACGAGTTGCTGGCCAAGGCCGGCACCGACAAGACCAAGATCCTGCAAGCAATCATCTGGCTGGACGACATGGGCACCTTCGCCGAGATGAATGCGGAATGGGACAAGTGGGTGCCGAAGGGCCACACGCCCGCCCGCGCCACCGGCGAAGCCAAGCTCGCCAGCCCGGAATATCTGGTCGAGATCATCATCACGGCAGCGATTTGAGGCGTTGAAACCGCCAATCTCCCCCTTCGTGGGGGAGATACCTGGCAAGGCAGAGAGGGGCGCTGTCCCGCCGGCCTTTCCGTTTTTCGAGTAAGTTGATGGCAGGCAAAATCGAGGGTCGCGCTCTACGACGCCCCCCTCTGGCCTGCCGGCCATCTCCCCCACGAGGGGGGAGATCAGCTACCCCTGCGGCCTGAACCTTGCCACCAGCGTGTGGCTCTCGGCCGCGTAGGTGAAGCGGACATGGGTGACCGGGTGTTCGGCGCTCCATGTCCGTCGTTCGACCACCAGGCAGGGTGCGCCGGCGCCGACGTCGAGCGCCGCCGCGATGTGCCTGTCGGCGGCAACCGCGCGGATGCGGTGCTCGGCCTCGCTCCACGGCACGCGGCCGATCAGCCACGGGCCAGGCGCGACATCGAGAAATTCCTCATCGGCCGCCCCAGGCACGGCGGCGAGGTTGATCAGCCGCTGTTCATGCGCGAACGGCCGCTTGCCGGCGAAATGCCGGCATTCCAGCGCCAGCACCGATCCGGCGGCCTCGAGTTCCAGCAGGCCGCGATCCTCAGTGGTGCTGCGCCTTTNTTCCAGCGCCAGCACCGATCCGGCGGCCTCGAGTTCCAGCAGGCCGCGATCCTCAGTGGTGCTGCGCCTTTTGTGCCGCGCCACGCGCTCGTAGCGATAGGGCAGGCCGAGCGCTTCGACTTCGATCCTGATGTCGTGGATTTCCAGCACCGCCGCCTGCGACTGCGGCTGGCGGACGAAACTGCCGGAGCGCCGTCGCCGTTCGATCAGCCCGGCCTTGGCCAGCTGCGACAGTGCCTTGTTCACCGTCATGCGCGAACAGCCATACTGCTCGGTCAGTTCATGCTCGAACGGGATGCGATGGCCGGGCGCCCACGTGCCGGACAGGATCTTCTCGCTGATGTCGGACAGGATGCGCTGGTGGAGCGAGCCGCCGCCGATGTCAACATCCGCTATTGCGACCGCGTTCATGCTGAAAGTGCTGTCATGACGCCACGAAACCGCGCGGCGATGGCCTCGCGCTTGGCATGCTTGCCGGCACTGACTTGCTTTTGCCCATGCACCCAGACGCAATCGACCTTGCTGCCGTTGGCGAAGATCCAGGCATCGAGGATCGCGTCGCCGGTCTTGCCTGCCAGCGAGGGGTTGTCGGCATCGAGCGAGACGAGATCGGCGGCGGCGCCAGTCGCGATCTCCGAGGTGCCGGCGCCAAGCGCGAGGCTGCCGCCGTCGAGTGCCGCGTCGAACAGCGCGCGCCCGGTCGAACCGCCTGCCACCGCCAGCACGTTGCGGGCGCGGTGGGCGAGGCGCTGCGAATATTCGAGCTGGCGCAATTCGTCGGGCAGGCCGATCAGCACGTTGGAATCGGAGCCGATGCCGAAGCGGCCACCATGTTCCCGGAACAACGGCGCGGCAAAGGTGCCGTCGCCGAGATTGGCCTCGGTGATCGGGCACAGGCCGGCAATGGCGCCGCTCCTGGCCATGCCGATGGTTTCCGCATCGGTCATGTGGGTGGCGTGGATCAGGCACCAGCGCCGGTCGACCTCAGCGTTGGCGAGCAAGAATTCGACCGGACGCGCACCGGACCAGGCGAGGCAGTCTTCGACTTCCTTCACCTGCTCGGCGACATGAATGTGGATTGGCCCATCGGGCGCCAGTGCCGCGATGGCCGTGAGTTCTTCGGGCGTCGCGGCGCGCAGGCTGTGCGGTGCGATGCCGACGACAGCTTGATTCAACGCGCGAACCGATTCGCGGCTTTTTTCAACGAGCCGGGAGAACTGATTCACATCGTTGATGAATCGCCGCTGGCCCTCGTTTGGAGCTGCGCCGCCAAAAGACGAATGCGCGTAAAACACCGGCAGCAGCGTCAGGCCGATGCCGGTTTCGCCGGCCGCGGCCGCGATCCGCTCGGCCATCTCGGCAACATTGGCGTAGGGTTTTCCGTCACGATCATGATGCAGATAGTGAAATTCGCCGACCCGTGAAAAGCCGGCCTCCAGCATTTCGACATAGAGCTGCGCGGCAACCGCCTCGACCTGGTCGGGCGTCATCGACAGCGCGAAGCGGTACATCACCTCGCGCCAGCTCCAGAAACTGTCTGCGGAAGGGCCGCGAAGCTCGGCAAGCCCCGCCATGCCGCGCTGGAAGGCGTGGCTGTGCAAATTGGGCATGCCGGGCACGAGAATGGAATGGCGCTCGTCGACGGCCGATGCAACGGCTCCGGGCTCGACGGCCGTAATGCGGCCATCGGCGAAAATGATCCGCACATTGTTGTGCCAGCCATCGGGGAGGAGAGCCCGTTCCGCAAGGATCGCTGTCACTTTTTTCTCTCCGCTTCCCTATCCAGCATGCGATGATAGCACTTGCAGTGCGTTTCGATATGTATATACATAATCGCCGCCGATTGAAACGGAAAAGATGATGGCCGCAGAGAGCAAAAGCCGGGCAGGGGATCTTCGTCTGTGGCGCAATGCGCGCCTGGCGACCATGGCCGAAAGTTCCGCCGGACTTGGCGTCGTCGAACATGGCGCCGTCGCCGCACGCGATGGCCGCATTGTCTATGCCGGCCCGGAATCGGAGATGCCGGCGGCATTTTTGCAGGGCGCCGAGACCGTCGATTGCGAAGGCCGCTGGATCACGCCGGGCCTGATCGACTGTCACACGCATCTTGTCTACGCCGGCAACCGCGCCAACGAATTCGAGATGCGGCTGGCCGGCGCGACCTATGAGGAAGTCGCCCGGGCCGGCGGCGGTATTGTGTCCTCTGTCAAGTCGCTGCGCGCCGCCAGCGAGGATGAGCTCGTTGCCCAGACGCTGCCGCGCCTCGATGCGCTGATGGCCGAGGGGGTCACGTCGGTCGAAGTCAAATCGGGCTATGGCCTCGATCTCGACAATGAAAAGAAGTCGCTGCGCGCCGCCCGCCGGCTGGGCGGAGAACGGGCGGTGACGATCCGCGCGACCTGTCTGGCTGCGCATGCCCTGCCGCCCGAAGCAAAGGGGGACAAGGACGCTTTTATCGATCTGGTCGCCAAGCAGATTGTTCCGGCGGTTGCCGCCGAAGGACTGGCGGATGCGGTCGACGGTTTTTGCGAAGGCATAGCGTTCTCGCCGGAGCAGATGGCGCGCGTTTTCGATGCCGCCAAGGCCTTGGGCCTGCCGGTCAAGCTTCACGCCGACCAACTGTCCAACCTGCATGGCGCCGAACTTGCCGCGCGCTATGGCGCACTGTCGGCGGATCATCTCGAATACACGGACGAGGCGGGCGCTGCCGCGATGGCGAAGGCCGGCACTGTCGCGACCATCCTGCCCGGCGCTTACTATTTCATCCGCGAAACGAAGAAGCCGCCTGTCGACTTGTTCCGCCGCCATGGTGTGAAGATGGCGGTGGCGACGGACAGCAATCCCGGCACCTCGCCGCTCACCTCGCTGTTGCTCACCATGAATATGGCGGCGACGCTCTTTGGCTTGACCGTCGACGAGTGCCTTGCCGGCGTCACCCGCGAGGCCGCGCGAGCGCTTGGCCTTCTCGACAAGGCCGGCACGCTGGAAGCCGGAAAATCCGCCGACCTGGCGATCTGGGACATCGAGCGCCCCGCCGAACTCGTCTACCGCATGGGCTTCAACCCGCTCCATGCCCGCATCTGGAGAGGACAATGACCGAACTGACCCTGAAGCCCGGCAATGCGACGCTGGCCGACTGGCGCGCCATCTATCGTGGCGCCGTGCCAAAACTCGACGGTGCCTGCCGTCCAAAGATCAAGGCGAGCGCCGAGGCCGTCGCCAGGATCGTTGCCAAGGGTGAGCCCGTCTATGGCATCAACACCGGCTTCGGCAAACTGGCCAGCGTCCGCATCCCGGCCAGTGATCTCGAGACCTTGCAGCGCAACATCGTGCTGTCGCACGCCGCCGGCGTCGGCGAGCCGATGCCGGTTGCCGTGGCCCGGCTGATGATGGCGCTGAAACTTGCCAGCCTGGCGCAGGGCGCCTCTGGCGTCCGCTCCGAGACCATCGAGTTGCTCGAGGCAATGCTCGCCAACGACGTCATCCCGGTGGTGCCGGCGCAAGGCTCCGTCGGCGCCTCCGGCGATCTCGCGCCGCTGTCGCACATGACGGCGGTGATGATCGGCGTCGGCGAATGCTTCACCCCGCATGGCCGCTTTCCGGCCAAGGTCGCCTTCGTCTCGCACGGACTGGAGCCGGTGACATTGGGCGCCAAGGAAGGTTTGGCGCTGCTCAACGGCACGCAGTTCTCGACCGCCTATGCGCTCGCCGCCCTGTTCGAGGCCGAAGTGCTCTACCAGTCGGCGCTGGTTGCCGGCGCGCTCTCGACCGACGCGGCCAGGGGCTCCGACGCGCCCTTCGATCCGCGCATCCATGTGCTGCGAAAGCATCCCGGCCAGATCGAGACGGCGGACGCGCTGCGCAATTTGATGGCCGGCAGCGCCATCAGGGAATCGCACCGTGTCGGCGACGAGCGGGTGCAGGATCCTTACTGCCTGCGCTGCCAGCCGCAGGTCATGGGCGCTGCGCTCACCGTGCTGCGTCAGGCCGCCGAGACGCTCGGCACCGAAGCCAACGGCGTCACCGACAATCCGCTGATCTTCGCCGAGGACGACACCGCGCTTTCCGGCGGCAATTTCCACGCCGAGCCGGTGGCCTTCGCCGCCGACATGATCGCGCTTGCGGTCTGCGAGATCGGCTCGCTGTCGGAACGCCGCATCGCCATGCTGGTCGACCCCGCGCTGTCCGGCATGCCGGCCTTCCTGACGCCGAAGCCTGGCCTGAACTCCGGCTTCATGATCCCGCAGGTGACGGCGGCCGCGCTCGTTTCGGAAAACAAGCAGAAGGCCTATCCGGCGAGCGTCGATTCCATTCCGACCTCGGCGAACCAGGAAGACCACGTCTCGATGGCCGCGCATGGCGCCCGCCGCCTGATCGGCATGGTCGAGAATGCCACCGCGGTGATCGGCATCGAGTTGCTGGCCGCTGCACAAGGTTGCGATTTCCATGCCCCGCTGGCCTCGAGCGATGCGCTGGAAGCCGTGCGCAAGCTCGTCCGGGACGAGGTGCCGCATCTCGACAACGACCGGCATTTTCATCCCGACATGGAGAAGGCAATCGCCATGGTGCGCAGTGGCGCGACCGTGAGGGCGGCGGGTGCGATCGTGCTGCCGGGAATAGCGTCGTGAATACAGCCGTAGGCCGCGTTCTGTCGCGCCCCCCTCTGTCCTGCCGGACATCTCCCCCACAAGTGGGGAGATCAGCAGCTTCTTTGGCGCCGCCCGTTCTCCCACGCTGGCGATTGGCGAAAGCCGGCGTGACAGCCAATCTCCCCCCAAGAGGGGGAGATGTCCGGCAGGACAGAGGGGGGCGCCGTAGAGCTCCAACCTGCGGAGGTTTCGCATGACACCTCCTTGGCTGACAGTAAAACAAGGCACCGCGCCGTTGCTGGTGTCGATCCCACACACCGGCATCGACCTCGCCGGCCTCGAAAACCGGCTGGTGTCGCCCTGGCTCGGACGCCGCGACTGCGACTGGTGGATCAACAATCTCTACGACTTTGCCACCGACCTCGGCGCGACGATCGTCCACACCGCCATTTCGCGCACGGTGATCGACGTCAATCGGGACCCTTCGGGTGTGTCGCTCTATCCCGGCCAGACGACGACCGGACTCTGTCCGACCGAGACCTTCGATGGCGACCCGCTTTACCGCATGGGTGATGAGCCGACACCGGCGGAAATCGATCGGCGCCGCGAAACCTATTTCGAGCCCTACCATGCCGCCCTGCAGGCCGAGATCGCCCGGCTGCGCGGCATGCACGACAAGATCGTCCTCTACGATTGTCATTCGATCCGCTCGATATTGCCGCGCCTGTTCGAGGGCACGCTGCCGGTCTTCAATCTCGGCACCAATGACGGCAAGAGCGCCGACCCGGCGCTGCAGGAGAAGGTGGCTGCAATCTTGGCCGGCACCGGCGAAAGCTGGGTGATCAACGGTCGCTTCAAGGGTGGCTGGATCACGCGCAGCTTCGGCCAGCCGCAGAACAGTGTTCATGCGCTGCAGATGGAACTCTCCAACCGAGGCTACATGCGCGAGCCTGACGAGAAGGGCTCGCCGGAGAACTGGCCGGTCCCTTACGACGCCACCTATGCGGCGCCGATCCGCGCCACGCTGAAGACCATCCTCGAAACCGCGATCGACTGGGCAGCGCGCTGACGCGCCGCCGTCTTGCTTGAAAGGGACAATGATGACCAACCCTCGTCACAACATCCGCGAAGTGCGCAGCCCCCGCGGCGACAAGCTCAATGCCCGGTATTGGACGACCGAGGCGCCGCTGCGCATGCTGATGAACAATCTCGACCCCGACGTCGCCGAGAACCCCAACGAACTGGTCGTCTATGGCGGTATCGGCCGGGCGGCGCGCACCTGGAACGATTTTGACAGCATCGTTGCCTCGCTGAAGACGCTTGGCGAGGACGAGACGCTCTTGGTGCAGTCCGGCAAGCCGGTCGGTGTGTTCCGCACACACGCCGATGCGCCCCGCGTCCTGATCGCCAACTCCAACCTGGTGCCGCACTGGGCGAATTGGGATAAATTCAACGAGCTCGATAAGAAGGGCCTGATGATGTACGGCCAGATGACGGCCGGCTCGTGGATCTACATCGGTACGCAAGGCATCGTGCAGGGCACCTACGAGACCTTCGTCGAGGCCGGCCGCCAGCACTATGGCGGCAATCTCAAGGGCAAGTGGATTCTGACCGGCGGCCTCGGCGGCATGGGTGGCGCCCAGCCGCTGGCCGCCGTCATGGCCGGCGCCTGCTGCCTGGCGATCGAATGCAATCCTGATTCGATCGATTTCCGCTTGCGCACCCGTTATGTCGACGAGAAGGCCGAGACGCTCGACGAGGCGATGGCGATGATCGAGCGCTGGACCAAGGCTGGCGAGGCGAAGTCGGTCGGCCTGCTCGGCAATGCGGCCGAGATCGTGCCCGAAATGTTCAGGCGTGGCATCCGCCCCGACATGGTCACCGACCAGACCTCGGCCCATGACCCGATCAACGGCTATCTGCCGAAGGGATGGACCATGGCCGAGTGGCGCGAGAAGCGCGTCAGCGACCCGAAGACGGTCGAGAAGGCTGCCCGCGCCTCGATGCGCGAACATGTCGAGGCGATGGTGGCGTTCTGGAACGCCGGCGTGCCGACGCTCGACTACGGCAACAACATCCGCCAGGTGGCCAAGGACGAAGGCTTTGAGAACGCCTTTGCCTTTCCCGGCTTCGTGCCCGCCTATATCCGGCCGCTGTTCTGCCGTGGCATCGGTCCGTTCCGCTGGGCCGCACTTTCGGGCGATCCCGAGGACATCTACAAGACCGACGCCAAGGTGCGCGAACTGACGCCGGGCAACACCCATCTGCACAACTGGCTGGACATGGCGCGCCAGCGCATTTCCTTTCAAGGGCTGCCGGCGCGCATCTGCTGGGTCGGTCTGGGCGACCGGCACCGGCTCGGCCTCGCCTTCAACGAGATGGTGGCCAAGGGCGAACTCAAGGCGCCGGTCGTCATCGGCCGCGATCACCTCGATTCGGGTTCGGTCGCTTCGCCCAACCGCGAAACCGAAGCCATGAAGGACGGGTCGGATGCCGTCTCCGACTGGCCGCTGCTCAATGCGCTGCTCAACACGGCGTCGGGCGCCACCTGGGTATCGCTGCATCACGGCGGCGGCGTCGGCATGGGTTTTTCCCAGCATGCCGGCATGGTCATCGTCGCCGACGGCACGCCGGACGCCGCAAGGCGCCTGGAGCGGGTGCTGTGGAACGACCCGGCGACCGGCGTCATGCGCCATGCCGACGCCGGCTACGACATCGCCATTGAATGCGCCAGGGAACACCAGCTCAACCTGCCCAGCATTCTCGGCTGACAGGCTGAACTCATGCGTATCCTTCGCGCTGCCGACTACCGCGTCATGCCGTGGAAGAACGGCGGCGGCACGACGACCGAGATCGCCGTCTCGCCCGCCGGTGCCGGGCTCGACGATTTCGACTGGCGCGTCTCGATGGCGCGCGTCGAAGGCAGCGGCCCATTCTCGCAGTTTGCCGGGATCGATCGCACGCTCGCCATACTTGAAGGCGACGGCATCGCGCTCGATATTGCCGGCCGCCCGCCGACATCGGTCAACAGGACAACCGCCCTGTTTTCCTTTCCGGCCGACGTGCCGACGTCGGTCGCGTTGGTTGGCGGGCCGGTCACCGACCTCAACGTCATGACCCGCCGCGGCAGGACGACGCACTCGGTCGAACGCCTGGCCGTTTCTGCCCCAGTGGAAATCCGGACGGAGCCCGGCACGACTCTCATCCTGTGCCTGGACGGGGAGGTGGTCATCGCCGCCGCCGAACCGGCTCGCCTTGGTCCGCTCGACACGCTGCTGGTCGAGCGCGCCGCCGTCACCCTGCCTATCCAGCCCAGCTTGCTTGCCCAGCCTACCCATGACACGACGCTGTTCGTGATCCGCATCGGCGGCATCCGCGGCAACGATTAACGCTTGTTTCCAAACATGATCGCGATGCCGGCGAAATATAGCGTAAGCTCTTGCCGGCATCACGAAAAAGCCTGAATCCTCCCCGTCGATCGACCCCGACGAGGAGAGGGGCGCTCGTCTTTGAATGTTGTCGAGAGATGACGCCCTGTCGCGGTGCGGAAGCAAACTTTCGGCAAGTGGGATTATGCAACCAATTGCATTTGAATCGGTTTTAGGGCCATTGCCGTGGCGGTGACGCCGCTGAGTGGCCGCTTACGGAATTTTCAATGAATATTCAGACGAATCCAGCCCACATCGAGAAGACGAGCGCGAGCTTTCCGGCCATCACGGAAGAGCCGATAAGATCGACCTTCTTGCCGGAGGAACGCCTCCGGCTGCTCGGTGAAAGCCTGGCAAAAGGCGATCTCACCGACCTGTTCGGTCTGACGCCATTCGACTTCCAGGCCCGCATCCGCGACAGCGCCAAGAAGATATTGGAAGTCTACCGGTCGACCAATGCGGCGCAGGGCAAGGGAGAGACGATCACCCCGGCCGCGCAATGGCTGCTCGACAACAACTACCTGGTCGAGGAGACCATTTTCCAGGTCAAGCGCGATCTGCCGCGCCGCTTCTATCGCCAGTTGCCGACGTTGAAGCTGCCCGATGGCGGCACCGTGCCGCGCGCGCTGGCGCTGGCCTGGACCTATGTGGCGCATTCGGACAGTTCCGTCTCGGCAACCATGTTCAAGGCGATCGTCCAGGGTTTTCAGTCGGTCGAGCCGCTGAAGATCGGCGAGCTCTGGGCCCTGCCGTCACTCCTGCGCTTCGTGCTGATCGAGAATCTCCGCCGGCTGGCGGTCAGGGTCAATCGCACCCGCCAGATGCGCCAGATCTCAAACGACGTGGCCGACAAGGTGCTGGCGACCGACGACAGTGCCGACCGGCAGGCGATCCTGGCCAATTTCAGCGCGCACGCGCAGGACACCACCTTTGCCACCCAGCTTCTCTATCGCCTGCGCGATGGGTCGCAGAATGCCGGCAAGGCCCTGGAATGGCTTGAAGGCGAGCTCGAGAAGACCGGCTCCGATGCCGAGGAGATCATCATCTCCGAGCACCACACGCTCTCCAGCGGCAATGTGACGACCGGCAACATCATCCGCGGCCTGCGCCTCATCAACGACGTCGACTGGACGGTGTGGTTCGAGGGCGTCAGCCGTATCGATACGGTGCTGCGCGAGCGCACCGACTTCGCCGCTCTCGACTTCTTCTCGCGCGATCAATACCGCACCGCGATCGAGGAATTGGCGCGCCGTTCGAACCTGTCGGAATACCGCGTCGCCGAAAAGGCTATCGAACTGGCCGGCCAAGCCGCAAGCGAACATGCCGCCAGTGAACTTGCACCGGCTGGCGATGCTGCTGATTCCGTGCCGGCTCCGTCCGCGCACACCGATGTCGGTTTCTTCCTCGTCGGCCCGCGCCGGCTGGAGCTGGAGAAGGCGATCGGCTATCGGCAGACGATCAGCCAGACGGTCAAGCGCACCTTCGCCAAGACCGGATGGGTGGGCATCGTGCTGCCGGTGTTTGCTTTGACCGCTCTGCTGCTTGTCGTCACCGGCAATGCCTTGGCCAACCTCGGTCTGTCGGTGACCTCGATCGTCCTGATGCTGGCTCTGTTTGCCGTACCGGCGAGCGAGGGCGCGCTGGCCTTCTTCAACACCGTGGTCTCGCTGTTCCTCAAGCCGACACGCCTTATCGGCTATGACTACAGGCATGGCGTGCCGGCCGAGGCGCGCACGCTGGTGGTGGTGCCGTCGCTGATCGGCTCGCGTGACGATGTCGAGGAAAACATCCGCAACATCGAAGTGCACTATCTCGCCAATCTCGCGGACGAGATCCATTTCGCGCTGCTGTCGGACTGGCCCGACAGCAAGATCGAGATCGATGCGGCCGACACCGAGATCCTCGAATTCGCCCACGCCGAGATCGCCCGCCTCAACGCCCGCTATCCCTCGGAGGGCGCACCGCGCTTCTACCTCCTGCACCGCCGCCGGCTCTTCAACGCGGCGCAAGGCGCCTGGATGGGCTGGGAGCGCAAGCGCGGCAAGCTGCATGAGCTTGACCTTTTGCTGCGTGGCGACAGCGACACCACCTTCCTGCCCTTGGAGGTGCCGCTGCCGGAGAAAGTCGTCCATGTGATGACGCTCGACGCCGATACGCGCACCACCCGCGACGCGGTGGCGACCCTGGTCGGCAAGCTCTGCCATCCGCTCAACCGCCCGCATTTCGACGCAACGCGGCGCGTCGTCACCGCCGGCTATACAATCCTGCAGCCGCGCATCACCGCTTCGCTCACCAGCGGCGACGAAGCCTCGTTCTTCCAGCGTGTATTCTCGGCCAACCGCGGCCTCGACCCCTATGTCTTCGCCGTCTCGGACCTCTATCAGGATGTCTTCGGCGATGGCTCCTTCACCGGCAAGGGTCTCTATCACGTCGACGCCTTCGAGGCGGCGCTGAAGGGCCGCATCGAGGAAAACACCATCCTCAGCCACGATCTGCTCGAGGGCGCGCTGGCGCGTTCGGCGCTGGTCACCGATGTCGAGCTGGTCGAGGACTATCCGACCCGCTACTCCGTCGACGCCTCACGCCACCATCGCTGGGCACGCGGCGACTGGCAGCTCCTGGGCTTCATCCTCGATCCGCGCTCCGGCGTTCCGGCCTTGTCGCGCTGGAAGATGATCGACAATCTGCGCCGTTCGCTGACGCCCATCTTCTGGGTGATGGCGGCGATCGCCGGCTGGACCTTGCTGCCCTTCACGCAGGCCGCGCAATGGCAGGCCTTGCTGATCCTCAGCCTGTTCATGGCGCCGACCTTCGACGTCGTCAACGCCATCCTGCCCAAGAGTGGCGACCAGACGCCGCGCGGCCATTTCTCGGCACTCGCCCGCGACGTCGCCTTCGGCACCGCCATGGTGGCGCTGAAGATCGTGCTGATGGCGCACAACGCCTGGATGATGGGCGATGCCATCGTGCGCACGCTCTACCGGTTGTTCGTCAGCCGCCAGAACCTTCTGGAATGGCGCACCGCTTCGCAGGCCCACAAGGCCGGCGACAACGATATCGGCTCGTACTACGGCATGATGTACGGCGCCGTGATCATCGGCTTCGTCGGCCTCGCCATTCCGGTGCTGGCCGATTCCACCGGCGCCTTCGTCGCTTTCTTCTTCGCGCTGTTCTGGATCGGCTCGCCGGCGATCGCCAGCTGGATCAGCCGCTCGGCGGAAACCGAGGACCGCTTGCGCATATCGCAGGCCGATATCCATACGCTGCGCACCGTGGCGCGGCGCACCTGGCATTATTTCGAAACCTTCGTCACGGCGGAGCATCACCATCTGCCGCCCGACAATTTCCAGGAGAGCCCGGCGCCGGTCGTGGCGCCGCGCACCTCGCCGACCAATGTCGGTGTCTACCTCTTGTCGGTCGTCTCCGCGCGCGATTTCGGCTGGATCAGCCTGTCCGACGCCATCACCCGCATCGACGCCACCATGGCGACCATCGAGAGCATGCCGCGCGAGCGCGGCCACCTCTTCAACTGGTATGACACCACGACGCTGAAGCCGCTCTATCCGCTCTATATTTCCGCTGTCGACAGCGGCAACCTCGCTGGCCATCTTGTCGCGGTGGCGGCTGCCTGTGCCGAATGGGCGGAAGCGCCTTCCGTTCACCTCCAGGGCGATTTCGAGGGCATTCTCGACACCGTCACCATCCTCAGTGAAAGCCTCGATGAGCTGCCTGACGACCGCCGCCAGTTGCGGCCCTTGCGCCAGCGTCTCGTCGACCGCCTCGACGGCATGCGGCGTGCGGTCGATACTATTAAGGCGCAGCCGGAGATGGCCTCGATCCGCACCATCAACCTGGCCGTGCTGGCGGGCGAGATCCGCAAGCTGGCGACCGCCATTCATACCGAGGCGGCATCGGCCCAGAGCGACATCATCGTCGACTGGGCGGCCAGGCTGGAAGCGACTTGCGAGGCGCATGTCCACGATGCTCACAGCGACGAAAACGCCGTCGAGGCGCTGCGCGCCAAGCTCCTGACCTTGCGCGAGCGCACGCGCCGTTTCGCCTTCGAGATGGAATTTGCCTTCCTGATGCGACCGGAACGCAAGCTTCTGTCGATCGGCTACCGGGTCGAGGAACATCAGCTGGACGAAAGCTGCTACGACCTTCTCGCCTCCGAGGCGCGGCTGACCAGCCTGTTCGCCATCGCCAAGGGCGACCTGCCGACCGAGCACTGGTTCCGGCTCGGCCGCCCGATCGTCGAGATCGGCTTCCAGGGCTCGCTGATGTCCTGGTCGGGCTCGATGTTCGAGTATCTGATGCCGCCGCTGGTGATGAAGGAGCCGCAAGGCTCGATCCTCAACCAGACCAGCAAGCTGATCATCAAGCGCCAGATGCAGTACGGCCGCCAGAAGAACGTGCCGTGGGGCATTTCGGAAGCGGCCTACAATGCCCGCGACCGGGAACTGACCTATCAGTACACCAATTTCGGCGTGCCCGGGCTTGGGCTGAAGCGCGGCCTTGGCCAGAACACGGTGATCGCACCCTATGCCACCATACTGGCGGCGCAGTTCAACCCGCGCGAAGCCGTGCAGAATCTTGCGCGTTTGCGCGAGATCGGCGCGCTTGGTCCCCATGGCTATTACGATGCGGTCGATTTCACGCCGCAGCGCGTGCCTGAAGGCACCAACCATGCGGTCGTGCTGAATTACTATGCACACCATTCGGGCATGTCGATCGCGGCGGTGGCCGACGCGATCTTCGAGGGTCGCCTGCGCGACCGCTTCCACAGCGATCCGGTCATTGAATCGGCCGAACTCTTGCTGCAGGAGAGGGCGCCGCGCGACATCCCGACGGCGACCGTCCGCACCGAGGCCGACGAGCGCTCCAAGGACGAGACCGAGATCGAGAGCCCCGATACCCGCATCGTGCTTGATCCCATGCGGGCGCTGCGTTCGACCAACGTGATGTCGAACGGCCGCTATTCGGTGATGGTGACCGCGACCGGCTCCGGCTACAGCCGCTGGGGCGATCTTGCCGTCACGCGCTGGCAGCCCGACCCGGTCGAGGACCGGCTTGGTTCCTACATTTTCCTGCGCGACGCCACCACGGGCGACTGGTGGTCGGCGACATCGGAGCCCAAGCGCGCGGCCGAGGAAAAGACGCAGACCCTGTTCTCCGATGACAAGGCAAGCTTCGTAAAGTTGGTTGGCACGCTGCGCTCCGAAGTGGAATGCATCGTCGTCTCCGAAGGCAATGGCGAAGGCCGGCGGGTCACCTTGTTCAACGAAGGGCCGACCGACCGCCACATCGAAGTGACGTCCTTTGCCGAGCTGGTGCTGGGTTTGGAGGCTTCCGACAACGCGCATCCGGCCTTCTCGAAGATGTTCGTGGAGACCGAAATCGCCGCCAACAACGGCGCGATCTTCGCCACGCGCCGCAAGCGCGAAACCAGCGAGCCCGACATCACCCTGGTGCATTTCGTCACCGATCCGTCCGGGCCGGCGCGTGACGCCGAGGCAGAGACCGACAGGCGCGCCTTCATCGGCCGTGGCCGCACCATCGTCGATGCCGCCGCCTTCGATCCCGGCGCCAGGCTCGGCGGCCGCTCCGGCTTCACGCTCGATCCCATCGCCTCTCTGCGCCGCCAGGTGCGCGTGCCCGCCAACAAGAAGATATCGCTGACTTTCTGGACCGTCGTCGGGGCCAACCGCACCGAGCTGGAGGAGGCCATAAACCGCCTCGACCATCAGGAGAGCTTTGCCCGCCAGGCCATGCTTGCCTGGACCCGCAGCCAGGTGCAGACCCGCCATATGGGCCTCAGCCTCGCCGATGCCGCCAATGTGCAGAAACTGGCCCGCTATCTGATCTATCCCGATCCGTTCCTGCGCCTGCCGGCCGATTCCATCGCTGCGGGCCTTGGCAAGCAGTCGAGCCTGTGGCCGACCAGCATTTCCGGCGACTTCCCGATCTTCCTGGTCAGGATCGGCGATGTCGCCGATCTGGAGATCGTTGCCCAGGCGCTGCGCTTCCAGGAATACATGCGCACCCGCGGCATGATGATCGACTTCGTCGTCGTCAACGAGCAGGCCTCGTCCTACGTCCAGGACCTGCAGCGTGCGGTCGAGACGCTGTGTGAAAACAGCCGTCTGCGCGGCAAGGAACTCGGCCCCCGACAGCACATCTTCGCGGTGCGCCGCGACCTGATGGAAGAAACCACCTACAGGACGCTGCTCGCCGTCGCCCGGGTGGTGCTGCACACGCGCAACGGCACTATCTTCGACCAGATCGAGCGGGCCGATGCGGCTGCCTTGCAGGCGCGCGACGGCCTTCAGCCGGGCGGGCTGCCGGCTCCGCGCGAAATTACGGCGCCGACGACGCATGCGTTCGCCTCGCAGGCCCTGGCCGATGTCAGCGCCGATGGCGCCGGCCTCAGCCAGTGGAACGGTTTCGGTGGCTTCGACGGCGACGGGCGGCACTATGTGGTGCGCCTTGCCGGCCGGCGCACCACGCCGCAGCCATGGATCAACGTCGTCTCAAATGCTTCTTTCGGCTTCCACACCTCGGCCGAGGGTGCTGCCTTCACCTGGAGCCGCAACAGCCGCGACTACCAGTTGACGCCGTGGTCGAACGACCCGGTCTCGAACCGGCCGGGCGAGGGCATCTATATCTACGACCAGGCCAGCGGCAGGGCGTTCTCGCCGCTCGCAGCCATGGTGCGCGATCCCTCGATGACCTACGAGGCCTGGCATGGCCAGGGCTTCTCGACCTTCCGCTCGAAGCGCGGGCCTCTGTCGATGGACTTGACCCATGTCGTCGATCCCATCGATCCGGTGAAGATCACGCGCCTGCGCATCCAGAACTCCGGCTCGGTGCCGTCGCGGCTGCGCGTCTATGCCTATGCCGAATGGGTGCTTGGCGGGCATCGGTCCCGCACCGCGGCAACCATCGTCCCGTCGCGCGACGGCGCGACCGGCGCGTTGCTGGCGCAAAACCCATACGGCCTCGATTTCAGCGAGCGGGTGGCTTTCCTCGCCGCCGATGCCGGCGTCCACTCGGTGACGGCGGACCGCGCCGAATTCCTCGGCCGGCATGGCTCCAGCGAGCTGCCGCAGGCGGTGCTGAGCGGTGCGGCCTTGTCGGGCCGCGTCGAGGCCGGAGACGATCCTTGCGCGGCGATCGCCCGCGACATCGAGATTCCGGCCGGTGGCGACGTCACGCTGCTCTGGCTGCTTGGCGACGCCGAGTCCTCCGCGCAGGCGAGCGCGCTGGTGGAAAGGCACCGCGGCAAGGATTTCGACCAGCGCCTGGCCGACAACGAGCGCGAGTGGCGCGGTTTCCTCGACACCATCCAGGTCGAGACGCCGGACAAGGCCCTCGACGCCATGGTCAATCACTGGCTGCCCTACCAGAGCCTTGCCTGCCGTATCCGCGCCCGCTCGGCCTTCTACCAGGCGAGCGGCGCCTTTGGCTTCCGCGACCAGTTGCAGGACACGCTGGCTCTGCTGGCGCACGATCCGACGCTGGCGCGCGACCAGATCCTCAATGCCGCGCGGCGACAGTTCCCCGAGGGTGATGTGCAGCACTGGTGGCTGCCGCGCACCGGAGCCGGCGTGCGCACCATGATCTCCGACGATGTGGTCTGGCTGGCCCATGCCACGGCGCGCTATCTGACGGTGACCGGCGACGCCGGCATCCTGAAGGAGCAACTGCCCTTCATCGACGGGCAGGCGCTGGGCGAGGGCGAACACGATGCCTTCTTCACCCCGGAAATCTCGAAGAAGACCGTGTCGCTCTACGACCATTGCGCGCGTGCGCTCGACCTTGCCATCAAGCGCAGCAGTCCTGGCGGCCTGCCGCTGATCCTCGGCGGCGACTGGAACGACGGCATGAACCGCGTCGGCGAGCACGGCAAGGGCGAGAGCGTGTGGCTGGGCTGGTTCCTGCTGAAGACGCTGGGCGATTTCGCCCCCGTCGCCAAGGCCGAGGGCGACACCAAGCGCGCGCAGGCCTGGGCAAAGCATGCCGAGGCGCTGAAGCGGGCGCTTGAAAGCACGGCGTGGGACGGCGAATGGTACCGGCGCGGCAGCTTCGACGACGGCACGCCTCTGGGCTCCCGCACGTCGCAGGAGTGCAAGATCGACTCCATCGCACAATCCTGGAGCGTGCTTTCGGGCGAGGGCGACCCGGCGCGGTCGACGACGGCGATGCAGCAGGCGACGAAGCTGCTCGTCGACGACAAGCTCAAGATCGTGAAACTGTTCACACCGCCCTTCTCGAAGACGCAGAAGGACCCCGGCTATATCAAGAGCTATCCGCCAGGCGTGCGCGAGAATGGCGGCCAGTACACCCACGCCGCCACCTGGTTCGTCATTGCGCTGGCCGAGATGGGGCTGACCGACGAAGCCTATCGCTGCTTCTCGATGCTGAACCCGGTCAACCACGCCTTCGACGAGGCCTCGGCCGAGCATTACCGTGTCGAACCCTATGTGGTCGCGGCCGACATCTATGCCGGAGACGACAAGGGAGGCCGTGGCGGCTGGACCTGGTACACCGGCTCGGCCGGTTGGCTCTACCGGGCGGCGGTCGAAGGCATTCTCGGCATCGAACGGCGCGGCAAGCAGATCACATTACGGCCGAAACTGCCCAGCCACTGGGACGGTTACCAGGCCTCGCTCAAAATGCTGGGCGCCGAGATCAAGGTTCATGTCATTCGCGACAAAAAAACCAAGACCATCTCGCTTGAAGTCAATGGTTCGAAGACAAAGTCCGCATCCTTCGAACCCAAAGCCGGCAGCCAGACCGAGGTTGTGGTCAAGATACCGGGGTGAAATCAAAAGGTTAATCCGACCCATCGCGCGTCCTGCGGGGCGCGCGAAGCCGCGCCCGGTTTACTTGCGCGAGATCCGTGGCGGCAACCGCCGGGTGGCCCCTGAATAGGCCGTTCAAGCCTGCTGTGATTAAAAATGTGGCACTGCTCTGCCGTTGCCATGATTTTGCCGCAAGGCTGACATTTCACCTTTTATCTCAAACCGTTAGGTGATCACGTCAGATTTCGCATCGTCGTCATCTTTTGTTCGCTAAATGGGAACGGAAGCGATAGACGGGCATTGTTTTGCGACGCGTCAACCGTTACGTGTCATTAAATGGTGCAGTGCACAATACTGGAATTGAGCACAATAGAGAGTTGGCGGAGTAGCTGAAGTGTCACTTCTGCAGATCTATTGGAGAGCGCTGGGGTATTTGGCCGCCGACAAGAAGCGCGTCGCGCTGATTTGCGGCGCCAATATCGCCCTTGCCGCCATCGCCATCCTGGAGCCAATCATGTTTGGCCGGGTGATCGATGCAATTTCGGCGCATGGCTCGGTATTCTCCACGCTTGCCGTGTGGGCCGGTTTGGGCGCCTTCAACGTCCTAGCTTTCGTTCTCGTGGCGCGCGGCGCCGATCGCTTTGCTCACGCCCGGCGCAGCGAAGTGCTGTGCCAGTCCTTCGAGCGCGTCATCACCATGCCGCTTGCCTGGCACCATCAGCGCGGCACGTCGAACGCCTTGCACACGCTGCTGCGCGCGGTGGAGACGCTGTTCAGCCTGTGGCTCGAATTCATGCGCCAGCATCTGTCCACGGCGGTTGCACTTGTCCTGCTGGTGCCGACCGCACTTAGCATGGATGTGCGTATGTCGATGGTGCTGCTTGGCCTCGGCATCCTCTATGTCGGCATAGGCCGGCTGGTGATGAAGCGCACCAAGGCCGGCCAGGCCGCCGTCGAGCGCCACTATCACAAGGTGTTCGCGCATGTGACGGACTCCGTCAGCAACGTCGCTGTTCTCCAGAGCTACAACCGCCTTGGCCATGAGGCCGAGACCCTGCGCCGCTATGTCAAGAACCTGCTCGACGCGCAGAATCCGGTGCTCGACTGGTGGGCCATCGCCAATGCGCTCAATCGCCTGTCGTCGACCATCTCGATGATGGTGGTGCTTCTGATCGGCGCCTATCTGGTCACCCACGGCCAGTTGCGGGTTGGCGATGTGATCGCCTTTACCGGCTTTGCCACGCTGTTGATCTCGCGGCTCGACCAGATGTCGGCTTTCGCCAACCAGATTTCGGAGGCCCGCGCCAAGCTCGAGGACTTCTACAAGCTCGAGGACTCGGCCGCCGATGTCGCCGAACCGGATGGCTTGCGCGATCTCACCAACGTCACCGGCCATGTCCGCTTCGAGGAAGTCGGCTTCGAATTCCCCAATTCGGGCCAGGGCGTCAGCGACGTTTCCTTCGAGGTCCAGGCCGGCCAGACCGTCGCCATCGTCGGACCGACGGGTGCCGGCAAGACGACGCTCATCAACCTGCTGCAGCGTGTCTTCTCGCCGTCGCACGGTCGTATCCTGATCGACGGCATCGATACCCGCACGGTGACCCGCAAGTCGCTGCGCCATTCGATCGCCACCGTGTTCCAGGATGCCGGCCTGCTCAATCGTTCGATCGAGGACAACATCCGCGTCGGCCGCGCCGATGCGACCAATGACGAGATCCATGCCGCCGCCAACGCGGCTGCCGCGCAGGACTTCATCCTGGCCAAGAGCGGCGGCTACGACACCGTGGTCGGCGAGCGTGGCGGCCAGTTGTCGGGTGGCGAGCGCCAGCGCATCGCCATTGCCCGCGCCGTGCTGAAGGATGCTCCGATCCTGGTGCTCGACGAGGCGACCAGCGCGCTCGACGTCGAGACCGAGGACCGCGTCAAGGAAGCGATCGACGAGTTGCGGCGCGACCGCACCACCTTCATCATCGCCCACCGCCTGACCACCGTTCGCGACGCCGACCTGGTCGTGTTCATGGACAAGGGCAAGGTGATCGAGATGGGTGGCTTCGCCGAATTGTCGCTGCGCAATGGCCGCTTCGCCAGCCTGCTGCGCGCCGGCGGCCTCCTCAACGACGAGGAAGTCCGCCGCCTCAGCCGCTCCGTGCAGGGCGAGGCCGCGTAAGCAGGTGACGGTTCTTCCTTCTCCCCTTGTGGGAGAAGGTGGATCGGCGCGCAGCGCCGAGACGGTTGAGGGGTGTTCCAGGGAACNGAGCTGTTCTTCCTTCTCCCCTTGTGGGAGAAGGTGGATCGGCGCGCAGCGCCGAGACGGTTGAGGGGTGTTCCAGGGAACGCCAACGTCTCACTCCGCTGGAACACCCCTCATCCGACCTCGCTTCGCGAGGCCACCTTCTCCGCAAGGGGAGAAGGAGGAGGCTTATACGACTGCGACATCGCCGATCGATTGCCCCAGCCGCCCCGGCGGTCTATGTAAGGCCGCATGAGCGACATCACCTCACGCCTGACCGGCTGGACCGATCTTGCCAACCCGACGCGCTTCGTCGGGCTGGCCGACAAGGTCGTGCCGTGGCTGGCAACGATTGCGGCGCTTGTCCTCGCCGTCGGGCTCTATATGAGCTTCACCGCGCCTGAGGATTTCCAGCAAGGCATCACCGTTCGCATCATGTACATCCATGTGCCTTTCGCCTGGCTCGCCATGATGTGCTACACGCTGATGGCGCTCTCGGCGCTCGGCACCCTGGTCTGGCGCCATCCGCTGGCCGATGTCGCGCTGAAATCGGCCGCCCCCATTGGTGCCGCCTTCACCGCACTGGCGCTGATTACCGGCTCGATCTGGGGCAAGCCGATGTGGGGTACATGGTGGGTCTGGGATGCGCGGCTGACCTCGGTCTTCGTGCTGTTCCTGATGTATCTCGGCATCATCGCGCTGACCCGTGCGCTCGATGACGCCAGCCGCGCCGCCTGGGCCGCCGCCATCATCACGCTGGTCGGCTTCATCAACATCCCAATCATCAAATTTTCGGTCGACTGGTGGAACACGCTGCACCAGCCGGCCTCGGTGTTCCGCATGGGGGGATCGACCATCGACGCCTCGATGCTCTGGCCGCTGCTGGTCATGGCTATCGGCTTCACGGTGCTGTTCTTCGCATTGCATCTGATGGCAATGCGCACCGAAATCCGCCGCCGCCGGGTCATCGCCATGCGTCGCGTGGCGGCACGGCAGGCCGAGCGGCAGCCGGCCTAATTCATCGCATCCGCCCGCGCGCGGCCACCGGCAGCGTTTCCAGCACCGTCTCGCCGTCGATCAGGTTGACCTCGTCGAACAAATTGGTGACGACGCAGCAATGGTCGGGCACCACGCGCACGCGCTCGCCGATTTTAAGCTTGCCATCGCCGGAAAGCGTGACGGTGCCATGCTCTTCGCTCAGGCCTGTCACCCGCGCGCCGGAGACGCCGAGCAGCTCGCCGAAATCGGGCAGCCCCAGCGTGTCGCTGGACAGCGCCTTGCTGCCGCTGTCGAGGATGGCGCGGGTCGGTGTCGGGTGGCTGACCACCGTCGACAGCACCGTCAGCGCGCAATCGTCGAGCGCGCCGACGCCTTTGGCGACCTGATAGCGGTCGAGATAGATGTAGGTGCCGGGGCGATACTCGGTGACGACGCTGTCCTTGCTGGAACGCCACATGTCCGGTGTGCCGCCGCTGGAGATGCGCTCGCAGGCGAGACCGCAGACGGCAAGCGCCTGGCTGGCGTTGGCGAGCCAGGCTTCGGCCTCCGCCGCACGGCCCGCGGCCGGATAGGTCATCAGCCCTCCGAAGGCGAGGCCTTTGGCCGTGTCGATCTGTCTTGCCAGCCCAACCGCTTCACCCGCTGTCTGTACGCCGCAGCGCCCCATGCCGGTGTCGCACTCGACCAGCACCGTCAGACGATGGCCGGCATCGGTGAAGGTGGCGGCCAGCCCGTCGATGGTCTCCGTGCTGTCTGCCGTCACCGACAAGATTACGCGCCTGTGCAGCGCCAGAAGCCGCTCCAGTTTGGCGCGGCCTAGGATGTTGTAAGGGAGAAAAATATCGGTCAGGCCGGCATCGGCCATCACCTCGGCTTCGCCGATCTTCTGGCAGGTGATGCCGACCGCGCCCGCCGCCACCTGCTTCTTCGCCCAGTAGGGCAGCTTGTGCGTCTTGATATGCGGCCTCAGCTTCAGCCCGTTCTTGTCGGCATGGGCCTGCGCGCGGGCAATATTGGCTTCGGCGCGCGCTGCGTCGATCAGGATCGATGGCGTATCGAGGTCATGGATGGTCGGCATCAGCTGTCACTCCTGAATTCCGCAGGGGTTATGGCCTCGAAAGCTCGTGGTGTCACGCAGCCAGCGGACGGGATCGGTGGGCCATCGGTTCACGGCCAGGGCGGGGCAGGCGGCTGGATGGATCGACACCGCACCAGTGTTCGGCTATGCGAATTGCCGTGCATGTCGCCAAAAGTGGCCAATGGTTTTGGAACAACGGCATGCATGCTGCCAAACAAAGCATATCGACACGAAGGATCATGATCATGAAACGCTCCGCCATCAACGACATCATCCGCGAAGCCGACGCTTTCATCCGCTCGTTTGGCTATATCATGCCGCCCTTCGCTTATTGGTCACCCGAGGAGATGAAGGCGCGCCAGGTCGATTCCTCCGCCATCTTCACCTCGCGGCTCGGCTGGGACATCACTGATTACGGCCAGGAGAAATTCAACGAGCTTGGCCTGTTCCTGTTCACCGTTCGCAACGGCCGCTACGAGGACATGAAGAAGGGCATGGGCATGCTCTACGCCGAGAAGATCATGATCTCGCGCAAGGACCAACTGTCGCCGATGCACCGCCACAACATCAAGGCCGAGGACATCATCAACCGCGGCGGCGGCAAGCTGGTGCTGGAGCTGTTCATGCACGATCGCGACGGCGGCATCGATCCCAAGGCCGAAGTGTCGGTGCCGGTCGATGGGACCATCCACAGGATGCCGGCCGGCGGGCTGCTGAAGCTCGACCCGGGCCAGAGCGTCACGCTGCTGCCGGGCGTCTGGCATGCCTTCTGGGCAGAGGGCAAGGACGTGCTGATCGGCGAGGTGTCGACCGTCAACGACGATCTCACCGACAATGTCTTCCGCGAGCCGATCGGCCGCTTCTCCAACATCGACGAGGATGTCGCGCCGGTGCACCTCTTGGTGTCCGACTATGAGAAGTGGCTGGGATAGGGAGCCCGGCTGGCGTAGAGATCCGACTACCGCGCATATTTGTCGGCCTTGCGGTTGCCGAGCAGAAGCTTGCGTTCCAGATGCGCCCTGAGCTCACCGTAATAGGCGGTCAAGAAGGCTTTGGAATCGTTCGGTTCGATCGTCGAACCGATCTTGCGGCCGATGGTTTCGGCAACCGCCTTCATCGCGAAATAGTCATCGCGCCGCAGCACTTCCTCCAGTCTGTGCAGTTCGGCGATGCCGTAGGCGTCGAGCTGCGCCGGGCTGAAGTGGAAGCGGCCGGCGGCCGGATCCTGCCTTAGCGACAGGTCTTCGACCAACGCCAGCTTTGGGGCCTCGACCACCCATGTGCCGGCGAGTAGGTCGCCGATGCGCAGGCGATCACGGTTGAACAGCGGAAACAGCGAAAATAGCAGCGCCCACACCAGGCCGAAGATCGTCGATAGCGTATCGGCGACGCCGGTGCCACCGCGCACGGCAATGATCGACAATGGCAAGAACACCTCGAGCTCGCGCATCAGATTGCGGGCGATGACCTGGTCGATCGTGAGGCCCGCGCCGCCGCGCGACGCGACCCGGACGCCGACGATCCGCTTGCCCGGCGTCGCCGCGCGCCGGCCCGCCTCGAAGGCGATGAAATAGACGTTGCGCAGCAGGAAGATGAAGATGATCCAGACCACGAAAAGTGGCTCCGCCTCGCGCAGGCCAAGGCCGCCGAGGCCGAAGATCGCGACCAGGCTGACGGCCACCGCGGCGGCGACGATGATGACCACATCGAGCAGGAAGGCCGAAGCCCGGGTGCCGGCGTTCGCCAGCTTGACCCTGAGGTCGACGCCCTCCGGCGTGATCAACGGCCTGATCAGTGCAGCAGGGTTCCTAGCTGTTGCCATGCCGCACCATCCGGAACAGGTAGAAATAGGCAATCCATAGCGTCAGCATGCTGCCGCCAATGGCGTAGCGGGTCGCATCGCTGGTGATCGTCTGCCGGCCGATGCCTTCGAGCAGGCCGGCAAACAAAAGCATCACCATCACGCCGACCATCACGGTCGCCGCCACTTGTCCGGCTTGAGCGGCGGCGGCCATCCGGGTCAATTCGCCGGGAAAGGCGATGCGCGTGCCGATCCGCATGCCCGCCGCACCAGCCAGCGCGATGGCAAACAGTTCGGTCGTGCCGTGGATCGACAGCCAGCCGCCAAGTTCAAAGCCCAGCCCCTTGGCGGCGTAGACCTGGAACAGCGCGCCGAGCATGCACCCGTTCATCAGGATGATGAGCACGCTCGGCACCGCGAAGGCGAAGCCGAGCGCAAACGCCAGGATCGCCACTTGCGTGTTGTGGGTGAAGAGATAGGCGGCAAATCCGGACAGGAAGTGGCTGCCGCCACCATCATAGAGCACGCTGCGCAGCGCCTCGACCGACGAATCCGGATTGCGGCCGCCGGCAAGGCTGGGCGCGATGATGGCGTCGTACCAGCGCTTGTCGGAGGCGACCAGCCAATAGCCGGCAATGGCGCCGACAAGGGTCAATCCGACCGAGACCGAGGTCTCGCGCCACAGATCGCGGATCGCCGCTGGCCAGTCGCGCAGGAAAAAATCGCCGACGCGCTGCCGCAAGCCCCGTTTCGCGCCATAGAGATAGAAATAGCCGCGCAGGCACAGCGCCTCGAGATAGGCGATCAGCGCGCTGTCCAGCGATGTCGCGCGCGCGACCGACAGTGAAGAAAGCGCCGAACGGTAGAGCAGCGGCAACGACAGCAGTTCGTCTTCCGAAAGCGTGCGCGGGGCGCGTTTCTCGACGCGCGCAAGCAGCGCCTCGAATGCCTTCCAATCGGCCTCGCGCTCCTGGCGGAAGCTCGCCAGCGACTGGCGTACCGCATCGGTGCCGGCGGGCAGCGTCATAAGAGGTTCTCCTCCTTGAGCTGGATATAGCGCTCCACCAGCGCCGGGCCGAGCCGCTGGTGGTCGGCCTCGATGACATGCGCGCCGAGCAGCCGCAGCCGCCCGATCACCACCTGGCGTTGCCGAAGCAGGCCGCCGGCGGTGACCGCGCGAGCCACATCCTCCGGGGTGGCGGGTGCCATGTCGGCCAGCGCCTCCAGCTCGGCATCCTTCATCAGCATGAACAGCACCAGATGCCGCTCGGTCAGCCGGCCGACGGTGCGCAGCATCAGCTCGGCGCTGATCGGGTCGACGAAGTCGGTGAAGATGATGACCAGCGAGCGCCTGTCGAGCTTGGCCGCCAATGTCGTCAGCGCCAGCGTGAAATTGGTCTCCTCGCTGGAATAGTCGATCTCGGCGGCGCGCTTCTGGATCATCATGAAACTCGGCGAGCCGCGCACCGCCCCGCTCGATACGCGCGGCCTGGCGTCGAAGGAGAACAGGCTGACGAGGTCGCCGCCCTTGAGCGCGATGAAGGCCGACAACAGCGCTGCCGTGACCGCCCGGTCGACTTTGGGCACGCCGTCGACCGGCTCGCACATCAGCCGTCCGCAGTCGATCGCCAGCACGATGTTGTTGTTCTCCTCGACGCGAAATTCGCGCGCCAGAAGCTTGCCGTGGCGCGCGCTGCGCTTCCAGTCGATCATCCGCCGGCCCATGCCGGGCTGATAGTCCTTCAGCGCTTCGAATTCGCGGCCCTGGCCGGCCCGCCTTTGCGCGTGGCCGTCGACAAGCGCGGAGCGCTGCAGCAATGTGATCGCCTCGTCGCGGGCACTGCTGACATCGGGCAGCACCGCGACTTTCCGGTCCATCGGCAGGACGACCTGGTTCCAGATCAGTCCGAACGGGCCACGCCAGCGCAGCCACAGCCGGTCGAAGCCGGCGATGCCCCGCCTGAGCGCATCGAATTCGAGGTCGAGCGTGCCGCCATTGGCCGGCAGCGCGCCGCCGGTGCCGGCGAC
>NZ_AYWP01000014.1:0-281166 GCF_000502435.1 Mesorhizobium sp. LNHC232B00
CTGGCTCACGTGAAAGAACATAGTCAAACTGCTTGCTATCGTGGACTGCGGTTACCTTCAGGGCATGCATCGGCGATGAGGCGCCGCATTGCGGCATCATCGTCAATGACAAGAACATGTTTCAACCGCACACCTCGTTTTGGGGGTTGCGCCCCGATCAGGGTTGCATTACCTGAATCTGCAAGCAAAAGGCATGTATTAGTGATGACATTACTTGAAATTGAACAACTGGTTCTCAAAACCCTCAACGCTCTAGTTGCCGAAAAAGTAGAGGTCTCGATGACAACCAGAATGCGGGATCTCGGCCTCGACAGCCTCGACTATAACGAGCTTGCTACGGCGATCGAGAGCCGACTTGGCTGGTTTGTCGACGATTACAAGCTCTGGCAATACGAGTCCGTAAGGCATGTCGCCGACGCCGTCGCCAGTCAGGAGTTGCGCACCGCGGAACCACCAGCAGTGCGGCAAGTGCTGGAGTAGTGCTGTAGGCACAGGTTACGGTGAGGGCAGCTTGGGCGGCGGTAGCTATGGCCATTGCTCCGCTGTGGTTTGTATCCGTGACTGGTGTGTTTGAGAACTGTTGGGTCAGCCCGGTCCATGTCGCAGTGCCGATGCCCCCTTGGTGGCGTTGCCCGCAATTGCGATCGCTGCGCCCAGGGCACCAATGCTGACGGTCGTTGTCAGGCCACCCGTTGAATTGTTGTCAGAGGCAACAGTGCCCACCACACCATCCCAATTGGTGGTCGTATCGACCGACATGTAGTCACGGAACACGCTCTCACTATACGTGGTCACGATCGTTGCCGTCGTACCGGTTGGCACGAGGGCTGACCACACTGACAGATAGACCACACCAGAATTGAAGATGCTTTCCACCTGAGCGAGAAGGGTGGCAGCCACACCCCCAATCGTCATACTGTTGACGGTCACTGCACTTTCGGTGTCAGTGGTCTCAGTTGTCACGATGACACGACGATTAGCGTGTGGCGCGACAAGAAGCGGAATGCTGGTGTGGGTGTAAACGGTCGTGGCAGTCGAGTCTTCGTGAGTGCCATTGAAGACCAGATCTATCGGGAACATTTTCTCCCAGACGCCCGAGCTGCGCACATAGACCTGTCGAGCCTTGGTCCAGAGGCTTGAGATTTTCACCCAGACGGCGCTGGCCGCCCCCCAGACCCCGGAGGCTTTGACGTAAAGGGCCATTACGGCTGCACCCAGAAATCACCGTCCACGCCGCCAGAAGGGGCAGCGGCCGAGATCGTGACGCTGCGATTTGCCATCGTGCCGACGCCGAGAAGCGCCTTGGTCTGGGCAATGGACTGCGGTCGACGATAATTGTCCCCGGTGCCGTCACTCGACACGCGACCGACGAAGCTCGTCACAGCGTCGGCACCTGTGGCGTAGGTCGAGCGGTACAAACGCGTCGTGATATCACCAGCGCCATCGCGCTGAGGCGATGAACATGTATGGCGAGAGCAGAACGTTTGGGGCGGGGCGGGACGAAGAGGTTGCGGAGGGCTGACAAGGTCGAGACGAAGCGTTGCAGGCCTCTCGGCGATCGGACCCCTGCATCATCCGCTCCCGTTTTCGCGGCGGCACATGGGAATTCTCCGCTCCGTTGTTCAACCCCTTGTGCGACCGGTGCTTGACGTCCGGCATCACCTGTCGCTTTGCCGCTCCATACGAGCGCAGCTAGTCGGTGATCATGCGCTTCGGCGCGAGCCCCTGCTTCTTCAACAGCCGCGTCAGCAAGCGCTTGGCGGCCTTGGTGTTGCGGCGGTTTTGCACGATTTCGTCCAGCACATATCCATCCTGGTCGACGGTGCGCCACAACCAAAGCTTTTTGCCGGGCGATGGTGACGACCACTTCGTTCAGGTACCAGACGTCATTCCGGCACGCGGCTTGCGGCGCAAGCAGCGAGCGCAGTCCAGCCCGAACTTGATGCCCCACCGGCGACTTGTCTCATACGAAACCACGATGCCGCGTTCCAGCAGCATTTCCTCAACCAGGCGCAGGCTCAGCGGAAACCGGAAATAAAGCCAGACCGCGTGGGCGATAATAGGCGGCGGAAATCGGGGGGCGTGTAGCTGACGGCGGGCGTATTCATGCCCCCCGGGCGTCCATGTCGCAAATCTTGACGATTGCTTTGTGTGTCAAGCCCGCCGCAGGTCTCAACGCGTTCAATGCAGACATTGTGAAAATCGCCCTATTCCGCCTTTTTTTACCGCCCCTTAAGTCCCCCGCTCGCATGCTTGTCGATGCCATTGAACTCATAGCCATCGGCCAAGGATTTTGGAAAATATGTTTCCGCTCGCAGCAGAAAACGTGAGAGTCGCTGTAGGCCTAACGTTAAGGGGAGAGAGCGGTTTGATTGGACGAAATGGGTACCGGAGTACCGAGTCATGAAGCCACGAGGTAATCTGGTCCGACTGAAGCAATTTCAGGTGAATGAGAAGCGGCGACAGTTGCACCAGCTAGACATCATGATTGCCGATTTCGAACGCATGGCGCGAGAACTGGACTTCCAGTTAAACGCCGAGGAAACGAAGGCCGGCATCTCCGATGTCAATCATTTCGCTTATCCGACGTTCGCCAAGGCCGCTCGCCTACGTCGTGACAACGTCAAGAATTCGCAATCGGACCTTCTGCGGCAGAGAACCGCAGCCGAGCCATGCCTCGCCGAGGCTGAAGCAGAGCTCTCCAAGGCGCAAATGCTAGAATCGCGCAGCGGCAGAGGCCACGACCTCGAACCCGGCAACCGAAGCGCCATGATCGGCTGAGCCGGATGGCTTCAGCGCGCCTCATTCGCGACACCCGACTGGCCGTTGGCGCGCGAGAGGCGTGCGGGCACTGTAAAGATATCAGCGTATTGATGCAGCGATAGCTGGTCGGGACGGCTGTCAGCTGCGGCGACATACGCGATTTTGTTCCAGATTTGCATGGCGGCGTTACGCAGGTATTGGGGGAAAGTGGAACTGGTTGGCACTCGGATCATCGGTGGAAACGAACCGCTGCCGGCGGATCGGCGCCTGGCGGCAACGCCTGGCGCTTTCGGCGGCGGCGGTAACGGCAAAGCAGGCTGGCCGGTCGAGGATGAAGCGGCACCTGCGCGATGCCGTTCTGCTCACGGCCGGGAGACGGGGTCGGCCCCGCCGGCCGGATGCTGCTCGCTTGGCGCGGCATCGTAAAGACAACCGACAGCTTATGAAGATGTGCGTACATTGGGCCATGTCAGAAGTTGCTCGTGATCCGCTCTATGGTCGCCACCGCTTTCCCGCCGAGATCATTGCGCACGCGGTATGGCTCTACTTTCGCTTTCCGCTCAGCCTGCGCATGGTTGAGGACATGCTGGCGGCCCGCGGCATCATCGTCACGCATCAGACCGTTCGAAGCTGCGCGGAGAAATTCGGACGGCATTCCGCCCAGGAGATCAATATCAGCCGGCTGCCTGGGCGACAAATGGCATCTCGATGAATGTGTCGTGGCTATCAGTGGCAAGAAGCAGTGGCTCTGGCGTGCCGTCGATCAGGACGGCTTCGTCCTCGAAGTGCTGGTACAAAGCCGCCGAAATGCCAAGGCGGCAAAGCGTCTGATGCGCAAGTTGCTGAAAGCTCAAGGGCGGACACCACGGATCATGATCACCGACAAGCTCCGATCCTATGATGCCGCCATGCGCGACCTCATGCCCGGCGTCGAACACCGGTCGCACACAGGCCTGAAAATCGAGCGGAAAATTCGCACCAGCCGACCCGACGACGCGAAAGGATCATGAAACGCTTCAAGTCGGCACGCCAGCTTCAGCGGTTCGTTTCCATCCATGATCCGATTGCCGACCTGCTCACTTTCCCTGCAATGCGCTGTCATCGGCTCAACATCGAGACCTGCGTAACGCCCCATGCAAATCTGGAACAAAATCGCGTGTGTCGCCACAGCGTGACAGCCGTCCCGGCCAGCTATCGCTGCATCAAGCCGCTGAAACTTACAGTGCCGGGCGCGCTGCTACCTGAATTTCCTTACCGCTCAATCAATGTGACAGCACCGATTCTTCTCAACCGCGGCATGCCCTAAATCGTCACTTGCGTTCCGATCTCGACGACGCGTCCGGTCGGGATCTGGAAGTACTCCGTCGCGTCGGCCGCCGTACGCGCCAGGCCGATGAACAACCGGTCCTGCCACACCGGCATGCCGGAATTGGGCGAGGCCTTGAGCGAACGCCGTGACAGGAAGAACGAGGTCGTCATGATGTCGAACTTCCAGCCTTGCTTGCGGCAGATCGCCAGCGCGCGCGGGATGTTCGGCTGCTCCATGTAGCCGAAGGTCAGCGTCACCCGCATGAACAGCTCGTTGACCGTCTCCATCTTGACCCGGTCGCTGTCGGGCACCACCGGTTGCGGCGCGGTCACCACCGAAAGGATGACGTTCTGCTCGTGCAGCACCTTGTAGTGCTTCAGGCTGTGCATCAGCGCGGTTGGCGCGCTGAGTGGATCGCTCGTCAGGAACACCGCGGTGCCGGACACCAGCTGCGGCTTTTTCTTCAGGAGATTGCCGGCGAGGAAATCGAGCGGGATTTCGTTGCGGCGGGTCTTGTCGAACAGATAGCGGCTGCCGCGCACCCAGGTCCACATAGCCAGCACAATGGTGAAGGCCACCGCCAGCGAAGCCCAGCCACCCTCGAACACTTTGACGATGTTGGAGGCAAAAAAGCCGACATCGATGAAGCCGAACAGCGCCGTCATGGCGACCGCCACCCACAGCCGCCATTTCCAGATCCGGGTCATGACGACGAACAGCAGCACCGTCGTCACCAGCATGTTGCCGGTCACCGAGATGCCATAGGCGGAGGCGAGCTTGCTCGATTCGCCGAAACCGACGACCAGCAGCATCACCGCCAGCGCCAGCAACAGATTGACGCGCGGCATGTAGATCTGGCCCGACTGCTTCTCCGAGGTGTGCAGGATTTCCAGGCGCGGCAGCATATTGAGCTGCACCGCCTGCCGGGTCAGCGAGAAGGCGCCGGAGATGACCGCCTGGCTGGCGATGACAGTCGCGGCCGTCGCCAGCACGACCATCGGGATCAGCGTCCAGCCTTCGTTCATCTCGAAGAATGGATGGCCGACGACGCCATTCTTGGCCAGCACGAAGGCGCCTTGCCCGGCATAATTGAGCAGCAGGCAGGGAAACACGATCGCCAGCCAGGCCAGCACGATCGGCTTGCGGCCGAAATGGCCGAGATCGGCATAGAGTGCTTCGGCGCCGGTGACGGCGAGGAAGATGGCGCCGATGGTCACGAAAGCGACGTCGGGCGAATTGATCAGAAACGCGACGATGTAGTGCGGGCTCACCGCCCACAGGATTTCCGGATCGGCGATGATGTGGTTGAGCCCGGAAAGGCCAATTGCCAGGAACCACACCGCCGTCACCGGGCCGAACACCAATCCTACCCCGCCCGTGCCGAAGCGCTGCACCGCAAACACCATGGTAAGAATGACCAGTGTCAGCGGCACGACATAGGGCTGGAAGGTCGGCGTGACGACATTCATGCCCTCAACCGCCGACAGCACCGATATCGCCGGTGTGATGACGGCATCACCGAAGAAAAGCGATGCCCCGACGATGCCGATGCCGAGCATCAGCGCCGAGCGCTTGGGGAAACTGCCGCGCGCCAGCGCCATCAGCGACAGCACGCCGCCCTCGCCGCCGTTATCGGCGCGCAGCACGAACATGATGTACTTGATGGTGACGATGATCGTCAGCGACCAGATGATCAATGACAAAACGCCGAGGATATCGCCGCGCTCGGCGACATTGCCGCCCGACGACGCCACCAGCGCCTCACGGAACGCGTAGATCGGGCTGGTGCCAATATCGCCATAGACAACGCCGAGCGCGCCTAGCATCAGCACCTCGGGGCTTTGCTGTTCGATTGCCGGATGGCTCGACTGTTCGACGGGTTCTGCCTCGCTACCAGTATTGGTAAGGACCATGGACGACACTCCGATAAGGGGCGGCCCTCTACCTTTGCTGCACTGCAATATCAAGTGCCGCGACGTAATGGCTCCGTATGCGGACCGCATTTGTTGCCGCACCGGCGGATTGTCTCATACGAAACCACGATCCCGCTCCCGGGCCATTTCCTCGACGAGACACAGGCCAAGGGGACCTGAAGGAGGGCCAGACCGGATGGGCGATGATCTGCGGCAGGAAACGATGGCGCTGCTTGTAGCTGACGGCATGTCTTTCTCCTTTGTGTGTCTGCCAGACGAGCGGGCGGGCACGGAAGTGGTCGCGCTCTGGCTGCCAGACATACTCGTCCAACCTGATGAAAACCTGACTTGTACACCCAGCCCAAACAGGTGCGAGGGGTCGGTCTATTACCAAAGGCTCTGAGGGCTGATTCTCTAGGGTTCGGCATTCAATACACCGAGCGCTTGCGGAGGCCGGCGTCGAACCCGCAGTGGGCAGTGTCGGCGACTCTTTCGATAATGCTCTCGCGGAAACGATCAACGGTCTTTACAAGGCCGAGGTGATCCATCGACGCGGACCCTGGCGCTCATTCGAGGCCGTCGAGTTCGCCACGCTCGAATGGGTCGACTGCTTCAACAATCGCTGGCTGCTGGAGCCCATCGGCAACATCCCGCCGGCCGAAGCCGAGGAACGCTACTACGGCATGTTGGATGAACCAGCCATAGCCGCGTGACTCAAACGAAACGGCCACCGGAATGCCCGGGGCAGTTCACATCGCATTTGATGCCAGCTTCATCGTATTTTCTTCGGCTTGGACGGGCACTTGGCAGACCCACAGAGCTGGGAACCCTTTGCCATACTACAACTGTAACATCATATCGGTTTAGCAGGTCAAGCTTTGGTGGTAACCTCATTGGGTAGAATAACTACTTTGGAGGCGAGCAATGGATCGCGATAACAAACGGGCACGTGCAGCTGCAAGATCATCTCAAGGCGTGGGGAGCAGTAGCCTCCGTGACGTTCCAGAGGGGCCATTGAGCGATGTTGCAGAACGGCTGGTAACCGCTAACCCGCGCGATACAGCGCGAAATCTTGGGGGCTTCAAAGGCCTCGGGACGCACGAGCGAACAGCCGTTCGGGGCACTCAACCCGGGCCAGAAACTGACCTCGCGAGATTTGAAAGGCGGACCAATCGTCTTGGACGATCAGCCATCGATCTGGCCGCGACATTAACAGCCGAATTGGGGTACAGCACGGATGACATAGCATTGCAGAAAGTCGGAGCGGCCAGTAATCTAGGCGATTACCTAACGCCAGGGCTGCAAGATGCTATTGTTAATCGCATTGGCAACATGGATCCGCCGTCGCAAGCTCTCGGAGCTTATTACGTTGCGCCACACTTCAGTAAGTTTACTGACGAAAACAAATCTCGCATTCTTGATCAGGCCATTGGATTGGCTTCTTCTGATCCGGATGGCAATGTCAGGATGATGGCATCCAATGCTATTCTCAACATGTATCAACAGTTAGACGCAAACCAACAGGCCCAAGCTCACTCAGTTTTTCCCGGCATGCAAGACATCTTGCCGCACATGCCGCCGCCGCAGCATGCAGCAGAGGAACGGAGTGCGAATCTGGACGGCCACATAGCAGGTATTGAGGCTGCAGTCCGTGATACAGTAGGCCCGCAAACCTCGTATGAACAGCTGCAGCGGGGTGCTCAAATCGGGCGGTCCATAAACCACGCCTTCAATCACGCCCGAGAGGACCTAATGGAGGCCACCAGAAGCAGAGATCGCTCCGGCCGTTGAGGTCTCGGCCATGGTACAGTGACGCTTTCTCTCCCGAATTCCGTTTACGGCCTTGCCGTTTCCAATTCGCTGGCCGTTGACGTACCTGCTTAGTGTAACTTTCAAAAACCACGTCTGCCGGGTGATGCGCTGCAAGCATCGCACCACCCGCTGCGGCATCGATCTGTCGAGCGGCGACATCGCGCGACGCCGGTTCGGTCTCTGAAGCACGCGCAGCATTAGCTACGGCTAATCCGGCAATGGAACAATGCTTTCAACAAAAACGACGCCCCCCAACATAGCCATTAGCATCGCGTGCTCACTCGCCGTGGGCTTCTGTGCGGCAAGTCTTTACGCAACCTTCCGCCACGGCGGCAGCGGCGAGGCTCTGATGGCGTTTGATGTCCGTGCCTTTTGGTTTGAGACGCCCTTCTATTTGGGTTTCGCAACCCCCGTTTTCTATCGGGGCGCGGCTATCGTGCTCTCGACGTCCGCGGTCGTCTTGCTGATTCAGCAGATCGTATTGCGCCGCAAGCTCGAACACCACGGGACGGCTCGTTGGGCTCGAGTGGATGAAATGCGACGCACGGGATATCTGCGACGATACCGTGGCGTGACAGGGCCGGTGTTTGGGAAGACAAGTGGCCCTTTCTGGCCTGGCTACTACCTGACCAATGGCGAGCAGCCTCACAGCCTCATCGTTGCACCGACCCGCGCTGGCAAGGGCGTCGGCATAGTCATTCCAACGCTACTTACATTCAAAGGCTCGGTGATAGCTCTGGACGTCAAGGGGGAGCTCTTTGAGCTCACCTCGAGGGCGCGCAAAGCCGCAGGTGACGACGTGTTTAAATTCGCGCCGCTGGATTCGGAGCGGCGCACAAACTGCTACAATCCGCTGTTGGATCTTATAGCGTTGCCTCCACAGCAGCAATTCACCGAAGCCCGCCGCTTGGCCGCAAACCTGATTACGGCCAAGGGGGAGGGCGCGGAAGGTTTCGTCAGCGGCGCGCGAGATATCTTTGTCGCGGGAATCCTTGCCTGCATCGAGCGGGGCACGCCAACAATCGGCGCCGTCTATGACCTCTTCGCCCAGCCGGGGGAGAAGTTTAAGCTCTTCGCGCGACTCGCCATGGAGACCCAGAACAAAGAGGCACAACGCATCTTCGACGACATGGCGGGGAACGATACGAAAATCCTAACCTCCTACACTTCCGTGCTCGGCGATGGCGGGCTCAACCTGTGGGCGGATCCCGCTGTAAAGGCGGCCACAAGTCGCTCGGACTTTTCGGTCTATGATCTTCGCCGTCGCAGAACGTGCATCTATCTTTGCGTTGGTCCGAACGACCTTGAGGTGATCGCGCCTCTGATACGCTTGTTTTTTCAGCAAATCGTTTCAATTCTGCAGCGGTCGCTGGCCCGCCGGGATGAAAAGCACGAGGTTCTCTTCCTGCTCGACGAGTTCAAGCACTTGGGTAAGCTGGAAGCGATCGAGACCGCAATCACGACTATCGCGGGCTACAAGGGGCGTTTCATGCTCATCATCCAAAGCCTTTCGGCACTGACGGGGGCTTATGGAGAGGCTGGCAAGCAGAATTTTCTCAGCAATACCGGACTGCAAGTGTTCATGGCCACGGCTGATGACGAGACTCCGAACTACATTTCCAAGGCCATCGGTGAATACACGTTTGAAGCCAAATCGATTTCCCACAGCCAGGCGCGAACGTTCGACTGGACCATTCAGAATTCACATCAAGGTGCACCGCTATTGCGTCCCGAACAGGTTCGGCTGCTCGATGACGACTACGAGATTGTTCTCATCAAAGGTCTGCCACCATTAAAATTGAGGAAGGTGCGATATTTTTCGGATCGCATTCTGAAACGCATCTTTGAAAGCCAGACAGGCGCCCTCCCGGAGCCGGCGCCCTTGACGGGAGCAGAGGAGGCGCTCTCCGCAGAATCTCAACTCGATGACCCGCTGTGTGAATTGGCGCAGGACTTTGACGATACAGTTTGATGTGAGGCTAGTATGAACCCGCGAAATAGTAATCCATCCCGTGTAACAGCTTTGTCGCAGGTGCAGGACGCCGGCTTGGAAGACGGGCAAGCGGTCCAGGCCCGGCGAGTGGGCTTTGAGCAGCACGTGTCCGAGGCGCTCCGGCCGCTGTTCGATGGTCGAGCTGACGAGCCGCCAACCAAACCAGAGGAGCTTCTGCGACTGGAACAGGGGGTTTCGCGAGGTGCTTCAGCGAGGGCAGGATCATCAAGCCGCCTCGTCTTTTTTCAGCAACCCAGGGATGCCCGCTGGACGGGATGACCTCAAGGGAAGCGTGTCGGAGGCTTTCGCAAGCTCTGGGACGCCGGAGTTCGGGCCGCCGCCCCCAGTCTTGGCTGCCAGCCAACAGCAGATCCGCCCTTCGCCGGATGAGCTTGACCAGGGCAACCACCTGCCACCCGAGTGAGTCGTCCCAACAATGAACATTCACCAGCGCTGTTGTGGCCAGCGCAGACGCAGAGGGCCCTGAATACGCCGCAAGCCGTCGCCATTCAGCAGCAGCTGAGCGAAATCGGCAATTCAGGCGGCCGCGTGCATATGCAGAGAGGGGCTGATGCGATCTCCGGACCGGTAGCTCTCGCCGTAATTGATCAGGCTGGTACTGTTGGAAGGCTTGATCAGCCTCGTCACCCCAATCTCCAGCATAGCTCACTGTCACGCGGCCAACGTGCCTCCGTAGCTAACATCTACGTCAGCGTTGAAGAAGTACCCCGCGCCACGGGATGTTTTGACCAGGCGAGGGTTGGCCGCATCAGCCTCCAGCTTTCGGCGCAAGCGCATGATTAGGACATCGATACTTCGATCGTACACCTCTTCTCCACGCACACGGCTCGCGAGCAAAAGCCGTTCTCTGGATAGCACGTTGCGGGGGTTCTCCAGAAATGCGATCAAGAGATTGAACTCACATGCGGTAAGCTTGACCTCGCCACGCTCCGCACAGATCAGTCGCCGCTGCTTCACGCTGAGCTTCCAGGCCCCAAAGCGAAATGAGCGCTGCTCTCTGGTTCGCGGACTAGAAATGCGCTGGCGTAGCGCTACTCGAATGCGGGCNGCTGCTTCACGCTGAGCTTCCAGGCCCCAAAGCGAAATGAGCGCTGCTCTCTGGTTCGCGGACTAGAAATGCGCTGGCGTAGCGCTACTCGAATGCGGGCCAAGAATTCGCGCATCCCGAAAGGCTTGGGAATGAAATCGGTTGCGCCGAGCTCCAGTGCAACCACTTTTTCCGCCTCATCAAGCCGGTCGCCGCTGATCACTATGATAGGAACATCCGATTTTGTCGCCAGATTGCGGACGATCGCAAGTCCATCCTCCCGGCCTAGGTTAAGGTCAACAACCACGAGATCGACTGGCTCACGTGAAAGAACATAGTCAAACTGCTTGCTATCGTGGACTGCGGTTACCTTCAGGGCATGCATCGTGAGATACTCGGCGATGAGGCGCCGCATTGCGGCATCATCGTCAATGACAAGAACATGTTTCAACGGCACACCTTCAATCTTGAATCCCCTTGTCTAAACCTGTTGCCGAGCAACCCTGGGGCACCGACCCAGAACAGCTGCTCCTTGATACCACTCGCCGTTGCGTGCGGCCAATGTGAGGCCGTGCTCGTCCTGTTCTTTTCATCCCCAGCGAATTGACCGCACCAAGGCAGCCCGTGGCCACCAGACAGGTCCAAGCGCCGACATGACCCTGCCGTGTGGTCCTTCGCTTTTTCGCTTCGAGCTCCCCCGTTGGTGCAGGCCTGCCAATATCACTCAAGTTCGACCTCATGGATGCCAAGTTTCCTGCTATGCCCTTGCATCCTGGTCATCCTGGAGTTTGCGGACCTGGATCATCTCGATATCCTCCGGCTCGTGGATCCAGCTCGGACATGGTTGAGCAGCGCGGCGTTTGGCTTGATCGGAGAGGCGGTCGGCGGAAGAAGACCGTGATTCGCTGCAGCGGCCTTGTGCAAAATAGTGTGTCTCCTGCCAAGCCGGCTTCGTCCAAGGTGGCCGGCGGCCTCAAATGCTGTTCGGCGACCGGCAGATCGCCGGTTGCGGTGAACGTCCGGGCTAACATTTCTCAGTTACTGCAACTCCTCCATCTTGAGCGTGTCACTATGCTTGTCCATTGCGCCGTCGGACTCCGTCAATGACGTGCGGTTATCTGCCGATGGGACTGTGCATGATCCACCCTTTGGCGGCGGCGGCCGAACAGCTGAACGAGGCTCGCACCAGGATGGGCTGCGCCGCCACGTCTTCCCAGTTGACCCTCGCCGCCGCGGATTTGCGCCCTCGAGCCAGCTTCGCGGACGAGCTCGCGTCTCAAGCAATGATCTGAGTGTGCAGGGCCGCGCATGGCTGCTCTTTAACGACCGGCAGCATACCGGCAAAGTTGGGCCGCTTTATCGCCTTAGTCGATTCCCCACGGTGATCCCGAGCCTGAACAAGCCCGCCAAGCTCCCCATTTTGTCCTTGGCTTGGCGCTGACAGAAGTACCATCCATGACGCCAAAGTCGCGGCCCACACTCCAGGAGCAACGGACGGCCGGGACGAGCAATCCTGTACAGGAGTCATTGTACCAAGATGCTCCGGATGTCGCTGGCTGATCGGGCCCGCGCCACTCACGCATGCGCAAGATGCTCACCCACGCTGATACGAACACGGTCTTTGCTTCAATTGAAACCGAAAAGCTGAACTTGAACATCACACAGTAACAAACCTCCCCGATAAGCGCGTGCCGGACAGGGCCAGAACCCGTCCGGCGGCTTGGAAAGGTAGGTGATAGGGAATGTTTATTGCAGCTTGGCCGCTGGCCATCGTCCTGATGACATCCATGTCACTCCCAGCCGAGCCCGCGCCACTTTCTCCGCGTGAGTTCCGCAGCCTGTCGCGCAAATGCGCCCCCTGGGTTGCGCCGTCCACCCTCGCCGCGATTGCCAAGATTGAAAGTGGCTTTGAAACGCTGGTGGCTCATGACAACACCACAGGTGAGCAGCTTCGCTGGATAGACCACCTGGAAGCCACGCGGGGCATCAAGGAACGCCTCGAAGCACAACATTCTGTCGATGTTGGATTGATGCAGATAAACAGCAAGAACTTTGCCGTGCTCAATCTCACGCCGGAAAGGGCTTTCGAGCCCTGCGCCTCGCTTTCGGCTGCCGCCCACCTGCTTGAAAGCCGGTATGCCGGCGGCACCACTGCTGTGGCACAGCAACTGGCGCTTCGCCGTGCCATCTCGGCCTATAACACGGGCGACGTCACGCATGGCTTCGCCAACGGTTATGTACGCAAGGTCGAGTCGGCCGCAAAGGACATCTCAAGTCTCCTTGAGAGAACGCTGGAGCCGACTGCTCGAGATGTGCCGCACCTTGAGGCACCCGGTCGGAAAGCCGTGCCGCCTCTGCTCCAGCAGAGCCAACAGGCCAATAGAAAGAAGCAGCCCAACCAAGATTCTTGGGACATCTGGGGCTCGTATCAGCCAGACCGCTCCGGGGCCGATCCCTCCGATCCGACAGGCAGCCAGGCTGCGAAAGCACGGGAACCCTCGAACCCGAACAAACTCGTATTCGATTGAAACATGGAGATGCAATGATGACGCCACTCAAGATACTTCGTGCGCTTAAAACGCGTGTTCCTTCGCCTTTTTTCATGCTGCGCATGGCGGCTGAATATGTACCGGCCGCTGCTGCAGGCGCGGCGTGGACGGTCTTCTACAGCGGGCCAGCCGCGGCTCAGGTGACCGGAGGGACGGATCCTGCCAAGATGGTCCAGAATATCTGCACGTTCATACTTGGGCCCTTTGGACAATCACTGGCCGTGCTCGGGCTCGTAGCCATCGGTATCTCTTGGATGTTCGGTCGTGCTTCACTTGGCCTGGTTGCGGGTGTCGTTGGAGGGATCGTCATCATGTTCGGGGCCAGCTTCCTGGGCAAGGCGCTCATAGGCGGTGGCTGATGAGCGACCGGTTGGAAGTGAGCACCCTCTATGTGGCGGCGACGCGCCCGGCACTGTTTCTGGGGGTGCCGCTGACGCTGGCCGGATTGCTCATGATGTTGGCTGGGCTTGTTATCATTATCCTTCAGAACCCGCTCTACGAAATCGTTCTCGCGCCACTCTGGTTCGGAGCACGGCTGGTTGTTGAGCGTGACTATAACGCGGCAAGCGTCGTGCTGCTCTATTTGCAGACGGCCGGCAGAAGCGTGGACGGGCCGGTCTGGGGAGGCGCAAGCGTCAGCGCCAATCCGATCAGAGTGCCGAAACGCGGAAGAGGAATGGTGTAATGTTCGGCGCCAGCGGCCGGACCGAGAGGTCTGGCGAGATCTACCTTCCGTATGTTGGTCACGTAAGCGATCAGGTTGTCCTTCTGGAAGACGGATCGATCATGGCCATGGCACATGTGAACGGTGTGCCCTTTGATTTGGAAGACGCTGAGATGCGCAACTCGCGCTGCCGCGCGTTCAACACTCTCTTGCGCAACATCGCCGATGACAATGTCTCGATATACGCTCATCTTGTGAGACACAACGATGTGCCGGCGCCGGCGCCGCGCCGGTTTCAAAGTGCATTCGCTGGCAGTCTGAGCGAGGCCTACGAGCGTCGTGTGCTGTCGGGAAAGCTCTTTCGCAACGATCACTTCCTCACTTTGATCGTGTCCCCCCGCACCGCAATCGGCAAGATCGGCTTGCGGATTGCCAAGTCCCGCAGACGGAATGAGCACGATCTAGCCACCCAAATGCGGAGCCTGGAAGACCTCTGGCACATCATTGCTGGCGCACTCGGCGGTTACGGTCTGCGCCGGTTGGGCATTCGTGAGAAAGGCAACGTGCTCTTCACGGAAATCGGCGAGGCGCTTCGGCTCATGATGACTTGCCGGTTTCTTCCGGTTCCGATGGTTACCGGCTCACTTGGCGCCTCGATCTACACTGACCAGGTCATCTGCGGGAAGCGGGCGCTTGAGATTCGAAGGCCCGGGGATAGCTCCGTCGGATCATTGTTTTCGTTCCGTGAATATCCGGCGACGACGCGGCCGGGCATGCTAAATTCCTTGCTGTCCGCCAACTTCCCGCTTGTCCTGAGCCAGAGCTTTTCCTTCCTCACTCGCCCGCAAGCTCATGCCAAACTAAGCCTTAAGTCCAGCCAGATGACGAGTGCCGGCGACAAGGCTCTCACCCAGATCAATGAACTTGCCGAGGCAGAGGACGCACTGGCAAGCAACGAATTCGTGATGGGTTCGCATCATCTGAGCCTGTGCGTCTATGCCGACAGCCTCAATAGCCTTGCAGATCGCGCAGCAAGTGCCCGCGCACGGCTGGCCGACGCGGGCGCCGTTATCGTCCAAGAGGGCATCGGCATGGAGGCCGCATATTGGTCCCAACTTCCGGGGAACAACAGGTGGCGCACGCGCCCGGGGGCGATCACCTCACACAATTTTGCCGGGCTCGTCTCATTTGAGAACTTCCCAAGCGGTTCCAGTTCCGGCCACTGGGGCAATGCTGTTGCGCGCTTTCGCACAAACGGTGGAACTTCTTTCGACTACATCCCCCATGAGAATGACGTCGGCATGACGGCAATATTCGGGCCCGTTGGCAAAGGCAAGACGACGCTGATGACCTTTGTCCTCGCGATGCTTGAGCAAAGCTTGGTCGATCGCAATGGTGCGATCGTCTTCTTCGACAAGGATCGGGGTGGTGAACTGCTGGTGCGAGCCACGGGAGGGACATATCTTGCGTTGCGCAGAGGCGCTCCGAGCGGCTTGGCCCCTCTGCGTGGACTGGACAACACCTCCGCCTCTCGGGACTTTCTGCGCGAGTGGTTGATGGCCCTGATCGAGAGTGACGGCCGTGGTCCGATCTCGCCGGAGGAAAGCCGTCGGCTGGAACGCGGCATTGTTCGTCAGCTTTCGTTCGAACCCCCTATGCGCTCACTTGCGGGCCTGCGCGAGTTCCTATTGCACAGCCCCTCCGAGGGCGCAGGAGCACGGCTGCAGCGGTGGTGTAGAGGGGGGGCGCTTGGATGGGCCTTTGACGGCGACGTGGACGAAGTAAGGCTGGATGCCTCCATTACGGGCTTCGACATGACGCAGCTCCTGGAATATGAGGAGGTCTGTGCACCGGCCGCCGCATACCTTCTGCATCGAGTGGGCGCTATCGTCGATGGTCGTCGGTTCGTGATGAGCTGCGACGAATTTCGATTCTATCTACTCAACCCCCAATTCTCGGCCGTTATCGACAAGTTCTTGCTCACGGTCCGCAAAAACAACGGCATGTTGATACTCGCAACGCAGCAGCCTGAACACGTTCTGGAATCGCCTCTCGGAGCTAGTCTCGTTGCGCAATGTATGACGAAAATTTTCTACCCATCACCGACGGCGGACCGCTCTGCGTATGTCGATGGCTTGAAGTGCACTGCGCAGGAGTTCGAGGCAATCCGCCAGGGAATGGCAATCGGCAGCCGCAAGTTTTTGCTCAAGCGCGATAGCGGGAGTATTGTTTGCGAATTCGATCTTGGGCAGATGCGCGAGTACGTAGCCGTACTCTCGGGGCGGGCCAACACAGTGCGCTTTGCCGACCAGCTTCGCAACCAGCACGGAGACGCCCCAAGTGGGTGGCTCGACAAGTTCATGGCCCGGTACCATGAAGTTCAAGACTGACGGAGGAATATTCATGAAACTTGCCAAACTTGCAGTAACGACCCTTGCTGCTTCCCTTCTGCTTCACGGACAGGCCCGGTCGCAATGGATCGTCACCGACCCTGTAACAGAAACACAATCGACCTTAACAGCGATTTCCAATGCGGCGATCCTTGAGAGGTCAATCGAGACGCTCGCTACGACGATCGAAATGGTGACAATGCTAACCTCGTCATTCGCTGTCACGGGAGTGCTAAGCTCACTGAACCAAGGAAATCATTACCCGTCGAGCAATAAGCTGGAGGAGCAGATGTTTGATGCTCGGGCGCCAGCTTCGATTATCGCCCGTAACATTGCGGAGGACCCAAATCGGATAGTCACGGGCGACGATTCAGAAGCGAAACTGTTAAAGGGACAAATCGCTGGGGCCGCCAATGCCGCAGCTATTGCAGCCGACACTTTGGGCATGATGGACAAGCGCCTTAAGGATAACGCCGGCACGCTTGGTCAGCTTTCCCGCTCGGGAAATATTATGCAGGCCACCGTGACCAACGGTCTGGTCCTCAAGCAGATTCACGATGCGATGATCCAAAATGCCCAGGCCACGAGTCTGCTGACTATGGCCACTGCACAAGGGAGCCTTCACGCCGCTGAGGAGGCCGCCACGCAGCGTCGCGAACATCGGGACACCGCTCGCATTTTTGGCCCCCTCCCGTGAACGCTGAGTTCATCAGGCTCAGCTGCGCTGATCAGGGACACATCAGGCTCACGCCATGAATTTCAAAATTCCCGCGCCATTCACGACTATACACACGATCTTTCATGGGGCCTTCACGTCCGGGCTGCACAAAGTGCTTGAAAACGTCCAAGCGGCGGTCAGTGCGCCTCTGGTTGCGTGTGTCACGCTCTGGATAATAATCCAAGGCTGTCTGGTCATGCGTGGTCAAGTCGATGCGCGCGGGGGTATCTCGCGCGTAATCATGGTGTCGATTGTCGTCGCCCTTATCTTAGGGCAGGCCAACTATCAGCAGTACATTGAAGCGCTTTTCGACGAAACGATTCCGAGGTTGGCTCACGACATCAGTGGCAGCGACTTGCCCTTCATCGGAATCGCCCAGAAGCTCGACATCATGTTTGCTTCAAGCCAGTATGTCTTTCAGCTGATTGCTTCCGAAATTGGGCCTATGAACGGCCAGGACATACTTGCTTTCGAGGGAGCGCAATGGATTTTCTACGGCGCGCTGTGGACAGCGTTCGAGATCTACGATGCCGTTGGAATTCTGACGAAGGTGCTCTTGACGATCGGCCCCCTGGTCCTTGTAGGCTACCTTTTTGATCACACTCGAGACATAGCCACCAGATGGATCGGCCAACTGCTCTCGTACGGGCTGCTGCTTCTCCTCCTCAACATCGTTGCAACGATAGTAATCGCTGCCGAAGCAGTCTCGCTGGCAGCCATGCTTTTGATGATCAAATTCTCGGGCACGACAGCAGCCAAGATCATCGGGCTTTACGAGCTCGACATGCTTTTCCTAGCTGGTGACGCTCTGATCGTCGCGCTTCCGACGATCGCCAGCAGCATCGCCGGCGGCTCTTGGGGAGGTGCGAACCGACCTCTTAACAGCCTCAATCGCCACTTTGCCAAAACGGCGGGTGGTTAATCAATCGACAAGTTCGGTGCCAAAAACATGAAATATTGCCTACTTCTGTCAATCCTCGCTTTGGCCGCCTGCAAGACGAGCCATGGGCTTGCGACGTGCGCGGGTGCCCCATTCCAACTGAACGTGGGACAATGGGAAACCACCCCTGAGGATCTTCAGGTCGAATGCGCGGAAGAGCCAAAGTGAAATTTCCTGAACATGCCCTTCTGGTGGAGAGAGAAACGCTAGCCGCCCACTATAAGAAGGTGGAAGCGTTTCAAACGTCACGAGCGAAGTCTGCGCGGCGCCTGTCAAAGGCCCTGATCGCCTTTGCCGCAGCGGCGGTCCTAGGAAATGTTGCCCAGGCATTTACCATCGCTGCCATGGTCCCGTTGGCCAAGCTCGTACCTGTGTTCCTCTGGGTCCGGCCGGATGGGACCGTCGACAGCGAAGTGTCAGTGTCTCGACTGCCGGCAACCCAAGACCGAGCCGTCATAAATGCTTCGCTGTGGGAATATGTACGCCTGCGCGAGGGGTACACAGCAGATACAGCCCAATACGCCTATGACCTCGTATCCAGTTTCAGCGCGCCGACTGTGCGACAGCAATATCAAGATTTCTTCAACTATCCGAATCCCACCTCGCCGCAAGTCACGGTCGGCAAGCGCGGCAAGCTCGAGGTCGGGCATATTTCTTCAAACGACATCAGTCCGGACGTTCAACAGATCCGTTACAAACGTACGCTTGTTGTCGATGGGCAGATGCCGATAGTGACCACCTGGACAGCTACCATCCGCTACGAGCGCTTGACGGGTCTGCCTGGGCAATCGAGGCTCACCAATCCGGGAGGTCTACTCATCACTTCCTATCAAAGCTCGGAAGATAGCGTATCGAACCTGGGCTATGTGCAGCCATGACAAAAAGAGCGTTTCTCGCGCTGGTCTGTTCACTCTTCTTAACGATGGAAGCGTCCGCGGAAGACACACCACTTGCCGGCAAGCATGATGCGCGCATGCGCTACCTGGCTTACCGTCCTGACGAAGTGGTGCGCCTGTCTACCGCAGTGGGGGCAACGCTGGTTGTCACATTCGCGGCCAACGAGACAGTCGCAGCCGTGGCCGTTTCCAATAGCAAAGACCTGGCTGCGCTCCCGCGCGCCAACTATCTCTTTTTTAAGGCTAGCCGGATGCTCCCGCCGCAGCCGGTCATCGTGCTGGCCGAGAGTGAGTCCGGTACACGGAGATACGTCTTCAGTATTTCAACGAGAGCGATGCCAAAACTCGATGAGCAGCAACCTGACCTATACTACAGTGTGCAGTTCACCTATCCTGCTGATGAGGCTGCTGCTCGGAGAAAGGACGCAGAAAGGCGCTCGATTCTTGGTCAGGCCCGGGCGAAAGTGCTGCACGACGAGAGAGTTCAGGATTTGTTGAATCGGCCCGCCGCAACTACCAGTCCGGACGAAAGCAATTTTCACTACGTCGCAAAGGGCGATCGATCGCTGTCGCCGCTGCAAGTTTTCGATAATGGCTTTACCACCGTATTTGGCTTCGCAAGCAATTCCCGCATACCCTCTCTCTACATTATCAATCCCGACGGCAAGGAAGCCGCTGCCAATTACACGGTCAAAGGAGACTATGTTGAAGTATCCGCAGTCGCCCGGGAATGGCGTCTGAGAGATGGCAATACGGTCTTGTCCATTTTCAACAGGGCTTATGACCCTGTGGGACGAGCGCCAGGGACCGGTACAGTGACACCCGACGTGTGGCGCGTTTTGAAAGGCTCGGCCGATGAATGAAACCGGCCCACAGTCGGGACATGATGTCCATGCCTCCGGATCGATGGTCTCGGAGCCGGCCCGCCGGCATGTTTCGGGATTGCAGAAGTTGGCCGTCGCTGCTCTTGTTCTCATCTCATCTCTATCACTCATCTGGCTCGGAGGTCGTCCCAGCACACAAGACGAACCAACTCAGCCAAAACCTCCAATTGTCGCCGACGCCGAACCATTCCGCCCCGTGCCGATTGAGATTGCTCCCGAAGCTCCAGCAGCCGTACAGGCGGCGCAGGCAGGAGATCCTGCGCCATCCACGCCGACTTCAGCTGATCCGCCGCCGGAGGAAACACCAATTTTCGCCTACAGTGGCAGCAGTAAAATGCCCAACGACGGTCAGCGGAGCGAAGACAACCATAGGGATGCTCCCGCGACCTCGGATGAGATTTCAGACGCTGGCGATCTGTCGGCGCGATTGAAGCCAGATATACAGGAGCCAAGCCGGGCCACACTTTTGCCGCACCCTGATCTCGTGATTACTCAAGGAACGATCATCCCCTGCATTTTGCAAACGGCAGTCGACACAAATTTACCGGGTTATGTGAAGTGCGTCTTACCTAAAGACGTCCGCGGCGCCACCAACAACGTGGTGCTTTTGGATCGCGGGACGACCGTGATTGGCGAGATCCAGCGTGGTCTCCAACAGGGGGATGCGCGTGTCTTCGTGCTGTGGACGCGCATGGAAACGCCTGACCATGCCCTCGTTTCGCTAGCATCGCCGGGCGCTGACGAGCTCGGCCGCTCCGGAATGCCTGGCACGGTGGATAATCACTTCTGGCAGCGCTTTGGCGGAGCAATGCTCATGAGCGTCATTCAAGGCGCGTTTCAGGCCGCCGGTCAATACGCTGGCAGCTCAGGTGGAGGAAGCGGTATCAACAGCTTCCAGAGCAACGCCGGACAAGCCGTTGAGACGACCCTTAGAGCAACGATCAACGTTCCGCCAACTCTGAAGAAAAACCAGGGAGATGCTGTATCCATCTTTGTGGCTCGGGACCTCGATTTCTCAGATGTATACGATCTTAGAGCGACCGCCGTGGCGCCAGCCCCCCCCCAACATCGCCAACGCCGGAGAGACAACAATGCGACCGGAGGCTGACCCTCAATTGCGTTTGCTTCTCAACCCTGTTCTGAAATGGCTTGAGGAGCCAAGGACCGAAGAGGTCGCTATCAACCGGCCTGGGGAAGCCTTTGTCCGACAGGCCGGCGTTTTCACGAAACATCCGCTACCGCTATCTTATGACGATCTGGAGGACATCGCGATCCTCGCTGGAGCGCTGCGCAAGCAAGATGTCGGACCGCAAAGCCCCCTCTGTGCGACTGAGCTGCCGAACGGAGAGCGGCTGCAGATCTGTTTGCCGCCCGCTGTTCCCTCAGGAACAATAAGCCTGACGATACGGCGTCCCTCAAGTCGTGTGACCGAACTCAAGGAAGTTTCTTCTCGCTACGAATACTCGCGTTGGAATCAATGGCGGTCACGAAAGGAGCGCCAAGAGCGGCAGGACGAAACGATTCTTCAGCACTACGACCATGGTGACTTGGAGCAATTTTTGCGAGCGTGCGTTTGCGGGCGGCTCACGATGCTGCTTTGCGGACCTACTGGTAGCGGCAAAACGACAATGAGCAAGACTTTGATCAACGCTATACCCCCGCAAGAGAGGCTGATAAGTATCGAGGACACGCTCGAACTTGCAATCCCGCACGAGAATCATGTCCGGTTACTCTATCCGAAGGACCGAGCAGGCGTAGGTGCGGTGACAGCCGAGCAACTGTTGCAAGCCAGCTTGCGCATGCGCCCTGATCGAATATTGCTTGGCGAGATGCGCGATGATGCTGCTTGGGCCTACCTTAGCGAAGTCGTCTCCGGCCATGCGGGATCAATATCGACGATTCATGGGGCGGATCCGGTCCAAGGCTTTAAAAAGCTCTTTTCACTCGTCAAGAGCAGCCCGCAAGGAGCTGCTGTGGAAGACCACACGCTTCTTGACCTGCTGTCGGCTGCCATTGACGTCATTGTGCCGTTTCGTACCCACGGCGACGTGTATGAGGTGGGGGAGGTGTGGCTCGCCGCCGATGCCCGGCGACGCGGAGAGACAGTAGCCGATCTTCTCAATAAGCACTAAGGCTCGAGCACGTCGGGGATCGGTAAGTCGTTTGTGATATGATGGCGCAACTTGTTCAGATTCAACGTCACTTTGATTTGACCGAGGTTGATTATGGGAGGACGACTGGGCGTAGCCCTTCGGTCACAAGCCTGAACTCTTCGGCCGCCCTGTCGGCGCGGCAAGCTGCGGCACGATTCGACTGGGTGTATCGAGCGCGTCCGCTGAATTGCGCGGGCGACGCTCAGCGAGCTGGTGCCGATGCCTGCTTCAAAAGCGGCATCGACACCCGGCAGGTCGTACCCTTGATTTACCTAGCCGCGCTCAAATGAGCGTCTTCAAAGCCGCCGAACGTGGTTCGGAATGACCGGTTGGTAAATCGGGAAGTGCTATACAGGGAATCCTCCCGGTATTGCCTCCAGGGGGTCCTCTCAATGAACAAAGCCGCAACCTGCCCTTGCGACCTCAGCTGGAGTTTGCGACGCAACCCATATAGGAGGATCGATGCGCAGAGAAATCGCAGGCAGAGTCGGTGGCATTGTGGGCTGGCCGACCGACGGTTTCAGCCCGTCAACAGGTCTTCACGTGTTCCATCCCCGACTATTGCAGGCGTGCGGATTGCATTCTCCCGCGATCACCCATCGGAAAGAGCGTTACGAACACTACGAAGAGTTGCGCGACTTCTGCTGTCGCCCCGGTCTTACAGCGGACGGTGACCTGTCCTACCTTGATAGGACGTGAAATGCGAACGCTGCTCATTGATCATCACGTGGATCTTACGCGCGCCGTGCGAGCTGCGCTCGGGGATAGCGGTTTTGCCGTTGATGTAGTTGGCAACCTGGAACAGGCGTCGAGGGCATTCTGTTGCGCAACCTATGAAATTCTCCTGCTGGAGTTGGCTCTGCCAGATGGCGATGGCTTGGGCTGGCTGAGACAGCTAAGGAGCGACGGGCATTCAGTTCCAACCCTCATTATGAGTAGCATCAACGATCTCGAGAAGCGAATTGCAATTTTCAACGGTGGCGCGGACGATTTTCTGCTCAAGCCCGTCTCTTTCGATGAGCTCATCGCCAGAATGAGAGCCATTCTGCGCCGGTCGACACAGGTGACCGAACCCATCGTTGTATTTGGCAATCTCAATTTCGATCCGATCGGCCGACAGGTTTCCGTCTCGGGTCATCCTCTGAAGATCGCACGCCGCGAACTATGTATTTTAGAGCATCTGCTTATCCGTGCAGGCCGCATCGTGCCTCGTGCGCAGTTGGAAGATCACCTCTATTCGTTCAACGACGAGGTATCTGCCAACGCGCTTGAAGTCGGAATCTATCGCTTACGTGGACACCTGAGTAGGTCAGGTGCAACGCCACGGATCACGACCGTGCGCGGCATTGGTTACCTTCTTGAATTGACTGAGGCGGCATCCGCATAGTTGGTCTAAATTGAAAGAACAGACTGCGTATCAAGCGCCGCATTCGATCCATCGGCTTCAAGTCGCAGGCGAGCGCCGTGGTTATCCTCTCCGGCATCGAGATGATCCACATGATTGGCAAGCGACAGGCGAGGTATGACTACAAGTCTGTCGATCGCTGTTTCGATATCCTCGCTGCCTGACGGACAGGCCGAAATGGCCGTTCACACCCCCATTTCCAGGTTTGCGACAGAGCCTTTTGTCGGCGTTGCCGGCTTCGAAGGGCCGGTGCGCGCCGAGCGCATCAAGATCATCCCCGGCCACCTTGCTGCGGCCACTCGCCGAGTACGAAGCGGTGGTCGGAGGGAGCTGGTGATGACGACGCTAGATCATGACCTGCTGATCGCAATCCTGGATCGGCTGAAGTTGACGGCCATCCGCGACCAGCTCGACACGCTCATGTCGAGCAAGATCGCGCAGTTCCCGTTTGTCCGCGAACTCGACGGCTTCGGCTTCGACGCGCAGCCATCGGTCTGCTTCAGCCAAACGTATTCATAGGTATGGGACAGGCCTTGCTATGTCCGAACGTCACTGCGCGGCAAAAACGTTGGATTTCTCAAGAAATAAAGTATTGGACAGTGCCCAATTTACCGTTGGAAAAGCTGGATATGGCGTTTCAGCGTTTCAGCGAAATAACCGAAATCAATCACTCCTAACAGCAAAGGCAACCGGAACTCGATCGCTTCCGTTGCCCGCGACTTAGCGAAACGCTTGTTCGCGATTTACTAAAACGGCTGTCCCAATTTAGTGAAATCCGCAGACAAGCCGCTGGAGGTTGGCCAAAGGCCACCCACGCCTGCTCCGAGGCCCTCCAGGGCAATGGTCTGAGACCTGGGCTCAAGCAGGATGAGACGCCGCTGGAGCTCAGGTGCAAGCGCTGCCACGCCCGCTCCGAGGCCCCACAAGGCCGAAGCGCAGTCGTCGGGGTCACGAGGCCTCTCGGCCACGACGACGAGCCTGAACCTGGATCCGCCTTTCTTGAGGCGTTGCGACTATCATCGCGGCGACACGCAGCTCTTGATTTGTGTGCGACACCTCAGCAGATCCATCGGGCTGAGCCGCTCAGCAATATCAACGAGAATGTCCAGCGGCAGATCAAGGATACTCAGAGGAGGAAACGCTTGATCTTGAGGCTCAGAGCGCGTCTGCTCCACTATAGAACAGGATGATTCACCGGGTCCTTCAACGCCAGCCGCCGGTCCGATGAGAGAATTGTCTCGGATATCACGCTCGATGGGGTTAAATGCCGAGATGGGCGCCTTGCCACGCTCCTCAATGCCCCTCATGATTCACCGCCTATAGCTACCAACTGAATGAATCATCGTGATTGTCGCGCAGCGGAATCCTCAAGGATCGGGCAGTTCGTAGGGGGCGCCGGTTTGACCAGGTTGAGCCCGCGAATTGCTCGATCGGACAAGATCCTAATTCTGACGAGATCCTCGGGACGCACTCCAAGTTGTCGATCATGTTCGGCACACAAGGAAAGGGCGGCATTGCTGCCGCCCTTTCCGCTGTAGGTTGATAGGGGCTGGATTAGAAATCCATGCCGCCCATGCCGCCCATGCCGCCCATACCGCCGCCGCCCATGCCGCCAGGCATGCCGCCGCCGCCAGCCGACTCCTTCTTCGGAGCCTCCGCGATCATGGCTTCGGTGGTGACCAGCAGGCCGGCGACCGAGGCCGCGTCCTGGAGAGCCGTACGGACAACCTTGACCGGATCGACGATACCCATGGCGATCATGTCGCCATATTCGCCGGTCTGGGCGTTGTAGCCGAAGGTCGCGCCCTTGTTCTCAAGGATCTTGCCGGCAACGATCGATGCTTCCGCACCGGCGTTGGCCGCGATCTGGCGGGCCGGAGCCTGCAGCGCACGACGAACGATGTTGATGCCGGCGGCCTGGTCGGCATTGACGCCGGTGACCTTGATGTCGGCCGAAGCGCGCAGGAGAGCGACGCCGCCGCCTGCAACGATGCCTTCTTCGACGGCCGCGCGGGTCGCGTTGAGGGCGTCATCGACGCGGTCCTTCTTTTCCTTGACTTCGACTTCCGTGGCACCGCCGACGCGGATCACCGCAACGCCGCCGGCGAGCTTCGCCAGACGTTCCTGCAGCTTCTCCTTGTCGTAGTCCGAAGTGGTCTCTTCGATCTGCTGCTTGATCTGGGCAACGCGGCCCTGGATCTCGGCCTTCTTGCCGGCGCCGTCGACGATGGTGGTGTTCTCCTTGGAGATCGACACCTTCTTGGCGCGGCCGAGCATGTTGAGGCCGACGTTCTCGAGCTTGATGCCGAGGTCTTCCGAGATGACCTGGCCACCGGTGAGGATGGCGATGTCTTCCAGCATGGCCTTGCGGCGATCACCGAAGCCCGGCGCCTTGACGGCGGCGATCTTCAGGCCGCCACGCAGCTTGTTGACGACCAGCGTGGCCAGGGCCTCGCCTTCGACGTCTTCCGAGATGATGAGCAGCGGCTTCGAGGTCTGCACGACGGCTTCGAGAACCGGCAGCATCGCCTGCAGGTTGGACAGCTTCTTCTCGTGCAGGAGGATGTAGACGTCCTCGAGCTCGGCAACCATCTTGTCGGCGTTGGTGACGAAGTAGGGCGAGAGATAGCCGCGGTCGAACTGCATGCCTTCGACGACCTCGAGTTCAGTCTCGGCGGTCTTGGCTTCCTCAACCGTGATGACGCCTTCGTTGCCGACCTTCTGCATCGCTTCGGCGATCATCTTGCCGACCGACTCGTCGCCATTGCCGGCGATCGTGCCGACCTGGGCAACTTCCTCGGAGGTCTTGATCTTCTTGGCAGCCTTGCCGAGCGCCGCGACGACTTCGGTCACGGCCAGATCGATGCCGCGCTTCAGGTCCATCGGGTTCATGCCGGCGGCAACGGCCTTGTTGCCTTCCTGGACGATCGACTGCGCCAGAACGGTCGCGGTTGTGGTGCCGTCACCGGCGATGTCGTTGGTCTTCGAAGCAACTTCGCGGATCATCTGCGCGCCCATGTTTTCGAACTTGTCGGAAAGTTCGATTTCCTTGGCGACGGTGACCCCGTCCTTGGTGATGCGCGGTGCGCCGAACGACTTGTCGATGACGACGTTGCGGCCCTTGGGGCCGAGGGTGACCTTCACCGCGTCGGCGAGGATGTTGATGCCGTGAAGCATGCGCTCACGGGCATCGCGGGAGAATTTTACGTCTTTGGCAGCCATTTTTTTACTCCTGGGCATCTCGCCCGAAATTCAGATTTGATGGTGCGAAGGAAAGGCCTGATATCAGCCGATGATGCCCATAATGTCGGATTCCTTCATGATCAGAAGGTCTTCGCCATTGAGCTTGACTTCGGTACCCGACCACTTGCCGAACAGGATGCGGTCGCCGGCCTTGACGTCCAGCGGGACCAGCTTGCCTGCTTCGTCACGAGCGCCGGAGCCGACGGCGATGATCTCGCCTTCCTGCGGCTTTTCCTTCGCCGTATCCGGGATGATGATCCCGCCGGCGGTCTTGGATTCGGATTCGACCCGGCGAACGACCACGCGGTCATGCAGCGGCCGGAAATTCGACTTTGCCATTTTTGGATGTCCTTGGTGCGGATGTTGAACGGTTCTCCGTTGCCGGAGCGTGCTTAGCACTCAGCGGAAGCGAGTGCTAACGCGGCAATGAGATAAGCCGCATGCTCCTGCTAGTCAAGACGAAAGAGCAAAGAGCAAAGAGAAAAGAGCAGACAGCAAAGAGAAGAGAGCAAAGAGCGTGTAAGCATCGAGCCTTTTATGTGAACAATGTCGGGTATCAGACATATATGGGGCGGCTCACCCTTTGTATTTGAGCTTTATTCAGATGGCACGAATGATGCAACAGGTGATGCATTTGATCTCATCCAGAGGCTCGCACGGGGTCGTGCTGCGTCAGCTCGGTCATGTCGAGCTTCAGAAGGCCATTTTGGCATTGGTTCTGTTGCCCTATTCCCATTCATGACCAGTCCTGCGCGCGTGAGCCGGCCGGCTAGATTCCAACCACGAGAGCGCCGCCGCTGAGACCCGCACCCGCCGCCGACAGAAGGATTTTCTCTCCAGGCTGGAATGGCTCCGTCTGGTTGGCGAGCGAGAGCGACAGCGGGATCGTCGCGGCCGAAGAGTTGCCGTATTCGGCAATCGTCTTGACAATTGCTTGGTCCGCGATGCCGAGGTTCCTCCCGACCGCGTCGAAAATCCGAGTATTGGCCTGATGGGGCACGAACCGGCCGAGATCGTGTGGCCGCACTCCGGCAGCGGCTAGCGCGCTTATCGAGCAATTGGTCATCATCTCGACGGCCTTTGCGAACACTTCGCGGCCGTCCGTCATCCTCATTCGGGTTTGCGCGAGATCGAGGTCACCGTGGAACGGCTTGTTACTTCCTCCTGCGGGAATCTGGATCAGCCCGTATCGCGAGCCGTCCGAAGCCACCGAGGCACCGAGAATGCCCCGATCAGCATCATCGCACTGACCGATCACCAGGGCGCCGGCGGCATCGGCAAACAGGACCGAGCTTGCGCGCTCGGCTGGATTGATGCGGCGGCTGAGGATATTGGCGGCGATAACAAGGCTCGCTTTGCCGTGCAGGCGGGTAAATCCGTCCGCAAACATCAGCGCATAGATGAAGCCGGCGCAGGCGCCTGTCAGATCCACCGCGCCTGCGCTGCCAAGGCCAAGCTTGTGTGCGACCAGCGGCGCGCTCGGCGGCAGAAGATGGTCGGGCGTCGAGGTGGCAAGCAACAGCAGACCGATGTCGTGGCGCGCAATACCGGCGTTCGCCAGCGCCATGTCGCCGGCCTGCGCAGCAAGACCAGACAGCGTGTCTTCGTCGGTTGCCCAGAAGCGCGACCGTATCCCGGTACGCCTTTCGATCCAGCCTGGATCAAGACCGAGATTGCTCTCGATTTCGGCATTCGCCACCTTTCGCCCAGGCGCATGATGGCCAAACCCGAGAATGCGCGACGACTTGCTCATGGCCTGGACCCGAAGCGTTCGCCCGCCTCCTCAATGGCGTCATAGAGTCGCTCGAGCTCGTCGCCGGTGATGCAATAGGGTGGCAGAAGGTAGAGGACATTGCCGAGCGGGCGCACAAGTAGCCCTCGCTCGAGGAAGAAAGCGCGCAGTTTCGGTCCGATCTCGGCGAGATAACCTGCGGAACCGGTTCGCAGGTCGAGCGCCGCGATCGTGCCGGTCGCCCGGCAGTCGGTGAAGAAGCTGTTGTCGCGAAAGCGTCGAAGCCCGGTGGCCTGCATTGCGCTCAAGGCCGCAATGCGCTCGGCCACCGGCTCGTCCCGCCAGATCTCGACATTGGCAAGTGCTGCCGCGCAGGCAATCGGGTTGGCAGTGTAGGAGCTCGAATGGAAAAATGTCTTCTTCCGGTCCTCGGAATAATGAGCCTGGAAGATGGCATCGGTGGCAAGCGTTACGGCCAGCGGGATGGCGCCGCCGGTCAGGCCTTTCGAGGTGCACAGGATATCTGGAGAGATCGATGCCTGCTCGCAGGCGAACATGGTTCCGGTCCGCCCCCAGCCGGTCATCACTTCGTCGGCGATCAGCAGCGTGCCGGAGGCCTCAGTGATCTTCTTCAATTCGGCCAGAACTGAAGCCGGATACATCAGCATGCCGCCGGCGCCCAGCACCAGCGGCTCGACGATTAAGGCTGCGGCTCGTCGATCGCGGGTCACAGCCTCTAAACGATCCAGCGTCTCTTGCTCGCGCCCCGCTGCCGGAAAGGGGATGGTGGCGACCTCGAACAGCAAGGGTTCGTAGGCGGCGTTGAACACGCCACGCGCACCGACGCTCATCGTGCCGATCGTGTCGCCATGATAGCTGTGATCCATGACGACGATGCGCGAGCGTGGGGCGCCGATATTGCGGAAATAACCGAGCGCCATCTTCAGCGCTACTTCGACCGAGGTCGAGCCACTGTCGGAATAGAACACCCAGTCGAGTCCAGCGGGAGCGAGGCCGACAAGCGCCTTGGCCAAGCGCTCTGCCGGCTCGTGCGTGAAGCCCGCAAAGATAATCTGGTCGAGGCTCGACGCGGTTGTCTCGATTGCCTTCATGATGCGGGGATGGCGGTGGCCATGTGTGACGACCCACCAGGAGGAGATGGCGTCCAGGATGCGGGCGCCGTCGGCCCTGCGGAGATAGGCGCCTTCAGTCCGGACGATTTCTGGGATCGCAGGCTCGAGCGCGTGCTGGGTGAAGGGATGCCACACATGAGACTGCGACATCAGTCACCTCCAGTAATCGAGGCGAAGGCGAAGCCGGCAATCATTGCGTCCCTCAGTGTCTTGCCGGTCAGCAGATCGAGGTGCGGCAGCCTGCCGAGCTGCGGCGCACCGCTGAATTCCACGATGGTCCGTTGCGTATCGGCCATCTCATCGCCGATGAAAGCGATGCCGGCCAACGGGATGGATCGGGCGCGGAGCGCCTCGATCGAGAGCAAGGTGTGGTTGATGGTGCCGAGCGTGGTGCGGGCGCACAGAATAACGGGCAGCCGCCATTCAGCGAAGATGTCGATGAGCCTTGTGCGCCGGTTAAGCGGCACCATCAGGCCGCCGGAGCCTTCGATGACGAGCGGCGTCGGTAGGACGGGAAAAGCAAGATCGGCAGCCTTGATCGCCACGCCGTCGATCTCGGCCGAACGATGCGGCGACAGCGGGCTCCGCAAGCGGTAGGCTTCCGGCAGCACGCGCTCTGAGGGCAAGCCGGCAAGCCGCGCGACCACTTCGCTGTCGGTCTCGCCGTCGAGGCCCGATTGCACCGGTTTCCAGTAAAAGCCGTCGAGCAAACCGGCGAGCCCAGCCGCAAACACGGTCTTGCCAACTCCCGTGTCGGTTCCGGTGATGACGATGCGTTGGGTCATACCGCCTCCGGTGATGTTTGGGCCAACACCTCGACCAGCGCCTCGACCATGGCGGAAATGTCGGCTTCGCCGATATTGAGCGTCAGTGAGATGCGCAGCCGCGACGTGCGCACGGTCGGAGGACGAATACCGCGTATGTCGAAGCCGCGGGCCTGCAGGCGCGCCGCCACTGCCATGGTGCGCCTGATATCGCCGATTACGAGGGGCTGGATCTGCGAGCCGCTGGGTATCACGCCGCAGCGCTCGGCCAGCTGGCGGCCGGCGAGGGCAACGCGTTCATGCAGCTGAACACGCCGCATAGGCTCGTCGGCGAGCATTGCGAGTGCTTCGCGCACTGCCACTGCCATCAGCGGCGATGGCGCGGTGGCGTAGATGAATGGCCGGCAACGGTTGATCAGATACTCGCACAGTGCCCTCGGCCCGGTCACGAGCCCACCAGATGCGCCGAGCGCCTTGCCGCAGGTGTGGAGCGCGACGATGTTGTCGCGGCCCTCGAAAGCGGCGGCAAGCCCCCGGCCGTCCGGTCCCCAGACGCCGGTCGAATGCGCCTCGTCAATGACGATGAATGCGCCGTGCCGATCGGCAAGCGCGACCAGGCTCTCCAAAGGCGCGCAGTCGCCATCCATGCTGTAAAGGCTCTCCACCGCGATCCAGACGCATCCCATGCCGCCTGCGGCGCGCCAACGTGTGATCGCATCCTCAACAGCGGTGGCATCGTTGTGCGCGGCCAGCACGAACTGTGCGCGCCCGGCCTGCGCACCCTCATGCATGCTGGCATGGGCGAGCTCATCGAGAACCAAAAGATCGCCCTTCCGCGGCAGGGCGCTCAGCAGAGCGAAGTTGGCGATGTAGCCGCTGCCGAAGAACAGCGCGCGGTCGGCTCCAAAGAATGCCGTCGCGTCTGCCTCGAGCTGCTCGTGTTCCGGTGCATTGCCGCGCAACAGCCGCGACCCGGTGGCGCCAACCGGCGTGCCCCGCGCAATCGCCGCCACAACAGCATCGCCAAGTCTCCTGGACGAGGCCAGCCCGAGATAGTCGTTCGACGAGAAATCGAGACCTGCGCGCGGCGCAAGCGTCCGCAGCCGGTCCTTGCGGGCCAGTCCCTGCAAGGTCGCGTCATAGCGGGCAAGCGGTGCCCCGTTCATTGCGCCTCGAGTTCCATCGGCTCAATGCCGAGACGGCGGAACAGAAGGCTATCCTTGTCCTCACCGGGATTGTCCGCCGTCAGCAGCGTGTCGCCGACGAAAATCGAGTTGGCACCGGCAAAAAAGGACAGCGCCTGCATCTCCTCGGTCATGGCGGTGCGGCCGGCGGAAAGACGCACATGCGATTTCGGCATCATGATGCGCGCCAGGGCGATCACGCGCACGAATTCGATCGGCTCGATGGGCTTGGCTTCGGCAAGCGGGGTGCCGGCGATCGGGATCAGCATGTTGATCGGGACGCTTTCCGGCGGCTCGGGTAGGTTCGCCAGCGTAACCAGCATGTCGATCCGGTCCACCGGATCTTCGCCCATGCCGACAATACCGCCGCAGCAGACCTTGATGCCGGATCGACGAACCTGCTCAAGCGTGTCGAGCCGCTCGGCATAGCCGCGCGTGCTGATGATCTCGCTGTAGTAGCGTTCCGACGTATCGATGTTGTGGTTGTAGTAGTCGAGGCCCGCCTGCTTCAGTCGAGCGGCTTGCTCAAGATCGAGCATGCCGAGCGTCATGCAGGTCTCCATGCCCAGCGCCTTGACGCCTTCGACCATCGCCACCACCGCATCCATGTCGCGCGCCTTGGGGTTTCGCCAGGCCGCGCCCATGCAATAACGCGTGGCGCCGGCATCACGCGCCTTGGTCGCCTCGGCGATGACGCGCCGGACCTCCATCAGCTTCGACGCCTTCAGGCCGGTTTCGTGACGCGCCGACTGGCTGCAATAGCCACAATCCTCCGGGCATCCTCCCGTCTTGATGCTGAGCAGCCGGCTGAGCTGGACCTTGTTTGGATCGAAATTCTGGCGGTGCACCGTTTGCGCCAGGAAGAGGAGATTGTTGAAGGGGGCATGGTAAAGTGCCTGAGCCTTCTCCAGGGTCCACGCTCCGGGGTCAGGGGATTGAGCCTGTGGCGATGTCTGCGTTGAACTTGCCGTTTGCATGTCCATGCTGTTCCTCCGGTCTGTCTTGCGGGGTCTTTGCTATCTGACTGTTGACGATCGGAGAGGACAGTTGACCCAATCCTGACTCAGACAATCATGAGCCCCGATGGTCGAGGCCGATATCCAGGATCGGCGCGCTGTGGATGAGTCGGCCGACCGAAATCAGATCAACGCCGGTCGCGGCAACCGCCCGCGCTGTATGGGACGTGATCCCGCCAGAAGCCTCGGTGATAGCGCGGCCACCGACCATTGCGACGGCGCGGCGAAGATCGGGGAGGGACATGTTGTCGAGCAGAACCGCATCGGGAGCGAAGCCAAGTACCTCCTCCAACTGGGCCAGAGTATCGACCTCGACTTCGATCTTGACGAGATGACCGGCCGCTCTTCGTGCTCGCTCGAGCGCTGGGCGGACGCCGCCTGCGATGGCGATGTGGTTGTCCTTGATCAAAATTGCATCGTCCAGACCGAAGCGGTGATTGGACCCGCCACCTGCGCGCACGGCATACTTTTCGACTGCCCGCAATCCGGGCGTCGTCTTGCGGGTGCAGACGATCTTCGCGCCATACCCACGAACCGCAGCGACGATCGATGCCGTTGCCGTGGCGATGCCGCTCAGATGGCACAAAAAATTGAGTGCCGTCCTTTCGGCTGTGAGAATGGCCCGGGCCGGGCCAACCACTGATGCAATGATCTCTCCATCCACGACATTGCAGCCGTCTGCGCGCTCCACCGAGATTTCGACAGCAGGATCAATCAAGCCGAAAGCGAGCATCGCCAGATCGAGGCCGGCGACAACTCCGGACTGTCGCGCCACCAACACGGTTCCCGCTTGGTATTCCTTCGGGACGATGGCCTGCGTGGTCAAGTCGCCGGCTCTGCCAAGATCTTCAAGAAGAGCTGCCCGTACAAGCGGCTCAAGCACGACCGTGGGTAGCGGTGAAAGTGTCATCACTTCGGCCCTTCGAGACTTGGCGAGTGTCCGAGTCCCCGCGCTGTAGCCAAGGCGGCTTCGAGGGTGATTTCGGACCGTCGGGCGGCAGTCGCATGATGAGGAAAATCTGTCCGGTAATGAGCGCCGCGGCTTTCTTCGCGCAACAAGGCGGCAACCGCGATCATTAGCCCGACAGCCGCCGGATCCGAGACCGCATCCTTGCTTTCGGCGAGCGGCAATAAGGCACGCGCGGCTGCTTTCAAACCTTCACCATCCCGGACGATGCCGAGTGCGCGCGACAGGAAAACACGCACGCGTATCGGAGCGGGCGGTGGGTAAACGTTGGCAAACGCAGGCCTTGTTCTGCGCGCAGGCGTCCCGGCGACACTTTCAGCGACCCAGCGGGCGCACACGATGGCTTCTGTCAAGGAATTGCTGGCGAGCCTGTTGGCGCCATGCAGTCCTGTCGAAGCGACTTCGCCGCAGGCCCACAGCCCCTTGACGGAGGTTCTGCCGGAGCTGTCCACTGCAACGCCACCCATGTGGTAGTGTTGGGCCGGCCGAATGGGGATGAGATCGCGGGCGGGATTGATGCCCGCTCCACGACAGGCTGATGCGATTGTCGGGAAATGTCGAGCGAATGCCGGGCCAGGCCGTTGTCGGGCGTCGAGAAAAACACGGTGGCCGTCCGCAAGATGGTTCCACACGGCCCGGGCCAAGACATCGCGAGGCGCAAGTTCCGCCCCTGGCACGCTCTGGAGAAAAGCCTGGCCGGTTTCATCGATCAGGGCAGCACCTTCGCCTCGGACAGCCTCGCTGACCAGCGCCATAGGGCGTTCCGGGCCGTCAAGCGCGGTCGGGTGGAACTGGATGAATTCGAGGTCGGCTAGGACAGCTCCAGCGCGGGCCGCAAGTGCAAGGCCTTGTCCGCAACTTCCCCAAGGGTTCGTGGTGTCGAGAAACAGTCCCCCGATGCCACCGGTGGCGAGGACGACCCGCCGTGAGCCGAAGAAGAAAGGTCCGATCGAACAGCTCGCCCAGACGCCCCGGATCGCATTCTCTCGCACGGCCAGCCGGCGCGCTTCCACGCCCTCCACGACAACTATCGACGGAGTGGAACGCACAGCCGCGATCAGGGCACGCATGATCTCACGCCCGGTGCCGTCCCCATGCGCATGAACGATGCGACGTCGGCTGTGTGCGGCCTCCAATCCGAGGCACAGTGATCCTTTCGGCGTGCGGTCAAAGGGAACCCCAAAGGCCGCAAGCCCCTCTATCGCCTTGGGCGCGGCTTGGAGGATGCGGCTCGCCACGTCTCTGTCGCAGAGACCATCCCCGGCAGCAAGCGTATCGGCCAGGTGCATTGCCGGCTCGTCGTCTTCGCCGAAACTTGCAGCCAGACCCCCCTGTGCCCAGGTGCTCGAATTGTCAGCTCCCAGCAGCGACCTTGACAGAAGAAGCACCGGCTCCGGCGACAGTTGAAGCGCGGTCATCAGTCCGGCGATGCCGCCGCCGATGATGATGGGACGCCCGAAGAAGCTGCGGAGGTCGGCGCTCAAACTGCCAGCATCCGTTCGACCGCAAGCCGCGCGCGCCCGGCGATCCCGGGTTCGATGGTTACGACATGTTGGTTCTGCTCGAGCGCCGTGCGGATGTTGGCAAGCGTGATCCGCTTCATGTGCGGGCACAAATTGCAGGGCCGGATGAACTCGACCTCTGGGTGCGCTAACGCGACGTTGTCGCTCATCGAGCATTCCGTCATCAGCACGACACGTGGCGGCCTTTGCCCTTCGACATAGTCGGACATGGCAGCCGTCGAGCCGGAAAAATCTGCTTCAGCCACGACGTCGGGCGGGCATTCGGGATGGGCGAGCACGACCACGCCGGGATGGCTTTCGCGCAACTCGCGGATGTCGGCCGGTGTAAAGCGCTCATGCACCTCGCAATGCCCTTTCCAGGCGATGATCTGTACATCGGTCTGGGCGGCGATATTCTGGGCCAGATATTCGTCCGGCAGCATGATCACCCGGAGAACCCCAAGGGATTCGACGACCGCCTTGGCGTTGCCGGATGTACAGCAGATATCCGACTCGGCTTTCACTTCGGCCGACGTGTTTACATAAGTAATGATCGGAACGCCGGGATAACGCTGGCGCATCAAGCGCACGTCTTCTGCCGTGATTGATTCCGCCAACGAGCAACCGGCGCTGAGATCCGGAATGAGCACGGTCTTGTCCGGATTAAGGAGCTTGGCCGTTTCGGCCATGAAATGGACGCCGGCCAGCACGATGACTTGCGCCTCGATCGTCGCAGCCGTGCGGGCTAATGCCAAGCTGTCGCCGACGATGTCGGCCACGCAATGGAAAATCTCGGGCGTCTGATAGTTGTGCGCCAGGATGATGGCGTTGCGCTCGCGCTTCAGTGCAAGGATCGCCTCGATATCGTCGACGAAAGCCGGCCATTCGATCGGCGGGATCACTCGCCGGACGCGCTCGTAGAGCAACGCGGCCGCAGGCAGCATGGCGCTCATCAACCCTCTCCCGCTTATACTCTAATTGAAAATAACCAGCATATACTTGCTGTGAGTATAAGGGATGTCAACCCCGCGCCAGCGGCAATTTTGTCCCGGCGATGAGCCTATCGTCGAGAACGGCGTGGCGGAAACGGAAAAGCTTCGCTGGCCGGCCGCCGGTCTCAGTAGTGGCCTCTCCGGTCTCCTCGACCAGTTCCTGCTGTTCGATCAGTCGGCGAAAGTTCGGCTTGTGGATGAGCCTGCCGGCGAGCGCCTCCACGGTTCGCTGCAGCTGCAAAAGCGTGAAGACCGTCGGCATCAGCTCAAAGACGACCGGCCGGTATTTGATCTTGGAGCGCAGCCGCGCAATGCCGGTCGCCACGATGCGGCGATGATCGGCGACCATGGACTTGCTGGGCACCAGCGGAGGGGGCGCCCCGTCCCGCCCTCTTACGGCCTCTTGGACCAAGCCTGCTTCGTAAACTAACTCATAGCGTTGCAGCGTGAGTTCCTCGTTCCAAAGGCGGTCGTCGAAGCCAAAGGCTATCGTCGCCCGCTGCCAGCGTTCACGTCGCGTGGCCGCATCGCGGACGCCGTTTGCCCATTCAATCAGGCGTGGTCGCAGAACATCCAGCACGACCGGAGGCGTGCCGGAGCGATGGTCCTCCCATGGAAAATATTCATACCAACTCTGCCATCCGCACTTGGGCGGGCCCGCTGCCTGTTCCTTGCGGGTCAATGCAAGATAGCTGATGGAGATGACGCGCTGCTGGCGCTCGGCGCCGATGCGATCCCGATCAGCGAACGTGTAGAGTTGCTCAATGTACCCCAGCCGATGGCCGGTCTGCTGCTCGACCCACCCCCTCAAGCCGGATTGCAGCGATCGGTGCTCAAGCGCAAAGGGACCGGAGGGCAAGGTGTCCGCCTGGCCGATGGTGAGGACACAGGGTTCACTGTCGTTTACGGCGACCACAAAGGCGATCAGGTCCACTTTGACGTCGTCGGCATTCACGGCGGCTCTGTCTTTCCTGAGTCGTATTGCCTGATCGTCCATGTTCGCGAATTGGTTTGCCAGCTCGGGGGGGCACTTAATCGATTTAGTGTAAGCGCGCCTGTCGGCACGTCAACACCCCACAGCTGCACGGCCATTTTTTTGCTCTTCGCACCTGCACAAAAATGTGCGAAAGGCGACACCCGCGGTTGGTAACGTAGGGGAAGGAGGATCCATTGAGCGCGTTTGGTGATACCAAGGCGATCACACCGCCGGATATTCGTTCGCGCAAAGGTGGGACGCCGCTCGTCTGCCTTACCGCCTATACCACCCCAGTCGCGCGGCTTGTCGATCCCCATTGTGATGTGGTGCTCGTCGGCGACAGCGTCGGCATGGTTCTCCACGGTCTGCCCTCGACGCTCGGTGTCACGCTGGAGATGATGATCACGCATGGCCAGGCGGTTCGCCGTGGCATCAAGCAGGCGCTGATGGTCGTCGACCTGCCGTTCGGTTCCTTCGAAGAAAGCCCAGAGCAGGCTTTCCGAAATGCTGCGCGCGTCATGGCGGAGACCGGCTGCACGGCCGTCAAGCTCGAAGGCGGCGAAACGATGGCAGAGACGATCGGCTTCCTCGCCGCACGCGGCGTGCCGGTCATGGCTCATGTCGGCTTGACGCCGCAGGCCATCAACACCATCGGTGGCTACCGCGTGCAGGGCAGGGGCGGGGATGCCGAGCGCATCAGGCGCGACGCACTTGCCGTGAGCGAAGCGGGCGCCTTTGCGATCGTCCTGGAGAAGGTTCCTGAGGCGCTCGCCCGCCGGATCACGGGGGAGGTGGCGGCCCCGACCATTGGCATCGGTGCCTCGGCAGCCTGTGACGGCCAGATTCTCGTCGTCGACGACATGCTGGGCCTCTTCGGCGACTTCCGACCCAAATTCGTCAAGCGCTATGCTGAACTGGGGGAGGCGGCTGCGGCTGCGATCGCTTCCTATGCGCACGAGGTGAAGGAGCGCCAGTTTCCGGCCGCCGAGCACGTGTTTGCCGATGCGCCCACGCCCGCCGACACGCAAGCCACCAAAAGCGGAGAAGCAGCGTGAGCGTGCCGATCGTCAGGAGCGCTGACCAGCTTCGCGAAATCGTCGCCGCATGGCGCCGCGAGGGCGTGAGGATTGCCGTGGTGCCAACGATGGGCGTCCTGCATGAGGGCCATCTCAGCCTGGTGCGCGCTGCACTCGAGAAGGCAGACCGTGTGATCGTGACGCTCTTCGTAAACCCGAAGCAATTCAACAGCCAGGCCGATCTTGCCGCGTATCCGCGCACCGAGGACGAGGATGCCGCCAAACTGGCACCGCTTGGCGCGCACCTGCTTTATGCGCCAGATGCAGAGGAGATGTATCCGGCGGGCTTCGCCACCACCGTTTCGGTGTCCGGTGTCAGCGAGGGCCTGTGCGGTGCCTTCCGGCCGGGACATTTCGATGGCGTGGCGACCGTCGTCACCAAGCTCTTCCTGCAGACCAGCGCTGACTTCGGCTTCTTTGGCGAAAAGGACTTTCAGCAAATTCACCTGGTCAGGCGCATGGCCCGGGATTTGGATATTCCAATCACCATTGTTGCCTGTCCGACAGTCCGTGAAGCCGACGGTCTTGCGCTATCATCGCGCAATGTGCGGCTCTCGCCAGCGCAACGCGCTGTTGCTCCCAAGCTATCATCGGTCCTGCTCAAGACGGCTGAGCGGCTTGGGCGCGGCTCACCCGTCCTGCCAACGCTTGCAGAATCTCGCGCAGCAATTCTGGCTCGCGAGGTCGAATACCTGGAACTTCGCGAAGAGGCAGATCTGCACCCGATGCCAAGCCTTGATCGACCGGCACGGTTGCTTGCCGCGGCCTGGCTCGGCGGCACACGTCTCATAGACAACGTCAGACTATTTCGGATTGGTTCAACAGATTAGCCACGTTCTCGGCACGCGCTGTATCCGTCCGGGATCGTTTAAAACAAGGTCTCTGCCTGGCATTGAGCGAACGGAGGTTACGCACAGGGCAAATGCATCGCGTGTTTGAGAACTTCGTCGAGCAACTGTCTGCAAGTGTTGATGCTGCCGATCTCTGTGAGGCAATGGCCTCCGCTGCAGCCGGCTTCGACTTCCCGCTATTCGCCTATTTCACTTACCCGTCGGCCTCCGGCGACGCCCCCCAATTGATTTCAAACTATCCTTCATCCTGGACATCACGTTATCTGCAACAGCGGTACCACAGGTTTGATCCGGTCATCCTGCGCGGGCTGCAAGGCTGGGATACATTCGATTGGGGTGTGGACCGCGCTCGACACTGTCTGCCGAATTCGCAGCAACAAATTCTGGAGAGTGCGGCTGAGTTTGGCATCTGCGGCGGCCTGACGATGTCCATGCATGATCATCTCGGCCGGTTTGCTGCCCTGACCTTTGCTTCCGACGAGTCCCGTCCGCTTCTGTTGCGGTCACTGGCACGTTACGAAAAAGCATTGCAGCTGGTGGCCATCAACTTTCATATCCACGTCCGGCGCAGGCTCGCCGATGATCGCGTGGTGGATGGTGTAACGCTCACCCCGCGGGAGTTCGAGTGCCTGAAATGGGCGGCGCGCGGCAAGTCGGCTTGGGATATCAGCCAGCTTCTCGGCGTCTCAAAGCGCACCGTGACTTTTCACTTGGAAAACGCCAAGGCAAAGTTTGGCGTTCGAACGATCAACCAGGCCGTTGCACGCATGGCTGCCTCCGGCCAGACGAGATCCTGATTCTTCAGCCACGATACCTGTAAACCTCTACAGGCTGCATCGCTTGCAGCTTTGCCCTTCGATGGCGGGAACACATCCCACATGGAGGCGACCATGATGCAACTGATAACACCAGACTTTTACAACGAGTTTGCAGGCGAACTCAAAGAGATGCACGGGCTCAGGTTTCGGGTGTTCAAGGAAAGGCTCGATTGGGAAGTTGATACCGAAGACCAGATGGAATCCGATTCGTTTGATGCTCTGAAGCCCGTCTATCTGCTCCTCAAAGGATCCGACTGGCGAATTCGCGGTTGCGTGCGTCTTCTGCCCAGCACCGGACCCACAATGTTGCGCGACACCTTCCCGGTGCTGCTGGGTGCTGACGTCGTGCCCTCGACCACCGACATATGGGAGAGCAGTCGTTTCGCGCTCGATCTTCCTCCGTCGGCGCCCAAGGCTGCGGGCGGGCTGGCCCAGGCGACCTACGAGCTCTTCGCGGGCATGATCGAGTTCGGCTTGGCCAAGGATCTGACCCGGATAGTAACGGTGACGGATACGCGCATGGAGCGGATCCTCCGCCTGGCTACGTGGCCATTGTCGCGCATCGGAGAACCCAAATGCGTCGGCAAAACGGAGGCGGTGGCTGGGTTTCTCGAGATTTCCCACGCGAGCCTTTTGCGCATCCGCAGCAGGGGACGTCTGATTGGACCGGTACTGTGGCAACCGGTTCTAGGCCCGTCGGCATAGCGCTATAGTGGACACCTGAGCCATGAAGGATGCTGGTCTGTCCAAGGAAGCGACGGTCGGCCTTGTATGCTGGCCGGACTGGCGTCGCCACGACGCTTACCACTATGCCAGACGATTGCCACGCACTGGCTGGGCCTGGGAGTTTCTTCGGCGCAATCCACAATTCCAGCGCGACCACGCCAAAATGGCACCGTCCGCCTGCATTGTCGGACCCCAAGGCGACATGCAGATAATCGAGTTGACGACAGGATCAGCTCTCCTAAGACAATGGAGCCTTCTTTTTCGCCGACGCGCCACTTTCGGACGCTACATCGGCGAGGGTCTTTTGGGATCCGCGCGATTGCGCCTGTATTCTACGAGCGGCCGCGGAGCCGCTTGGGCTCGACCACGATTTTGAACCGCTTCACCTTTCTTCGCTCTCATGCTGCAAGGACATCCTGCTGACAGCTGCGGGCGTGCAGCACGTGCTGCTGAGGGAGAACTGCCGGAGTCTGCAGATCGCCGTTTCCGGTGCGTCCGTCCTCCGCCCGTTGCGGCTATATGTCGACGCGATCGTTCAGCCGCAGCACCTCAAGTTCCATGTCGCTGCCCTTCAGTTCTTGAACCACGTCAATGGTTGCGCCCGCCTGTCAGCTGCTTGCTTTCCGCCGGAACACCGCGGAGCGCGTCTGCGTATCGTACTCCAGGCTTTGGATGGCTCGCTTGCCGGAGCATCTCATCAGGAGGTCGCCATTGCCTTGTTCGGGACACGCCGCGTCGAAGAAGATTGGCGTCATCCAGGTGGCCATCTTCGCGATCAGGTACGTCGCGCCATCCAACGTGGCCGCTACCTGATGGGCGGCGGCTACAGACAGTTCCTGAGGTAATTGGGGCGGTTGCGATTGTCTTATTCGAACGCGCAACCTCCATTTCTGAGTGCAATTGTGCGTTGCACAAAACGTGGCAAGCGCCTAGTTCTTCCGCGGCGAAGCACTGGGACCCAACCTTCGTCGATGAGTGCATTCATGCCTTGAGGATCCCGATGACCGTTATGAACCCCGACAAAGCCGGCGCGGCAAGCCTTGAGACGATCGCGCGAAACGGCAGCATGCTGCGTCGCATAGCCGTACGCATTCCGACCTACCTGTCGGATATTCGCGAGAACCCGGCGTGGCTGCCCATGTTCATGTTGGCGCGCACCATGCCGGCACGGAGAATGCACTGGCGTGGTGCAAAGCCGGTCCGAAGGTCGCAAAGAGCCCAGGACACGATGTTTGCCGGTATCAATTGCCAGGACGTTGTCGACGCGCTGCGAATGGATGGGCTTTTTCCCGGCCTCGTCCTGCCAACAATGGTGGCTGAAGATGTAGCCGCATTCGCCAGGTGCACACCTTGTTTCGGCACGAATTCATGCCGGCGGAGCATGCGGTGGCTGAGGCGCGGTTTGGCCGTCCGTTGCTCAGCGGTCATTCATTATTTCGAGCGCATTCTGGGCTGTAACTTGGCCGTTGCCATCCAAAACGATCCGCTGCTCATGGATATTGCCGCGCACTATCTCGGCGGCCAGGCGACGCTGATCACAACGCGCGTCTGGTGGAGCTTCCCGACCGGCCAGGCGTCGGACGCCGACAAGAACCTGGCTTCGCTCGGCAAATACCACTTCGATCTGGACGACTGGCGGATGCTGAAGTTCTTTTTCTATCTGGTGCCCGTCGACGAGGGGACCGGCCCGCATGTCTATGTCCGCGGCAGCCATGATCGCCGCGCCCTCAAGCACCAACTTACGCTTGTCGTCGGCCATCCCGCGCAAGAGATTCTGGACGTGTACGGCAAGCAGAGCCCGGTCACGCTGACCGGCGAGGCCGGTTTCGGTTTCGTCGAGGATCCGTTCGGGTTCCATATGGGCACCGTGCCGGCGCACAGGCCACGGCTGATGATGGAAGTTGGCTTCGGGGTTTCTCCTCCATCACGCCGCCGCTTCCATGGCGAGCCTGTGATCCGCTGATTTCGAAAAGTCCCGAAACAGCCTTCCCGGACCACAAGTCTTGTGAGGCAAGATAAGGCTATGCCGCCAATCGATCTGTTCGGCGCCCAAAGCGGTTGTCCGCACATGCCTTGAACTGGGCTGGTGCAATGAGTCTCGCCATTGCTCCAACCAGCGCATGAATGCCTGCTTAATCGAGGTTAGACGGCAGTGCGCCCCAAGATCCTCCTCGATATCGCCTCAGATGCTCTTCGAAAACCTCCTTTACGGACCGAGTCATCTCGGGTCCCCTTTGCAGTGGCCGGAAGGTGGTGCACAGCCGTATCGTGCTTCGGAATCCTGAATGGATGCGAGGGGCGGTTTCCCTGGGGCGGCGCATGCAGCGGTGCCGGCATGACAGCTTCGTCTTGGATCTGATGCTCGACAACGTCGGCGGTGAAGGCTCTGTTTAGGCGGCTTACCCGGACATGGCCTCAATGCAGGAGATCGGCCATCTCCCTGTTCGAGCACATTCATTGGCGATCAGGCGCCTGCGGCCAAGGCAGTTGGCTGATTAGCCGAGCGTATTCGGCTTCAGCCCTGCCATACGACCCGTCAGCCAGCGCAATCAGACGCGTGCGATCAAGGATAACGACCTCTCCTCGCATCGATCGTATCAGACCTTGCCCCTCTAACATTTGCAGCGCTATGGTGACGCCGGGCCGCCTGACACCGAGCATGACTGATAAGAACTCGTGCGTAATCGCCAAGCGGTTTCCGTCGACGCGATCATCACACATCACCAGCCATCTTGAGAGCCTATCGACGATGTTCATCCGGGCATTGCTGAGCGCGGTGAAGCTTGCCTGGAGGTGAAAGTAGTGAACGTAGCGGAGCAGAAAAGTTCGCAGGGTTGGGCTTGTCAAAAGCGCCTTGGTGAAGAGGCCCGCGTCGATAACAAAGGCGCGGGCTTCTAATTGCACGTAACAATCGTGCGTTGATCGGTCATCGCCCATGATAAGCGCTGAGCCGGTCATGCCCTCACAACCAATGATTCCGATCTCAGCTTCAATACCAGGCCGCAGTTCGCCCACCACTGACCCGAGACCGCTCTCGAAGAAGTACACGGTTCTGATTGGTGACCCCGCCACTTCGAGATGCGTCTTCAGTCCCAGGGAGACGCTTTCCAAGTGAGGTTGCAGCAATGCCAAATCTGCCGAGCACATTCGAAGCAGCAGCGAATTGCGATAGATGGAATTTTGGCGGGTGTCGCGTTGCGCGGCAGTGTGAGTTTGTGAACTGGAGTCTGTCATAGCTCCCTCTCCCTATTGGGGCGGAAGCATGTTGATCGCTCACAGCCGACGGACGCCCTTAGAGTTGCCGTCGATGGCACACTGTATGCCTGCGAACCCCGGATGTCCCATTTTTTTGATTAACTGCCTTGACCGGCGCGAGCCAAGGTTTGGCGCGCCCGCGCTAACACGGCATTCAGATACCCAGACCTTACGGAGGCCTCACCGCACAGGGCGGTGCGCACTCCGGCTCGACGACGGCTGTCGAAATCAGACTGCTGTGGATGCACTACCATTGACCGGTACTAGGATTCTCGACCTCGCCGATAAGCTCGTCTGTACAGCAAGCGGCCTTCCTGCCTATCCCAATATCAAAAGTCAAACCCGCCGCAGATGCATATGCCTGGCAGCATGTGTCGGTCTTTGGCCACGCATCTGCGACACCGAAATCAAGTAGCCCGCCATGGCGCGACCCTCAATCTTCTACTTCAGGGAGCCTGCCCTGCCATTCAAGGTCAGTCAGCACTTCGGCCTCCACAGTCATGTTTTCCGCGAATTCACCGGCATGTTCGGCGAGAAGCTTTCTCGCCGCGACGACCGCTGAACGCTTTCCTTCGCACTTCTCGTGGAACCTGGCTACGCTCTGGCCTACGTGGTCGCCGTTCCATTTTATTACGCCCACTATGGCATACCAGACGCCTTTCCCGGTCCTGCGACGTCGCAGAATTTCGAGTCGCTGATCTGCCAATTGGGCGATGGCTTGGTAGAGAAGTTCGTGCTCCGGGCGGTCGGCACCTCTCGAACGAGCCTCATGGGCAAAGCCCTTCAGGCTAGGCTCCTTAAGTTCAGCTACTGCGTGCGAAATCTTCCACAGATTTGCGGTAGCCTCGTCGAGTGCGTGCCGAGCATCATAGGTAAGCGGCGGTCGCTTCACCGAACCCCCTGCGCGGATCTCATCTTGTCCGACTTCACCTTCGGCCAGATGTCTGCGGCAATCCTGTCGAGTTCGGCCTTGCCCACTACCCAGCGGTGCTCCTCCTCAGCCCTCTTCTTGGAGAGCTTTGGCTGAAGTGCCACCACCGTTCCCTTGTTGTCGGAATCATTGAAGGTGGCGCTCATAATGTCGCTAGTCGACCGTGTGAGGCCCTTTCGGATATCGCCCGCAGCATCGAAAACCCAATAGGCTCCTTGGGCATCTAGAATCCGATTCGGCGCGGTGCCTTCGTTCTCAACTATCACCGAGACGACCCGCTGGCGTGTGCCGGCGTATTGCGGGAGAGCGTCCTTTCCGAAGATCATTCCCTCTACAAGCCGCCGCGATAGCCGCAGAGGTTCGCTGTTCTCCGGGAATATGTAGTGACGACTGGACACCCGGCTTCGCTCCTTCGATCGCCGAAACGCGATGGCACATTCATGGTAGGCGGCTGTCTAAAGATTGCAGTATCAAAACTCATTGGCAGCATTTGATCAACTATCGCTCACGCTGCTGGATACGAGCAGCTGTCGCACTTCGCCGGAGACAAATAAGTCAACCGCGAATTGACTGTGAGAGGGATGAGTCCCAATTGGGTGATGCCTGACACTGGTGGAAGGCGAAACTGCGGGCGACTGGAAGCTCAGCAATGCCCATGAAATTGGGCAGCTGGTGCTGGTCCGGCGCTATGACGTCAGACGATGGTATCTGCCGAATGACCTGGGGAACCTTCGGGGACATCGAGGCCGACGTGGTCGGAAGCAAAATGAGTTACAGGCGGTGCGGCAGGAACGAGTATATGCAAGCTGAGACGCCTGTCGCCGTCGCCGCGTTCTAGGCCGACGTTCTCCGCATTCCGAGGCTTGGTGAGCGATACGGGTGCGCCTGAGTGTCAATGGCGCATTTAGCAAAGGCCCTGGCACATGATTCACCGCCATGCGAGCTGATCGAAACTGGTTTGCTGGATTGCATCGTAATAGCGCCGCCCACCAGGAAACATTTTTTTATCGTTTGCGGTTAGGGCCGCATGGCGCGCTTGTCGGACGCAACAAGCCAGCTTGGGCAATAGGCAGCTGGCAATCCACACCGTACTCCCTACTGCAATCCCTAGCCCCGAACGAGACCGCCATGCCGTCACCTCCCGATTTCGCCGACGATTTTCGGGCCGGGCTGATCACGCTGCTGCGCTGGCGCAGGGATGTGCGGCGCTTCGAGCCGACGGCTCTGCCGGAGGGCAAGCTGGAACGGCTGCTCGAGCTCGCCAGCATTGCGCCCTGCGTTGGCCTCAGCCAGCCCTTGCGCTTCGTAGTGGTCGACAGCCTCGAGCGGCGCACCGCCGGTGAGAGACTGCTTCGAACGCTGCAATGCCGAGGCGCTCACGTGCTTTTCGGGAGAGCGCGCTGCACTCTATGCCCGGCTGAAGCTTGCCGGTCTCAACGAGGCGCCCTGTCAGTTCGCGGTTTTCGCCGACCGCACGACCGGACAAGGCCTTGGGCTCGGTCGCATAACCATGCCGGCGACCATCGACTATTCGGCCGTCATGGCGGTGCACACACTGTGGCTAGCGGCGCGGGCGGAAGGCATCGGCATGGGCTGGGTGTCGATCCTCGATGTGACCGAGATGGCCGAGATTCTCGACACGCCGCCCGAGTGGACGCTGATCGGTTATTTCTGCCTCGGCTAGCCTGCGAGGAGCACGACATGCCCACCTTGGAACGCGAGGCGGCCGCCGGTGGTAATCAGCGGTAGGGGGGTGCCCATCACTTCGTCTCTTCCCTGGCGATGAGCTTGACGCAGATCGGGTCGCCCTTCGCCATCGGGGTACATTGCCATTCCGGACCGAAGCCGAAGTTCGTGTTCTTGCCAAGGCCAGGAAAGAGCACTGACAAACCGGACCGCAGCGAAGATGGCGCTGGCGGCAACCGGGCTGAAGCCGGGCATGGAGGTGGTCGACCTCTGCTGCGGCGACGGCTGTGCCGATCGCCACGGTCGCCCGCCATGTCGTCGCCATAGACATCGACGCCGACCAGCTGGAGGCCACGCAGCGCCGCTACCGGCGCCGGCGTGACCAATTGCGAATTCGTCGCCGGCGACGCCTATGAACTCGCTACTCTGGTGTCACGCCCCGTCGACCTCGTCTTCATGGCCAACGCTTTCCATGGCGTCCCGGACCGACCGCGGCTGGCACGTGCCGTGCGCGAGGCGCTCGCCCCCGGCGGGCATTATGCCATCGTCAACTGACACCGGCGCCGCGCAGACGACGACGGTCCTGGGCGAGCCGCGCGGCCCGCGAAGCGAACTCAGGCTGTCGCCGAGACAGACCATCGCCGATGCCGAAGTCGGCGGCACAATGCTTCTACATGCCGGACCGCCTGACTAGGGCTCGCAGGCCGGTCGTCCGTCCACTGTCCAAGGCCTGCTGGCCGTTTCTGAGGCCGTGATCCTGCCGCGGGTGAGTCTGCGATTGTCATAAGAGCGTCAGGCGCGAATAGAACTTTAGGTCCCCACAGCAGCCGACCTATCCATGGGGCGGATGGTAGTGATCACTACAATCAATTGTACCAATATCATGGAATACTACTACAAGGCCGCCACTTAAAGCGGCCGGATGGGTATCCGTCTCGCGTGGGCTGATGCTGCCCGCAAAAATGCGGAGACGAACATGTGCGGGATTGTTGGCATCGTTGGGCAACAGCCGGTGTCGGATCGGTTGATCGGCGCGTTGAAGGGTTTGGAATATCGCGGCTATGATTCCGCCGGCGTTGCGACGATCATCGACGGTGCCTTGCACCGCCGGCGCGCCGAGGGCAAGCTCGTCAATCTCGAGAGGCGACTGAAGGAAGAGCCGCTGAGCGGCAAAGTCGGCATCGGCCACACGCGTTGGGCAACCCACGGGGCCTCGACGGAACGCAATGCGCACCCGCACTTTACCGACGGTGTCGCCGTCGTCCATAACGGCATCATCGAGAATTTCACCGAGCTGAAGGAGGAATTGGCGGCGGATGGCGCCGAGTTCCAGACCGACACTGACACCGAGGTCGTTGGGCATCTCTTGGCAAGATACCGCCGCGAGGGCATGAGGCCGCAAGAGGCCACGCGTGCCATGCTGAAACGCGTCAGGGGCGCCTATGCGCTTGCCATCCTCTTCGAAGATGAACCGTCGACCATCACGGCGGCGCGCAACGGACCACCGCTGGCGATCGGTCACGGCGACGGCGAGATGTTCCTGGGCTCCGACGCGATCGCTCTTGCGCCCTTCACCAATGAAATTACCTATCTCATGGACGGCGACTGGGCCATTGTCGGCAATTCGGGCGCCCATATCTTCGATATCGACGGCCATCCCGTCGAGCGTCCGTGCCATATCTCCACGGCCGCGGCCGATCTGGCCAACAAGGGCAGCCATCGCCACTTCATGGAGAAGGAAATATACGAGCAGCCCGAGGTCATCGCCCATGCTCTTCGTCATTACATCAAAATCATAGAGGGTCGCGACATGGTTCCTGGCATCGATTTCGCCAAGGTTCCGAGCTTGGCGATCTCTGCCTGCGGGACCGCCTATCTCGCCGGACTGATCGGAAAATACTGGTTCGAGCGCTATGCGCGCCTGACGGTTGAAATCGACGTTGCGTCTGAATTCCGTTACCGCGAGATCCCTTTGCCGCCGCAGTCCGCGGCTCTTTTCATTTCGCAATCCGGCGAAACCGCCGATACGCTTGCATCGTTGAGGTACTGCAAGGAGCGTGGGCTGAAAATTGGCGCTATCGTCAATGCCTGCGAATCGACCATCGCTCGGGAGGCCGATACGGTCTTCCCGATCCTTGCCGGACCGGAGATCGGCGTCGCCTCTACCAAGGCTTTTACCTGCCAGCTTGCCGTTCTAGCCGCACTCGCCATCAGCGCCGCCAGAGCCCGCGGGACCGTCCCCGAAGGCGAGCTGCAGGCGCTCGTCAGGAGCCTCGCCGAATTGCCGCGCGTCATGGGCCAGGTACTCAACAGCATCCAGCCGGAGATCGAGTTCTTGTCGCGCGAACTGTCAAAGTATCGTGACGTCCTGTATCTCGGCCGTGGCACCAGTTTCCCGCTAGCGATGGAAGGAGCGCTGAAGCTCAAGGAGATTTCCTACATCCATGCCGAAGGCTATGCAGCGGGTGAATTGAAGCACGGGCCAATCGCATTGATAGACGAGAACATGCCGGTGATCGTCATCGCGCCCCATGACCGCTTTTTCGACAAGACCGTCTCCAACATGCAGGAAGTGGCTGCCCGTGGAGGGCGGATTATCCTCATCACCGATAAAAATGGGGCAGCCGCATCGAAACTCGACACCATGCACACGCTCGTGCTGCCGGTAGTCGACGAGATTATCGCGCCAATGATCTTCTCGCTGCCGATACAGCTTCTTGCCTACCACACGGCGCTCTTCATGGGGACAGATGTAGACCAGCCGCGCAATCTCGCAAAATCGGTCACGGTCGAATGATTGTGAACCTGTACAGATGGCGAAGCTCTCGATGGAAAGCTACCCTTTGTCTGGATCCGGATGAAAACCAGATGACCAGTGTTTGCTGGAATTTGGAATCCCTTTTTTCGGCCGGTCGATCGGGGCACAGGGCGATCGAGCTTCCTAGAGCCGACGTCAGCACGCAGCCGGGGGCTTTCAAGAGTGGGTCTTTCGCTCCCCCGCCGGTGGAGATTGGCCGAAGGAAGCAGTGTCCGTACCGGGAGTTCGAGTTGGTGTTCAGAGTTCCAGGGCCCCCTCCTGAGATGGCCTGATCGGCTGTAGCGCATCCGACCTGCGATCCTTCGCGAATAATTCTCGCCGTTGGCTTTCTTGATTAGAAGGAGGTGAGCCGCCATATTCCGATCCAGCTCCTAATTCAGGCGGCCCATTCCATGGATGAAGCCGGTCCGGCTGAATGGACGTCCATTTTTTGATTTGCTTGGTCTGCGCCGCCGGGGGGGTATCTCCCGAGGGAGCTCCCATGTTCTTGGAGATGTTTATGAACGATTCGCGCATTCCCGAACCAGTCTTGACGGCTATGTCGCAGGGGACCCACATCGTCCGCGCTTATCGTGAGCACCTTGGGTATTCGATCGAGGACCTGACGGTCGCGAGCGGGCTTGCCGCTGAGGAAATTCAAAACATCGAGCGAGGTCTGAGGTACAACAAGGGATATCGGGATCGGATAGCGAGATCGCTTTCCATACCTGTGGGAATCCTTGAGGCAGAGTCGCACATTTCGGACGCCGCCTGATCAGTCGGATGATCCGCAATGGGTGGACTACCGCTCTTGTGATGTGAAGCTTGCGGCTGATTGTAGACGCTGATTCCGTTGGGATGCCTCTGGCGCAGTACCGCCAAGAGAATCTCGTCAACTTTCCGATGCAGGAACCCTTCACATGGGCTCGCGAACAACAAGGCGATGTAGCCGCCCGGAGTGCTACGAAACGTGCACGAGGGCATCGGCTCGCGACGAAGGATTGTAACGGCGAACTCTTGGTAGTTCGGCGAGGCGATGCTGGCGCTTGAGCATCAACTCGGCCTACGAGAGTGGCTACTCCTAGGCTGAATCGGCCAACATGGCCGGCATCGCGCCGCTCTGAAAATAACATGGCGGGCATCCTGACGTTTCCGGGTTGACTATGGGTGTTCGAACCACGAAAAGGGGCCGCTCTTCGTGAGTGGCGTGCGCCGGCAGTCTAACCCCAAGCCCCCCCGCCCAGGCTGCCGGCGCGCTTCTAGAAAGATCGAGGTAGGCACTCGCTGCGCTCTGCCCGCCGACACCTTGTGCTTCCTCCAGCGAGTCCAGCGGACCACCATGGGTGTTGCCAGTTCTGGTGCTTACCCACGTCCATTTGCGATCTCGGGTCATTGAGAGTACCGCAAGCACCCTCTCTGCTGGATGGCAACGCGGCTCGCGCCGCCCGTATGCAGCGCAAGCTCCATGCACGAGGTCGTCCCTTCAAAATACTTGATGCAGTTGCGCTTGCGTAGCTCCTTGCATGCGCTCGATGCCAGGAGGAGACCTCTGTCTAAACGCTCGCATCGATGCAACGCCGTTGATCACCATCATCGCGGCGACCGCTTCGCGGGGGGCCGCAGCCGTTTTGGAGCATGACGATCATGCCGGCGCCATCGCAGTGACGCACATGCAAAATTCACAGATGCATTCTCGCCCAATGCTAGGTGCCCAGCATATGTCCGGCATCCCGCAACGCGGCTACGAAGAGACGGGCATTGCCGTTGGCATCCATCTTGGCCTGCATCGACAGGGGCATCCTGTGCCAGCTCTCCAAGGACGCAATGTAATGTGAGAACATACCGTTAACGATGCAATAGTGGGTAACTAGGCCGTGTACATCCAACGCCAGCACGCCGAATTGGCCGCCGTGATATCGGATGGCAGCGACCCGCTGGACCTGCGCGTCACCGTCGATCCGCACGTCGAAAAGCAGGATGCCGCGGCTCCTGGTGGCTATCTCGGCGGCTTTTTCAGCGAAGCTCAACGAGAGCGAGCGGACGCTTTCGACTGCCATCTGTAAAACCATCAAGTTCAGTTCATCCACTGACATAAGGTACCTGTGCGCAAGACATGGGTGATTGCAATCGACCACACCGCTTGTTCACAGATGTCGGCTCATCACCGGTTATTCAGGGTTTGCCGGTCATCTTTGCGGCAAGCCATCCGGGCTCCTTGTACCCTGCAACCGTTGCAGTGGCGTCCCTCGGCGCTCGGAACCGCCAGGCTCTGCTCGTCGAGAACTTTGTCCGCGAGCAGCGTTCGCTTGAGCATTCCGCTGAAGCGTGACGTCTCACCAGTCCGTGTCCTTCCAGCTCACCGCGAGGGCGTTTTGCGCACCGCACGCAAGCGCACGAAACTGGTCTCCGTTCACTTCACAAAATGGTTTTCCTGAAGTACTGGAGCGCAGAGAAATCTCCGGTCGCAGCCTACCCGGTTAAAACAAGGACCCAACGATGAAGACTCTCGTCGTCTGCTCCGGCGGATTGGATTCCGTTACTCTTGCTCACAAGGTGGCAGCGGAGCACCAGCTTACCGGCCTGCTATCGTTCGATTACGGCCAACGGCATAGGAAGGAATTGGGCTTCGCCACCCTTTGCGCGGAGCGCCTGGGCGTCCCGCAGCGAATCATCGACATCCACGAGATCGGCGGCGGCCTTTCCGGCTCCGCGCTGACCGACAATGTGGACGTGCCCGATGGGCACTATGCCGAAGATACGATGAAGGTAACGGTGGTGCCCAACCGGAACGCCATCATGTTGGCCATTGCCTTCGGCCTCGCCGCAGCGCAAGACGCTGACGCGGTGGCGACGGCCGTGCATGGTGGGGATCATATTGTCTATCCCGATTGCCGTCCGGCCTTCATCGATGCTTTCCAGATGATGCAGGACCACGCGCTCGACGGCTACGCGCAGATTCGCCTTTATGCACCCTATGTGAACCTGACGAAGGCGGACATTGTTAGGGATGGAGCCACATACGGCACGCCGTTTGCGCAGACCTGGTCCTGTTACAAGGGCGCCGAGCGTCATTGCGGGAGGTGCGGGACCTGCGTCGAGCGGCGTGAGGCGTTTCACATCGCTGGGCACCCGGACCCAACCGAGTACGAGGACTCCGACTTCTGGCTCGGAGCGCTGCGAAGGACCACCGCGTAATGTTCCGCATCACCAAGGAATTCCACTTCTCAGCCTCGCATCAGCTCACCTCATTGCCACCCGATCACCAATGCGCGCGCCTGCACGGACATAACTACATCGTCGAAGTGGAGCTTTCAGCGAATGGACTGGACGATCACGGCTTCGTGCGCGACTACCACGATTTGGCGCCATTCAAACGCTACATCGACGAGAGCTTCGACCACCGACATCTCAACGACGTGCTGGGACACGAGCAAGTCACGGCGGAATATCTGGCCAGACATTTCTACGACTGGTGCAAGGCACGCCTGAGCGAAACCGCGGCCGTGCGGGTGAGCGAAACGCCGAAAACCTGGGCGGAATACCGGCCATGACCAATACGCATCCCGCAATCCGCGTTAGCGAGATTTTCGGGCCGACGATCCAGGGCGAGGGCGTGCTCATAGGTTTGCCGACGATCTTCGTCAGAACCGGCGGGTGTGACTTTCGCTGTTCCTGGTGCGACAGCCTGCATGCTGTGGACAATCAATTCCGCCATGAATGGGAGATGATGTCCGTCGGCGCGGTGTGGAAAAATGTGCTTGCGCTTTCCGGTGGCCGCCCGCTTATGGTGTCACTGTCAGGCGGCAATCCGGCCATCCAGCCGCTCGGCGCGCTCATCGACCGAGGCCATGGTGACGGTTACCGTTTTGCGCTGGAAACCCAAGGTTCGCTTGCCAGGGACTGGTTTGCGCACCTTGACGTGCTGATCCTCAGCCCAAAGCCGCCGTCAAGCCAAATGACGACAGATTGGGCCGCTGTCGAGGCGTGCCTCCAGGCGGCACAAGGCAAGCCCCAAATCGTGCTCAAGCTCATTGTTTTCGACGAAAGGGACTACGCCTACGCGAAAGACGCCGCTGCGCAATTTCCGCAACTTCCGATCTATCTGCAACCCGGCAATCACACGCCGCCACACCCGGCAAATGATGACGCGCCCGTCGACCTTGACGGAATATTGAAGCGCATGGAGTGGCTGGTTGACAGCGTGACCCGCGACAAATGGTTCGAAGCCCGCGTGCTACCGCAGCTGCACGTTATGCTCTGGGGTAACAAGAGAGCCGTCTAGGCCAGGCCCTTTCCACCGGAACTGCACCGGCATATTCGGCTGAACGGGTGGTTCAACGTTGACCGCGCTGCCGGGGTGCTTGCGGACTTCTGCCACCGGCCCAAGTGTTGTCAGCCGCTTGCACGGCACCTTGCATTCTCCTTGCAAGGTCGAAGGGAGCTGTCGCCGACAACCATGATCTGACAGGCAGGGCATGAGCGGGCGATATCGTCGCTATGCCAAGACGCGTCTGGTCCGCTTCGAACCGTCTCGGCCGACGGTCGCCGGTCAACAGTGGAAAACGATCGCAATCGGTTCACGATCGAGTGAGAGCCATGACCGTTCCTCTGCGGTGCTCAGACTGCCGCCGAGTGCCTGGCCGTTCCAGTTTCGAAATATTTGTCGAACCTGGCCGCGATGCTTCGGACGAAAGGGCGACTTTCAGCCGGCACAACGAATCTGTCGCCATCAAGTTCAAGCAATCGAACCGGATCGTGGAGGGCCATGGAACTTGACTGAAGGAGGAGCCTCTGGCCGGCCTCGCCGAAGCGTTCCACCAGATCGATGGCCGAGAAGGCGAAGTCGCACATCAAACGTTCGATGATCCAGCCGCGAACGCGGTCGTCGTTGGAAAGTGCGATACCCCGAACAGCGGCCAGCCCGCCGTCATCAACCGTGCATCGATATTCGCTGGTCGAAGGCATATTCTGCGCATAGCCCTGCCGAAACTGGCTGATGGACGATGGGCCTAGCCCAATCAAGGTTTCGCAGCAATCGTCGGTGTAACCCTGAAAGTTCCGGTGCAGTGTTCCGGCGCGGGCGGCAAGGGCCAGGGCATCGCCGGGTTTGGCGAAATGGTCGAGGCCGATTGCTTCGTACCCCTGGTCCACGATCGCCCGCGCCGCCAGTTGCAATTGAGCAAATCTCTCCGCGGGACCGGGCAGCCATGCCTCGTCTATCATGGTCTGATGTTTCTTGAACCACGGCACATGGGCGTAGCCAAAAAGCGCTATCCTGTCGGGTTCCAAGGTCAGCGCCTGCGCGACGGTGGAGGAGACGCTCTCCCTCGTCTGGTGCGGCAAGCCGTAGAGCAGGTCTAGATTGACCGATTCGACGCCGCGCGAACGAACACCGTCGACTACCGCTTTGGTCTGCAAAAAGCTCTGCTCGCGGTTGATTGCCTTCTGAACCTTCGGATCGAAGTCCTGGACGCCGAGGCTCGCACGGGTCGTGCCGATTTCGGCAAGCGCATCGAGGCGGGCATCGTCCATATCATTGGGTTCGATTTCAACGCTGATCTTGGCGCCGGGAAGAAAGGCGAAGCTGTTGCGCAGGACGCTTCCCAGCGCCACAATATCCTCAGGTTCCAGCATCGTCGGGGAACCGCCGCCGAAATGAACCGCGCGAACTCGGCCCTTGCCGGTAACAAGGCCGCCAACCGTGGCGATCTCCGCATACAGCGAGCGCAGATAAGCGGCCACCGGCTCGTAGTGGCGGGTCTGTTTGGTATGGCACGCGCAGAACCAGCAGAGCCTGTCGCAATAGGGAATATGCAGGTAAAGCGATATCTCGTCACCACCTTCGAGCGCCTCCAACCAGCCTCGGTAAACGACGGCATCGACGCCCGCATGGAAATGGGGCGCAGTCGGATAACTGGTATAGCGCGGGACGTTCTCGCCAAGTCTGGCAGCTAGCTTTTGTCGCATGTCGTGGTCCACCGTGTTTGCGTCGCCCGAACTGTGGATGCTTGGATGAGCCTAAGCCCTGATTTCGATCAACCTTCAGCACGGACAAACTGCCGCAAGGATTTTTCTACCGTGGATTGCTATCCTGCCCGCACTGGACCGGTAGAGCGATCGAATGACATTACGGCAGGATATTCACAGTTCCGGCATTCCCGTTCTTTGCTTGCCTTGCGAGGCACGGCGCCGCGGTGTCTGTGGCGCGCTCGAGCCAGACGATTTGGCTCAGCTCGCCAAGACGTCGTCGCGGCACAATATCGAGCCGGGGGTCGAACTGATCGGCGACGCCGAGGCGGTCGACTGTTATTCAAACGTGCTTTCAGGCGTGGTGAAGCTCACGAAGAGCCTTTCGGACGGCCGCCAGCAGATCGTCGGTCTCCAGTTCGCGCCGGATTTTCTGGGACGGCCCTTCAAGATGAAAAGTGCGATCAATGCGGAAGCGGCAACAGCTGTCTCGCTATGCTCGTTTCCGAGAGCGGCCATCGAACGGATGATGAAGCAGTCACCCGAATTTGTGCATCGCCTGCTCAAGCAGGCGCTGAACGAACTCGACGAGGCCCGCGAATGGATGGTGACTCTGGGGCGCAAGACCGCACCAGAGAAGGTGGCGAGCTTTCTCCTCATGATTGCCCGGAACATCGACTCCAATGTTGACCCGGCGGCTAGGTCGGCGTGCTTCGAGCTGCCGATGACGCGTGCCGACATCTCTGATTTCCTTGGAATCACTAACGAGACCGTGAGCCGTCAGCTGACCAGCCTGAGAATGGACGGCGTGATTCGGATCGAGAACAACCGCCGCGTCACCGTGGACAGCATGAGCCGGCTGGAACGGCGCTGCGGCGGCCGAGGCGCAATAGCCGTTTGAATGACACGAAGCTGCATGGCCCACGCCACTTACTTCATTCGGGGCAGGGCATGCTCGCGTTGGGCTCAGAAGACATCGCGTAGCGACAGCCCGTTCTAATTCCGATCGTATACGCCAGTTGCGTTTGGGCTCGTCGGCGAAGCATCCACACTTGGCCGAAGTCAATATGCCTCATACGCAGGCGAAAATCGCCGTCCAAACTATAAATGTCGCGAAGGCAGCGCAACGCTGGCGCTGGCTGTTCCAAGGCATTGAAACGATCGACGTTCGGTAAGGCATCGGCCTGCTTACCAGCGTCAAGGTGCGCTTCCCCACACGCCCGCGGTCGCCTCCTACCCGGGCCCCGACTGGGGACGCCGGGCCTGTCCATAAACCGTCGGCCGGTGCTGCACTTCCACATTCGACACAGTCTGATCGCAACGAACTCGATGCTGCTCGAAGCAAAATGGTGCGGCTCTGACATGGATCAGGGCGAGCAGGCGACGGCTGCGCAATAAGGCACCGCGGTTTGGCATCCGCCGGAATTGGAAATCGGGGCTTGCGATGAAATTCGGCAAAGAAATCGTGCTTCTAAGCCTGTTCGCACTCGCGGCTTTGGTGGCCGCTGGCGCTGGGGTGGATGAACCCTTTCGCCAGGATATGTGGGTCTTGTTCTTCGCCTTGGCTGGCTTCACTGCGATCCTGTTGCGCAACACTGAATTCAAGCCTGCTGCTCCGATCGACCCGTCCGCCTATATGGATGGGCCAATCCGCTATGGCGCCATCGCCACCATGTTCTGGGGTGTCGTCGGCATGCTTGTCGGCGTCGTCATCGCCTTGCAGCTTGCCTACCCCGATCTCAACATTCAGCCCTGGTTCAACTTCGGCCGTCTGCGGCCATTGCATACGTCGGGCGTCGTCTTCGCCTTCGGCGGCAATGCGTTGCTCTGCACGTCCCTCTATGTCGTCCAGCGCACCTGCCGCGCCCGGCTGTTCGGCGGCGATCTCGGCTGGTTCGTGTTCTGGGGCTACCAGCTCTTCATCGTCATGGCAGCGACTGGCTACCTGCTCGGCATCACCGAGAGCCGCGAATACGCCGAGCCCGAATGGTATGTGGACATCTGGCTGACCATTGTCTGGGTCGCCTATCTCATCCTGTTCCTCGGCACGATCCTGAAGCGCAAGGAACCCCACATCTACGTCGCTAACTGGTTCTACCTGTCCTTCATCGTCACCATCGCGATGCTGCATGTGGTCAACAACCTCTCCATGCCCGCCTCCTTCCTGGGCTCGAAGAGCTATTCGGCTTTCTCCGGGGTCCAGGACGCTCTGACGCAATGGTGGTATGGCCACAACGCCGTTGGCTTCTTCCTGACCGCCGGCTTTCTCGGCATGATGTATTATTTCGTGCCCAAGCAGGCAAACAGGCCGGTCTATTCCTACCGCCTGTCGATCGTCCATTTCTGGGCAATCATCTTTCTCTACATCTGGGCCGGACCCCATCATTTGCACTACACCGCCTTGCCCGATTGGGCGCAGACGCTCGGCATGGTGTTCTCGATCATGCTGTGGATGCCGTCATGGGGCGGCATGATCAATGGCCTGATGACGCTGTCGGGCGCCTGGGACAAGCTCCGCACCGATCCGATCATCCGCATGATGGTGATGGCCATCGCCTTCTACGGCATGTCCACCTTCGAGGGTCCGATGATGTCGATCAAGACGGTCAACTCGCTGTCGCACTACACCGACTGGACCATAGGACACGTCCATTCGGGCGCACTCGGCTGGGTCGGCATGATCTCGTTCGGCGCGATCTACTTTATGGTGCCGAAGCTTTGGAACCGTGAACGACTCTATTCGCTGCGGCTGGTCACCTGGCACTTCTGGCTGGCGACGCTTGGCATCGTTGTCTACGCCGCGGTCATGTGGGTGTCCGGCATCATGCAGGGCCTGATGTGGCGCGAATACGACGAGCAGGGCTTCCTGGTCTANATCGTCGTCTACGCCGCGGTCATGTGGGTGTCCGGCATCATGCAGGGCCTGATGTGGCGCGAATACGACGAGCAGGGCTTCCTGGTCTATTCCTTCGCCGAAACCGTGGCCGCCATGCACCCCTACTATGTGATGCGCGCCATCGGTGGGGCCATGTACCTCTCCGGCGCCCTGATCATGGCCTGGAACGTCGCCATGACCATCCTGGGCTACCGGCGCGAGGAGGATCCGATGCCCGGCTCCGTTCCCGCCCTCCAGCTTGCGCGATGATGAGACAGAAAATGAGGTTGATGAACAGACACGCGGTCATCGAGAAGAACGCTACACTTCTTCTCCTCGGGTCGCTGCTGGTCGTGACAATCGGCGGCATCGTCGAGATCGCGCCGCTCTTCTACCTCGACAACACGATCGAGAAGGTCGAAGGCATGCGGCCTTACTCGCCGCTCGAACTTGCCGGGCGCAACATCTATGTGCGCGAGGGCTGCTATCTCTGCCACAGCCAGATGATCCGCCCGTTCCGTGACGAGGTTGAGCGCTACGGGCATTACAGCTTGGCGGCCGAGTCGATGTATGACCACCCCTTCCAGTGGGGATCGAAGCGCACCGGACCGGACCTCGCCCGGGTGGGCGACCGCTACTCCAATCTGTGGCAGGTCGAACACCTGACGGATCCACGGAACGTGGTGCCGGAATCGATCATGCCGAGCTATGGCTTTCTGAAGGACACGCCGATCGCGGTGAAGGACTTCTCGACGCATCTGGTCGCAAACAGGCGTGTCGGTGTCCCTTACACCGATGACATGATCGCCAACGCCAATGCCGATCTGATGGCGCAGGCCGATCCCAACGCCGACACGTCCGGCCTCGAGGCCCGCTACCCCAAGGCCAGGATCGGCGATTTCGACGGTGATCCGCAGCAAGTCACCGAAATGGACGCCCTGGTTTCTTATCTCCAGATGCTCGGCACGCTTGTCGATTTCAAGAACTACGATGAGACCGCCGGCTACCGCTGAGGACAATGGCGATGACGTACAATTTCATGCGGGAGTTTGCCGACAGCTGGGGCCTACTTGCCATGGCTCTTTTCTTCATCGGATCCGTTGCCTTTGCACTTCGTCCCGGCAGCCGCAGGCAAGCCGGCGAAGCAGCTCAAATTCCTCTGAAGGAGGACTGATCATGAGCAGCGATCACATTGACGAGGTTTCCGGCATCTCGACGACCGGTCATGAGTGGGACGGCATTCGCGAGCTCAACAACCCGCTCCCGCGCTGGTGGGTCATCACCTTCTACATCACCATCGTCTGGGCGATCGGTTACACGATTGCCTACCCGGCATGGCCGCTGTTGCACTCCGCGACAAAGGGCGTACTTGGCTATTCCAGCCGCAACGAAGTCAAGAACGAGTTGTCCGCGGCCGAAGCGGCGAAGGGAAAATATGTTGCCGCGATACAATCGAAGAGTGTTTCGGAGATTGCGGCGGATGACACGCTGCGCGAATTCGCCGTCGCTGCCGGCGCCGCCGCGTTCAAGCTCAATTGCGTGCAGTGCCACGGTTCCGGCGCCCAGGGGTCCAAGGGCTTTCCGAACCTAAATGACGACGACTGGCTGTGGGGCGGCAAGACGGATCAGATCCAACAGACGGTCACGCATGGCATCCGCTTCGCCTCCGACCCGGATACGCGCCTGTCGGAAATGCCGGCCTTTGGCGACATCATCAATGCCGATCAGATCCAACAGGTCAGCGCCTACGTCGCCAGTCTGTCGGGGGCTGTCAGCGATCAAGCATTGGTCGCGCCAGGCGCAAAGGTTTTTGCCGAAAACTGCGTGGCCTGTCATGGCGACAATGCAAAAGGCAACAAGGAACTCGGCGCTCCAGATCTGACCGACGCCATCTGGCTCTACGGGTCAGGCGAAGCGGCCATCACCGCCCAGGTCACCGCGCCGAAACAGGGCGTGATGCCGGCCTGGGGCGCGCGCCTCGGCGAGACCAAGGTCAAGGAACTGTCGGTCTACATCCATTCGCTTGGCGGCGGAGAATAGGAGCAGAAGCCTATTCTCGTCCTCCCCCTCCCGCCAAGCGACGAGGCCCGGCGCAAGCCGGGCCTCGGCATCATCCAGAACCGATGAGTCGGTTTCCGGCGAAATCGTCGCTGGTGACTGGAGCTTCTCGTGCTTGATAACACGCAAATAGAAAGGATCGAACCCACGCCGGCCAACTCCGCCAAGGTGCGACAGCCGATGTATGCCGCGCGCAAGAAGATCTTCCCGAAGCGGGCCTCGGGCAGCTTTCGCCAGTTCAAATGGCTGGTGATGGCGGTCACGCTTGGTATTTATTATCTAACGCCGTGGCTGCGCTGGGACCGTGGCCCGTTTGCCCCCGACCAGGCAGTGCTGCTCGATGTCGCCAACAGGCGTTTCTACTTCTTCTTCATCGAGATATGGCCGCAAGAATTCTACTATGTGGCAGGCCTTCTGGTCATGGCTGGCGTCGGTCTTTTCCTGATCACGTCGACTGTCGGTCGTGCCTGGTGCGGCTACGCATGCCCGCAGACAGTATGGGTCGATCTGTTCCTGGTCGTCGAGCGGGCCATCGAGGGCGACCGGAATGCACGCATCAAGCTCGATGCCGCTTCCTGGAGCCCCCGCAAGCTCGCACTGCGGGTATCGAAACACGCCATCTGGCTGATCATAGGTGCGGCGACCGGCGGCGCCTGGATCTTCTATTTCGCCGATGCGCCGACCCTGCTCGGCGAACTCTTCACTGGCACGGCGGCTCCTGTCGCCTACATCACCGTCGCCGTGCTGACGGCGACGACCTACACGTTCGGCGGGCTGATGCGCGAGCAGGTCTGCACGTATATGTGCCCGTGGCCGCGCATCCAGGCAGCCATGCTCGACGAAAGTTCGCTCACCGTCACCTACAATGACTGGCGCGGCGAACCGCGTTCGCGTCATGCGAAGAAGGTGCAAGCTGCAGGGCAGTCCGTCGGCGACTGCGTCGACTGCAATGCCTGCGTCGCTGTCTGCCCGATGGGGATCGACATTCGCGATGGCCAGCAGCTCGAATGCATCACCTGTGCGCTCTGCATCGACGCCTGCGACGGTGTCATGGACAAGCTCGGCAAGGAGCGTGGGCTGATCTCCTACGCGACGCTCTCCGACTACAACGCCAACATGATGCTGGCGACTGCAGGCGGGTCCAGCTCAGTCAATCCGGCGCTGGTCAGGACGGATGACGGCCTGTTTTCGGACAGAGTGGCGCATTTCCACATCCGCAAGATCTTTCGGCCACGCACCTATGTCTACATGGCTATGTGGTCGCTGATCGGCCTGGGCCTCCTCTACTCGCTGCTGACGCGCGACCGGCTCGAAATCAATGTCCTGCACGACCGCAACCCGCAATTCGTGACGCTGTCCGACGGCTCCATCCGCAATGGCTATACCGTCAAGCTGCTGAACATGATCCCCGAACCAAGAACGGTCATCGTCACCATAGCAGGCTTGCCAGGCGCAGAGATGAGCATCGTTGGTGTCGACCTCCCCGCCGGTCGCTCTTTTGCGATCCAGGTCGAACCCGACCGGCTCAAGATGTTGAAGGTTTTCGTGCGCCTGCCTGCTGCTCAGATCCATGGCGAAGCGCAGACCTTCACCTTTCAGGTCGAGGACAAAGCGAGTTTCGAGTCGAACGAATACACCGCCACCTTCAACGCGCCGGAGATCGCCAGATGAGCGCCACCACGCGAAAATCCCGCGAATTCACCGGCAGGCACATGTTGGCGATTATCCTTGCCTTCTTCGGGGTGGTCATCGCGGTCAATCTGACGATGGCGACGCTTGCCAACACGAGCTGGACCGGTCTGGTCGTCGAAAACACCTATGTGGCGAGCCAGGAATTCAACAGGAAGGCCGAGCAAGGACGCGTGCAGGCAGCCCTCGGCTGGACTGGCAAGTTGACCATCGCATGGGGCGAAGTCCGCTACAGCCTCACCGACGCCGCCGGCAAGCAGGTTCCCTTGCATCGCGTCAAGGTGCTGTTCCGCCATCCCGCTTACGAAAAAGAGGATGAATCCATCAAGCTCGCCCTCGCCTCGGGCCAGGAATTCGCCGCCCTGCACACGCCGAAGGATGGTGTCTGGATCGTCGAAGTCGATGCCGATGCCGGCCTGAAGGAACCTTATCGCGACGTGCGCAGGATCATGATTTCCCATGGAGCGTTGAAATGAGCTGCTGTGCGCCGGGCGCCGAAATGGCGCTGGATCTGGTCGGCGCCAGCTCGGTCCTGCCATCCGGCCAGGAAATCAGGCTGGCGAGCCGATCTCTTGGCGATGATCTTCGTCAAACCGACCTTTCCGTACCGACTGTTCACTGCGGCGCCTGCATCCAGACCATAGAGACGGCGCTGGGGAAACTCGATCACGTCGAGGCCGCTCGCGTCAACCTGTCAACTAAGCGCGTATCGATCCGGTGGCGCGGGGACGAGGTTCCACCGTTCGTCACCGTGTTGGAGCAGCTAGGTTATCAGGCTCACCTGTTCGCAGCCGAGATCGATGCAAAGGACAAGACGCTGTCGGAGCTCATCCGCGCCGTCGCTGTTGCGGGCTTTGCGGCGGGTAACATCATGCTGCTTTCGGTCTCGGTCTGGTCCGGGGCCGAAGGCGCGACACGCGACCTGTTCCACTGGGTCTCAGCGCTGATTGCCATCCCCGCGCTCGCGTTTGCCGGCGGCATCTTCTTCCGCTCGGCCTGGAATGCGTTGCGCCACAGTCGCATGAACATGGACGTGCCGATCGCGGTGGGGGTCTCGCTCGCTTACGCAATGAGCCTCTATGAGACGATCAACCATGGCGATCACGCCTATTTCGACGCGTCGGTGTCGCTGCTGTTCTTCCTGTTGATCGGCAGGACGCTGGATCACGTCATGCGGGAGCGCGCCCGCACCGCCGTGAAGGGCCTGTCGCAGCTGGCCGCGCGTGGCGCCATGGTGCTGCGCGCCGACGGCGCGCGCGACTACCTGCCGGTTGGCGAGATCGAACCGGGAATGCTCCTGCTGATCGCGGCAGGCGATAGGATACCCGTCGACGGCGAGATCATCCAAGGGGCGTCGGATCTCGACTGCTCGCTGGTTTCCGGCGAGAGCAACCCCCGAAGCGTAACGCCAGGCGAACCCGTGCAGGCTGGCGTGCTCAACCTTACCGGCTCGCTGACGATCAAGGCGACAGCCGCCGCGAAGGATTCGTTCCTGGCGGAAATGGTTCGGATGATGGAAGCTGCCGAGGGCGGCCGGGCACATTATCGCCGGATCGCCGATCGCGTTTCAGCGCTTTATGCCCCGGTGGTTCATCTTACCGCCTTCGTGACGTTCCTCGGCTGGATGGCGGCGACTGGCGACTGGCATCGGGCGATGACCATCGCCATTGCCGTTCTCATCATCACATGCCCATGCGCGCTCGGCCTCGCCGTGCCGATCGTTCAGGTGGTCGCCGCGCGGCGCCTGTTCGAGAACGGCATCATGGTCAAGGACGGTTCGGCCATGGAGCGCCTGGCGACGATCGATGCCGCGGTGTTCGACAAGACCGGAACGCTCACGCTCGGAAAGCCCCGGCTCGTCAATGCATCGTCGATCGATCCGGCCATGCTGGCCATTGCAGCCGACATGGCAGCGCATTCGCGCCACCCGTTTTCAAAGGCCATAGCCGGCTTTGCCGCGCCTGGCAGCCAGCACAAATTCGATGCGGTGACCGAGCACCCGGGTTTCGGGATCGAAGCCACAGCCGCCGGAAACATCTGGCGGCTGGGTCGACGCGGATGGGCTGGGTGGAAAGCCCGCACCGGCGGCGAAGGCCGACATGGCTATGGCGGGACGGTTCTGACGAAAGACGGGATCATCGTCGCGACCTTCGATTTCGAGGATGCGCCGCGTGCCGACGCCAGGGCAGCGATCAAGCGATTGAAGGATGCCGGGGTGTCGGTGCGGATGCTGTCGGGGGATACGGCGGCCGCCTGCGGCGAAGTCTCGAAAATGCTGGGTATCGACGACTTTGTTCCGTGCCTGCTGCCGTCGGGCAAGGTTGAACGCATCGAGAGCCTGGCGAGAAACGGGCACAAGGTTTTGATGGTTGGCGACGGGCTCAATGACACGCCGGCGCTGAGCGCTGCGCATGTCTCGATCGCACCCGCCACGGCCGCCGACATTGGCCGCAATAGAGCCGACTTCGTTTTTCTGCGCGAAAGCCTCTTGGCGATCCCGCTGGCGCTGGACGTGTCGCGCAAGGCGGGAAGCCTGATCCGACAGAACATAACAATTGCTATCGTTTACAATGCTGTGGCGGTGCCGATCGCCATTCTGGGCCATGTTACGCCTCTCATCGCGGCGGTCGCGATGTCTGCCTCGTCATTGCTTGTGGTTGGAAATGCCATGCGTCTGCAAGGCCTCGCAACGAGTGCGTCGTCCGCAATTGCGCGGCAGGACAGGCCCGCGCGGGCCGGTGCCTTGGCCAAATCGTCATGACGACGCTCGTCTACCTCATCCCCGTAGCCCTATTCCTTGGGGCACTCGGCCTGTCCGGCTTCCTTTGGGCGTTGAGAAGCGGCCAGTACGAGGATCTCGATGGCGCGGCGGAGCGCATTCTCATCGACAGCGACGACGGCACGGAGAATACCACTCGCTCCAAGTGCCCCAGATCAAAGCGCCGCGGGTCGGGATGCCCTATCGTCGTCCTAGGAAAAATCAGGAGGGTGAGGATGCAAGCCGAATCCATAATGACAAAGCCAGTCATCACGACGGATGCGAACGCAACGATCGCCGAAGCGGTCGAGCTCATGCTTTCAAACAAAGTCAGCTGCCTGCCGGTAACGAACAGCGACGGCACCCTGGTTGGCATTGTAAGCAAAAGCGACTTCTTGCGCCGAGAGGAACTCGGAACCCAGCGTGTGCGTCCGCGCTGGCTGGAGCTTGATCTTGGCCCGGGCACAACCGCCAATGACTATGTGCGCTCGAATGGACGGATCATCCATCAGGTGATGACCACACACGTCATCTCGGCGCCTCCTGGCGCCTCGATTGCAGATGTTGTCGACCTGATGATGCAACACCGCATCAACAATGTTCCGATTGTCGATCGGGAAAGGGTCGTCGGCATCATCACGCAAACTGATTTGCTGCTTGTCCTGATCCGCGCCATGCCGAAACAGGGAACCAATCCACCCGATGACGACCTGATCCGCAAGGCTATTCTTGCCGAACTGCAGCCATAAACCTGGAGCGGTGGTGACTTGATCGATGTGAGGGTCAGCGACGGCCTTGTCGAACTGAAGGGGGCGATTGTCGACGAGCGTCAGCGGAAGGCAACGATCGTTGCGGCTGAGAAGGTTGCCGGCGTCGGGCAAGTCAAGGACGGCCTCCTCCTCAGTACGGATCCGTTCTCGGTGATGGTTTCGTAGTTGCGAAAAAGCGGGGACGCAAAGCAGAGTCCTATTGGGTTCTGCTCTCTCCCCATACCCTTCGACACGAGGCCGTCGGCGAGTTCCTTCGGCGGATAGCGCCCGCCATGGTTGGCGAGCACGCTGTCGGCAGCAAGACGCCCGTCCTGACGGAAATGCGATGGCCGCTGCCCTTTTCTTGGTGGGGCTTGGACCGGGGCTTCCTGTGGATCTTGAAGAGCGGCCAATACGAAGATCTCGACGGCTCCGCCGAGCGGATCCTTATCGATCGGGAAGATCCGCGAGGCTGAACCGGTTGGCGGCGCCAACGACTGTGCGGATGCTGGTCGTCAGTGGACCGAATCTTTGCTGGCGATTGCCCGCGTCATGACGATATCGGCGCGCGTGCGAAGAACGGATCAGCCACAATGCGTTGCCGAACCTTTGGCCAGGAGGGGCACGCGATTGGGAAGCCGACCATTCAGAATGCCCAGACATGCAGACGTTTTCACGGCAATCGACCACTCGACCGTGAACCCGCCGCTGCCGGGTTTGTCGAGCCTGGTTGATTCAGATCAGCGTTATCTCTTCATCGGCATGGTTTCATTGACCAGGCTTCCAACGGAGAACGCATGTCTATCGAGTTGGGGAGATGAGCGGCAAACCGTGGGTGATTGCGATGCTTCAAGAGCGCTTCGTATCGAAGATAGCCGCTATGGCGGCACGCTGATGGCCGGCTATGTCGACAAATTCGACATCATTGTCGTCGGAGCTGGGCCGGTCGGACTTGCCTTCGCAGCATCGCTCGCCTGGAGCCGACTCAAGGTGGCAGTGGTTGAACGGCAGTCGCTCGACAGCCTGGCGAATCCGGCTTTCGACGGTCGCGAGATCGCGCTGACCCACGCATCAGTGAGAATCCTTCGCGAGCTCGGCGCCTGGGATGCCATCCCCGCATCGGACAAATCACCGCTTCATGGCGCGCGCGTGCTCAACGGATCCAGCCCTTTCGCCCTGAGCTTCGATGCTCCCAGCGGATCTGGGGAACCACTCGGATTTCTGGTCCCAAATTGTCGGATCCGCGATGCCCTGTTCAAAATTGTCCACTTCCAGGATCATGCCCGGCTCCTGTGCGGCAACTCGGTCGTCAATGCAACAAATAGCGAAGACGAGGCGGTCATAACGCTTTCTGATGGCAGGCAATTGGCCGCTCGGCTGCTCGTAGCAGCGGATTCGCGTTTGTCCCCGATGCGCGACCTGCTCGGCATTGGCGCCAACATCCATCCGCTTGGCCACTCCATGCTGATTTGCCGAGTGAGGCACGAGCGCGTCCATCACCAGATCGCGGTCGAATGGTTCGACCACCATCAGACCATAGCGATGTTGCCGCTCATGGAAGGCGTGTCGTCGCTGCTTCTGACTTTGCGCTCAAGCGAGGCCGACAGACTGTCTGCTCTCGATGACGAATTGTTCCGCATGGAATTGATGAACAGGTGTCGAGGACGCCTCGGGCAGATGACCCTGGCAAGCACCCGCCATGCCTATCCGCTGGTCACGACCTGGGCGCACAAGTTCTCGGCTCCGAGTGCGGCACTGATCGGCGATGCTGCCATCGGCATGCACCCGGTGACCGCGCATGGCTTTAACATCGGCCTCAGCGGCCAGAAGCAACTCGCTCATAAAATACTGACAGCATGTCGCGCCCGCCGCGACATTGCCGATCCCGACATGCTCGGCAGATACGAAAGCCGGCTGCGGCTGTCGGCGGGGCCGCTCTATCATGCCACCAACATGCTTGTCGGTCTCTACTCAAGCGAGCACCCGGCGGCACGGCTTGCAAGACATGCTGCGCTCCGCTTTGCCCAACATCTTCCCTTTGTCCGCCATGGCATTTCGGCCATGCTCAGGCGGTGAATCGCACAGAGCGCTGCCGCTCTGGAACGCTGTCTCGGCGAGGCTTCCTTGTCTTGCTGGCGCGCGTCGTCGCGGGCACGGCTGCTTCCTGGTGACGTTGCCGATCATGGCATGATTCGGATCAAGGCACGCGCGCGGGCGAAGCCTTGATGATTCGGCAATGCTAAGCCAAAGGTGTGACCCGCAGCATGGTGAGCGCACTGGTTACCCTCGCTGGGTAGTTAACCCGTCCTTCAGTGGGCTTGCATAGGTTTGGTCCTCGCGAACAACGACGCAAGCAAGCTGGTCCATTCATGGCACCCCTAAAGGAAGAAGAATCGCTGGAGGCCAAAATCCGTCAGGATCAGCTTGCTGACCTGAGGGCCGGGCTCTTCGTGTCGATGCCGATAAGCGCGATCCTGTCAGGCCTGATTTGCGCGGTGCAGGCCCTTTCTGGCGGCGGCTTTGCCGCTGCAAGCTGGTTCCTGGTCGTCAATGCGCTAAATGCCGCCCGGCTTGCACTCGCCCGTTTTCAGCTAAAGGAAACGGGGCGCCATCAGGATTTGCTTGGCGTTTTGCCGCGCCTTCGCATGTTTGGCGTCCTTGCCCTTCTGGCAGGGTTTGCCTGGTCCTTCCCGGCCGTGCTGACTGTTGGATACACAACACCACAAGCACCGATGCATCTGGTCATACTGGCGGGCATTTCAGCTGGTGCGGTTACATATGGCAGTTCGTATGCCGCGGCGGCGACCAGCTTCATCACACCTCCACTCCTCATCACGGTGGCGTGCCTTTTGGCGAAAGGCAATTTTGAACGCTACATTCTGGCTTTCACCGTTCTGCTCTTCATGGGCGGCTTGGTCCGAGCTTCGTTTGTTGGGCAGGCGCGCTTCCGCGAAGCAAGCCGCCTGAGACATGAGGCAGAGCGATTTGCGTCGGAAATGGAGCGCAACTCCAGGGAGGACCATCTGACCGCCCTTCTCAACAGGCGGGGCCTTGAACACGCCATCGGTCGGTTCAAGACCGCGGATGGCCCCTTCGTGGCAATGCTGATTGATCTGGACGGCTTCAAATCTGTCAACGACACCTACGGTCACAGGACCGGTGATGAACTGCTTGTCATGATCGCCCGCCGCATAGAGCAGGAAGCACCCGAAGGCTCAACGCTCGCTCGTATCGGCGGCGATGAATTCGTGCTGGTTTTTCCCTCAACGAGAGCTTCGCTTTCTGCCAGTGATCTCGCCTCCAATATCATAGCCAAAATTGCTCGCCCCTATATCGAGGTCGCGTCCGTTCGGGTCGGGGCATCGATAGGGATATACTTGGCGCAGACGCCGAGCCTGACTGAAATGTTGTTGCGGGCGGATATCGCCCTGTATACGGCCAAGCGCCATGGCAGGAACGAATTTTGCCTGTTCGATGCCGAACTCGACAGGGAACTGCAACGTCGCCAGTCGATCGAACGGGATCTTCATTCGGCGATAAAGACGGGAAGATTGCAACCTTGGTTCCAGCCGATCGTGAAACTCGAAACCGAGACCGTGGTCGGTTTTGAAGCCTTGCTGAGATGGTCCCATCCGACGCATGGTGCCATCTCTCCACCCGAAATCATCACGGCCGCACGCGAAACCGGAATGCTTCAGCTGCTGACGCAAACCGTATTCGCCGACTGTTGTGCTTTTATCGACGGCTTGGTGAAAGCTGACTGTCGTGACATTCGTGTGGCGATGAATGTTTCCCCTCGCGAACTGGAAGCCGGCGATATCGACGACATGGTTCTGGATGGTCTGGCGGCAAGAGGCCTGCCTGCGACGATGTTCGAAATCGAGATTACCGAAGAATCGCCGGTGGACCCGGACAGAGTGGATGAAAAGCTCGGACGGCTTTCACATGCCGGTATTTCCATCGCGCTCGATGACTTCGGCACCGGCTTTTCTACCTTGGCATCTCTCAAGGACCGTCGGATACGCAAGGTGAAAATAGACCAGGGCTTCATTCGCGGCCTGGCCAAGTCCCGAGAGGACCGACTGCTTGTCAAATCGGTCATCGAACTCGGTGACATGCTCGGGATCGAGGTCATGGCCGAGGGCGTCGAAACAGAGGCGGATCGGCAAACCCTGCACAAGCTTGGCTGCCGAACCGCTCAAGGCTTCCTCTTCTCCAAGGCTGTGCCTTTGATGCAAGCACTGGAAGTGGCAGTCAAACAGCACGCGAACCAGTTGTGACCGCTCCCGCCGCGCCGGCCGTCGCGGCCGTGCGCTGCCGAATTTGGCTACAGAGACTTGCCTGCTCGAAACACGTGGCAGTGGGCGTTGTGCATCAGCCGGCGAACAGTTCCTTGTAGCCGGTCGTCACCATCCAGTTCGCACGGTCGATATGGCTGCGAAGAGCTTTGCGGGCGCGGACCGGGTCAATGGACGGGTCGATGCCGAGAATGCGCTCGGCCATCTCCTTTTCGCTGGCATTGTCGGCGCAGGCATCCAGGATCCGCAGGTAGATTGTGAAATGCTCCCTGTCGTAGCTCGTGAGGTTCTCCGACCAGGGGACTTCATCGCTCAAAGTTGAGCTTCGAGTCTCATCTGTTCCCATTGGTCCATTCATGCCTGCGAACCTCGCCTGTGAGCGCACGCAGCATATCCCAAAATGGGATAATCCGAAACCGGGATTAGTCGCTGATCCGGTCTTTACCCGACCGGTTCGCCTCCATGCCCAAATCCCTTCGATCGCCCCGCCACCAGCGGTTTCTGGCCCAGCTGGTTTCGCTGCGCAAGGCCAAAGGCCTGACCCAGGAGCAGCTGGCTGACAAGCTTGGTCGTCCCCAATCCTTCGTGGCCAAGTACGAGGGCGCAGAGCGGCGTCTCGACGTCATCGAGTTTCTCGACATAACTGCGGCCATTGACGCTGATCCGTGCGAGATTCTGTCCAGCCTCCGGTCCTAGCGGGCGCGCCGCATCTATCATGATCCGGACAGGAATATTGTCTAGGACAATGCCTCAATTTGTTGAAAGGCGAGCGCTGGTTTTCGGAGGAAGCCGCGCGCACGGCGGCGGTGCCTTTGGGTTCTCGACGTAACTGCGCCGCCTGACCATGTGCGAAAAAACTTGGCGCGCGCCCGCGCGCCTGACGACGCGCACCAGGTGCTCGTGAACCGAGCCCGCTTTTCTTCGGCAAGCTCAGGCGGTCTCGGCCATTCGGCTTCGCCCCTTGGCGTGGGCAGCCCTTCGGGCTGTGACGGCCGCCGCCCTTGCGGGCGGCGCGGTTTGTCTGTTGGCCTTTCCCGGTGGCGCGGGGGGGGCGGCACTCCCTTCTAGACCCGCTGCGGCAGCCCGCAACCCTTCGCGTGCCGCTCAGGGTCCTCCTCTTCGTTCCGGTCCTTCGGATGCGGTCCGCCTACTGGGCGGGCCCTTCCGGTCGCGACTCGCCGCCCACCCCGCTTCCGGGGAAAGGCGCGGCGATTGGTGAGCGGAGGATAACACATGCGTGCAAACAGCAAGCGTACCACCAGCGGAGAGGCTGGCGCAGGCAAGGGCAGGCGCCCGGGCGCCAGCCTCTATCAGGAGATCACCGACCGCATCATTGCCGAGCTGGAGCGCGGTACCGTGCCATGGGTCAAGCCATGGGGCAGCGCAAAAGCAGGCCTCGGCCTGCCGAGGAATGCGTCCACGGGGCGCAGCTATTCCGGCATCAATATCCTCATCCTGTGGGGCGCCGTCATCGAGCGCAGCTATCCCAGCCAGAATTGGCTGACCTTCCGGCAGGCGCTTGCCCTGGGCGGCAATGTCAGGAAAGGCGAGCGCGGCACGACCATCGTGCATGCCGACCGCTTTGTCCCCAAGGACGAGAAGGAGCGCGCACGCCACGAGGGCGATGCACCACAGGCCGTGCCTTTTCTGAAGCGCTTTACCGTCTTTAATGTCGCGCAGTGCGACAATCTTCCGGAACACCTCCATGCCCCCGCCGAGCCGCTGCCTCAGTGCGAGATCGCGCCGCAGGCCGAAACGCTGATTCGCGCCAGTGGTGCGGATTTCAGGGTCGGCGGCGATCGCGCTTTCTACATGCCGGGCAGCGACCACATTCAGGTGCCGCCGCAGCCGGCGTTCCATCAGCAGATCGACTATTACCGGACCTGCTTTCACGAGCTTGGCCACTGGACCGGCCACCCGACGCGGCTTGCTCGCGACCTCTCCGGCTCCTTCGGCTCCAAGGCTTACGCGCGTGAAGAATTGGTCGCCGAAATCACTGCCGCCTTCGTCTGCAGCAATCTCGGCATCGAGCCGACCGTGCGTCACGCCGATTACATCGGCTCATGGCTGAAGGTGCTGCGCGAGGACAACCGCGCCATTTTCCGTGCCGCCAGCCTCGCTTCGAAGGCCGCCGATTTCCTGCTTGGCCTTCAGGCCGATGCGGAAGGCGAGGCGCAAGAAGGGACTGCGGCATGACGATGCCCGATGCTCAACTGGCCACGACCGAGCCGACGCCGGATAGCGAGGAGATGCCCATTCCCGACGGCGCCCGGGACTCACCCGCCCCGATGCAGAACTATGCCGATCTGCATCGCCAAGGTGCGCCCCGGGTCGCAGCGCGCAGCCAACGAGACGGTGACTGCCATCCTTGCCGGCTGCAAGGCTGACGCCGCATTCGGCAAATGCGGCACAAGCTATTGGCCTGCCCGGTGGTGGCCAGCGGCAATCGCGACCCCTTGCTGCCGCCGGCATGTTCGCGCGCAAGGTGGGCGCTCGGCGACGATAATCTCGTGCGCGTCGTGGGCATATGGTGGCAACCGGACGATGCCTTTCGATCGCTTGCGCGACGAGGAAATCGCCGATTCGATGCTCACCGAGATCGGCGGCAAGAACATCGAGAAGCCGCCTCAGCTTGAGGCCTGGCTGCCGCGCTGGGTGAAATTCCCGGCCGAAAGCTACACCAGCCGCGAGGCCTTCCTATTCGCCGATCTGTGCGCAAGGAAGCAGTCGCTGTTCGTGGCGAATAGTCGATCAGGGCCCGAGCGGCGTTTTCTCGAGTACTGCCGCTGAGGACGCGCGCGCCGCTCCGGGCCGCGCCGGCTCCGATTGATCGTCTTGCCGAGCCAGTGCCGCGTGCGATAAATTCCAACGCCAATTCGCCCCCATTTGGGCAGCCCCGCACCGGCCCGCATTGCTTGCTGAGGCGCCAGGCGCATGGCGCCAATTGTACATCCGATTACCGAGAGAGCCTGCGCCGCCGGCCCCCTGCATAGTGCCGCCTGCTTATTGTGCCCCCGATCGCGCACCCTCTCGCCATTGTGTCTCAGGGACCATTCCCCTGCGCCTGGCTTGACGACCTATGGGCGGATCCGGCCCGCCCGAAACCCTCGCCGGCAGCTTTTTTCCCCGCCGCCTGCGGCGGCTTCCTCGCGCCGCTTCGCTTCAAAAAAACTCCCCGCTCGGGTCCTCCGCTATCGCTGCGGCCGTGCCGGTTCCGGCGATCCGGACGCGCCCATCACGGTCCGCCATCGCAGGGGAATGGTCCCCTGCGAGCACCAAGAGGAGACTGAAAATGACCGCAATCGGATACGTCACCAAACAGGAAAACGGCGGCTACAAGGGCCAGCTCAAGACGCTCAGCGTCCGCGCCGACATCGACATCGTGCCCAATCAGGCAAAGAGCGCCGACACCCATCCCGACTTCCGGGTGCTGACGCAAGGGGTCGAAGTGGGTGCGGCCTGGATCCGCACCGGCGAGACCTCCGGCAAGGACTATGTGAGCCTGTCGATTGCGGCCCCCGAGTTTGGCCCGCGCAAGCTCTACGCCAATCTGGGCCGCGCCGCCGGCCAGGATGACGACGACACTTACGCCATCATCTGGAACCCGGTCGACTGACCGGCCGACCCGCAAAGCCCTGCGCCGCCAACCGGCGCAGGGCCTCTCTCAGGACCGGTGAGGCCGCCGAAGGGGCGGCGAAAACTCGCCCCCCACTCTTCGCCCGTCCCCAAAACGATCTCGCTCGCCGATCCTCGCCTCGCTTGCCCGTAACGAACCGAGGATCATCATGGACGACGAAAACGAACGCGCAGCCCGCGCCAAGAAGGGCAGTCCGTTTCTCAACACCGCGCAGGCGGCCTTCTATATCGGGCTGTCCCAGCGCACGCTGGAGAAGATGCGCCTCAAAGGCGGTGGCCCACAATTCCGCAAGCACGGCCGCTATGTCCGCTATCACATCGACGAACTCGACGACTGGTCGAAGGGGCACGCGCAGGAGACCGCGCCCGAGGATGGCGCGCACGAATCCGGCTCGGCCGGTGAGGGAGGCCGCTCATGAGCCGGCGTCCCACCATCCGTCTGATCGGCAGCCATCTGCGGCGCATTCGAGCCCGCAAGACGATCGTAGTTGCCACAATCGGACTTGGCCTGATCGGCTTCGCCGCCTTCGGCAAACCATCGCCCTGGCTGGTCTGGAACGCCTCGGCGAGTGCGCCGGTCGGCCTCTATCGCGTCGCATCCAGATCGCCCGCTCGTGGTGATCTCGTACTCGTCCGCCCACCAAGACCGGTTGCCGATCTCGCCGCCGAACGCTTCTATCTGCCCAGCAACGTGCCGCTGGTCAAGCGCCTTGCGGCGCTGCCCGGCGAGCATGTCTGCACCTTTGGCGACGCCATCATCATCGGCGGCGAGATAGCCGCGCGCCGGCTTGCAACCGACACGCAGCACCGTCCGCTGCCTTGGTGGAATGCATGCCGAAAACTCGCCGCCGACGAGGTTTTCCTGCTCGGCAGCGATAAAGATCGCTCGTTCGACAGCCGCTATTTCGGGCCGGTGCCGACCGAAAACATCATCGGGAGGCTCGTGCCGCTATGGACCGAGTGACCCTCCTTATGCTGGGCATGGCGTGTCTCGCACCATGCTCCTGTTCCGCCGCGACCAACACGAAGCCGGTCGTCATCTCCCATAGTCCGCAGCTTGCAAGATGGCAGCCCTTCGTAGCCGAAGCAAGCCGGCGTTTCAGCATTCCACAGACCTGGATTTATGCCGTCATGGATGCCGAAAGCCGGGGGCAGACGACGCTCAATGGGCGGCCGGTCACGTCGAGCGCCGGCGCCATTGGCCTCATGCAGGTGATGCCAGCCACCTACGAGGAGTTGCGCGCAGAGCTTGGCCTGGGAGCCGTCCCGCACGACCCTCGCGACAACATTCTGGCAGGCACTGCCTATCTGCGCGCCATGTATGACCGCTTCGGATTTCCAGGCCTGTTTGCAGCCTATAACGCCGGGCCGGAGCGCTACGAGCAGCATTTGCAGCGCGGGCGACCGCTGCCCAGCGAGACGGTTTCGTATCTGGAAGAGATCAAGGCGGCGGGCATTTCGGCCGCCGATATGGACGCGCTCACCGGCAAATCCCGTTCCAAAAGCGCGCCGGGAATCCCGTCCGGGCAGTCGCTGTTTTTTCTCCGAAACGGTGTTTCCGTGACCGGCCCGAATGGCCAACTCCTGGTGCCGCTCGGATCGGAGCGAGCAAGGTCAGGCCGGCCGGATCGCAGGTGAGGGCAGCGGCTACCGTGGTTAGGGCGGGGGCCAGGGAGGCAGGTCCGCGGAAGGCAAGATAAAGGCAGCGCCTCCTGGAGGCGGCGAAGTGTTTGTCTGCACATCCTTTTCCCAGGAGGTTGCCTCCGGGTCCAGGAGGGTCTGGCGGGCAAGCTTCTGATTTTGCTGCTGGTTCATCGGAGGCCGCATGCAGGATGACGAATTCACGCCGAAGCTCGGCAAAATTGGCTCGCGCGGCTCGAAGGCGGGCAAACGCTACGCTGGCCAGGTGCAGGCCGCGATCAACCGAGCAGGCGGCAGGAGCGGACGCGGCAGCCGCTTCATCGGAAGCCGGGTGGGGCGCGGCGGGGCCGCTGCCACAGTTCTTAGAGCGCGCGACCGCCACGCGGCGTTTCGGCAGCGGCGCGCAGTCGTCAAGGCACGCATCGTCAAGCTGGCCGGCAAGGGAGTCGACGGGGCTCGGGCGCACCTCCGCTACCTCCAGCGCGACCGCGTCACCCGGGAAGGCGAGCGTGGCGAGCTCTACGCTGCCGACAATGACCGCGCGGACGGCAGGGCCTTTCTCGATCGCTCGAACGGTGACCGTCATCAGTTCCGCTTCATCGTCGCCCCTGAAGACGGTGTCGAGTATGATGACCTGAAGCCGCTCACCCGGCGCCTCATGGCGCAAATGGAAGAAGACCTCGGCACCAGGCTAGACTGGGTGGCCGTCGACCATTTCAACACCGGCCATCCTCACACCCACATCATCGTGCGCGGCAGGGATGATCACGGCGAAAACCTCGTCATAGCGCGGGACTACATCTCCTCTGGCTTGCGCGAGCGCGCAGCCGAACTGGTTAGCCTCGACCTTGGCCCGCGCACCGACCGCGAGATCAAGCAGCGCTTGCGCCAGGAGATGGATCAGGAACGCTTCACCAGCATCGACCGGCAGCTGATGCGCATGCGCGACGATGAGGGGTGTGTCTCACCGGCCAGCCGAGACACCTTTCGCCAGACGCTGCACCAGGGCCGCCTGCGCAAGCTCGAGCGGATGGGCCTCGCCGAGGAGATGCCTGCCGGTCGCTGGCGCCTGGAGGATGAGCTCGAAGCTACGCTACGCCGCATCGGCGCGCGCGGCGACATCGTCAAGACCATCCATCGCGAGCTGACCGGCAAGGGGCTCGTCCGCAGTGCCGCCGACCATCTTATCCACGATCGATGCGACGGGTCGGCTCAAACCGTGGTCGGACGTGTCGTCGGGCGCGGGCTGGCCGACGAAATCACTGACCGCCATTACCTCGTCGTCGACGGCGTGGACGGCAAAAGCCACTATTTTGATATCGGCAAAGGCGAGGCCACCCAACCGACACCAGAGGGCTGCATAGTGCGGGTCAGGCCGAGGGACACCGGGCCAAGAAAAGTCGACCGCACAATTGCCGGCATCGCCACGGTCAACGACGGGCGCTACAGCATCGATATCCATCTCAAGCATGACCCCTCGGCCACTGAACGCTTTGCCGAAACGCACGTGCGGCGACTGGAGGCGATCCGCCGTGCGACCGGTGGCGTCGAGCGCGAGCCGGACGGCACATGGACAGTCGCGCCCGACCATCTCAACCGCGTCGCGGATTACGAGCGTCAGCGAGCGAGGGCCCAGCCTGTTGTCGTCGACAAGCTCTCATCAATGCCGCTGGAGAGCCAAGTAGGCTTCGACGGCGCCACCTGGATCGACCAGGAGCTGGTATCAGCCCACCCTGAGTCCTTGCGCGACTCTGGCTTCGGTCGCGAAGTACGTCAGATCCAGGCCCGCCGACAGCAGTGGCTGATCGCGCAAGGTCTTGCCCATGATGCGCAGGATCGGGTCATCTATCGCGCCAACATGCTTTCAATGCTGCGCCAACGAGAGCTGAACCGTGTTGCCAGTCAGCTCTCGGACGAACTCGGGCTCTCGTATTCTGAAGCGCAGCATGGCAATCGAATAGACGGAACGCTGCGCTGCTGCGTCGAGCTCGCCGGCGGAAAATACGGTGTCATCGAGAAATCGCGCGAGTTCACGCTGGTGCCTTGGCGGCCGGTGCTTGAGCATCATATCGGTAAGGAGGTGTCTGGCGTGGTGCGCGCCGAGGGGATTTCCTGGACGATCGGACGCCAGAGGAGCGGGCCCGGCGTTTCGTGAACTGGCTACAATTTATTTGTCCGCGTTGAAACACATACTCAGCCCAGACGGAGTTCCTCCGCCTGCTGCTTGCTCGCAGCATTCATTTGGCGGAGAGTCAGTGTTCTGCATTAAGGAGTAGCTCGTTCCGTGTCCAAGCCCAGACAAGCCTTGGTTTTCTCACGGGCGCGATACAAAAGGCACAGGCTGGACTTGGCTGTCGGAGGCGGGGCTTGTCGACCGCTCGATGGAAAGTGAGATGCGAGGCGGAGAATCACCCATGTGCAGAGCGGCAAGGCGCTCGCCTACCTCCCTGTCATTCACCGTTAGCCGATGGTTTAGACGAAGATAGTCCGTCCATGTCGGCGTGCGGAATGTCTCGGTCCAAAGCGTCGACTTCTGAAGGTCGCGCTGGAGGGTCCAGTCCCGCGCACCGGCGCGGCTCTGAACGCGCCGCCTTTCGCGCATGCAGCTCAGAAATTCATCGATACTCTCCTCGAGTATCGAGTACTCCATCTTGATCACGATCGGACCGCTCCTGGGCTTCAAAGGGAGGGCCAGTTCTGGTGGCCTGAAGTCGACGGCCGCTTGATCCGATTCCTCCCATAGCCGCACCGGCAATAGCTTTCCCACAGCCGCGACCAGCAACAGTGCCGCTGCAGCGCCTTCCAAAGCCCACGTCAGCGAATAGTACTGCGCGACAGCACCCCAGATCCAGCTACCCGCTGCCATGCCGCCGTAGGTCAGGGCGTAATAGATGGACAGGGTGCGACCAACGACCCACCTTGGGCTTGCCAACTGCACACACACGTCGGTTCCGGTCCAGGTGACAACCCAGCCAGCGCCACCGATTGCAAGCGCGATCGCCGCCACAGCCACCGACGATGTGAGGGCCATCAAAAGGCAGCACGTTGCGCAAGCAACGGATGCGAGCGTGATCAATCGGTTCTGGGACGTGATGCGTCTCAAGTAGCTGCTGCCAATGCCGGCGATGAAGGCGCCTGTGCCGAAGCCGGCCAATAGCACGCCGTACACAATTGGCCCTCCCGCCAGCTGGTCGCGAACCAGGAGGGGGAGCAAAGCAAGGATCGAGATGCTTGACAGCCCGAACAGGGTTGCACGCACGATCGCCACTCTGATCTCTGAGGATATCGCCGTGAATCGCATGCCATCATGAATGGCCGTAGTCATCCGCTCGCGCGGAAGAGGCGAAGAGCGAACTTGCCATTGTGAGCGCAGAACAGCGCTCAACGGGACCAGGTCACTTAGCGCAGCGAGGGCGAAAGCCGTAAGGGGGCCCAGCAAAGCTAAGATTACACCGCCCAGCGCCGGTCCTATGCTGCGAACCACGTTGTACCCCACCGACATCAGCGTCACTGCAGCGGGTATGTCGCGCTTTTCCAGGATATCGCCGACCGAGGCGTGCCAGGCTGGATCGTTCAAGGCAAAGCCGCATCCGGCCAAGAAACTCAGTCCCAGGATTAGCCATGGACTAGCAAAGCCCAGTCCCACAGAGAGTGCCAGCGCCGTGGATGCCAGTGCGATCAGGCAGTGTCCGGCAAGCATCACGCCACGGCGGCTGAAGCTGTCTGCAATGGCTCCAGCAAGGATCGACAAGAAGAACGCGGGCAGTGTCGATGCAGCCTGTACGAGCGCAACCATCAGATCGGAGGCTGAAATCGTGGCCATGAGCCAGCTTATAGCCACGCTCTGCACCAGCCAGCCAAGGCTGGATATCTGCGTGGCTGTCCAGATAGAACGAAAGACCGGGTTGTGAAGAGGGATCAGTGTGTTTGCCGCAAAGCGCGGAGGATCTTGACGCCGCATCACTTCTTCACCTCCACTGGGTGTCGTTCTTCCGCTCATTTTGCTTACCAGCGGTGCGCTCTCTGCACAGACTGCGTCACAACGAAGTTCCGAGATCGCGCTCGCAACAAGGACAATGTCGCATCCACGGTGCTGATGCGCGTTGAGGTACCAACCTGGCCGTTAGCTGATGGGTCCCGCAGCCCGCTTGGTGCGGTCGGTTCTGCCCTGCGACTCTTGGCTTTGGACGGTGCTAGCGCCCCGATGGCCGGCTTGTCAAACTGCCGTAGTGCCAGCACATCCATCCCATCTGTTGAACGCGATCTCCGACGAGGTCGAGCAGCAGTAGGTCAACGGCAAATCTGGGTATTTCCGCTTCCGGTCGAGGTGGCCATCGTCCAGAAACCCGAAGACGTTCATCACCCATGCGACCACGCGCCCGAGACGATGCGACACGGCGATAGCGGTTCACCAGAGGACGTGCGTTCTGCTCAGCAGGAACATTGTTCTGCCGATCGTCGGCTGCGCCAGCAGCCACATAAAGCGGCGCCAGAGTTCTTGCACGCGTCATTGGACTCCCGCTTTGCAGGTTTCGCCTAGGGCCTGCATCAGGTCATCGATAATGTCCTGAGGATGTTCAAGCCCTACAGAAATTCGCAGCAATCCGCCTGGCGCTTTGGACTTCGCACCTTCAACGGATGCGCGATGCTCAATCAGAGAATGCGTCCCGCCAAGGCTTGTCGCCCGGACAACAATCTTCAGGCGGCCGGCCACGGCCATTGCAGCATCGGCTCCGCCCTCGACGATAAAGGATAGCATCGCTCCGTAATGGCTCATTTGCCGCGTAGCAAGATCGTGTCCCGGATCAGTTTGCAGACCAGGAAAGAGCACTTTTTCGACGCGCGGATGAGACGCCAGGGCCTCGGCCACTTTCTGGGCGCCTTCGCAATGGGCGCGCATGCGGACCGGCAATGTCTGCAGGCCCCGCAACGCCAGCCAACAGTCGAAGGGCGCTGCGACGCTGCCCTTGTGTTTCTGGACCATCCGCAATGGGCGACCGAGGGGTGACGCATTTGGGACAATGACGACACCGGCCATCAAATCCGAGTGGCCGCCAATGTACTTTGTCGCCGAGTGCATCACCGCGTCTGCCCCGATTTCGAGTGGCAGTTGAAGCACTGGGGTAGCCCACGTATTGTCCACCACCGCCAAGGCGTTTGCCTCGTGCGCGATTGCGCAGATGGCCGCAATGTCGACAACGCGGATCATCGGGTTTGACGGCGTCTCGATCCAGACGAGGCCAGTCCGCTTCGATGTCACCGCGGCGCGCAAAGCGTCCAAATCGCGCATGTCGACTGGGGCAAAGTCGAAGCGAGACCCAATGTCGGTCTCTTCGATCAGCGAACGAATGCCGAAATACATGTCATCCGGCAGAACGATCCGACCCGCCGACGGATGGCTCTCGAAAACTGCAGCGATTGCGGCCATGCCCGAAGCGAAGGCGATGCCGTCTTCCCCTCCCTCAAGCGTCGCCATGGCCGCCTCGAACGCATTGCGTGTAGGATTTCCATCCCTTGTGTATTCGAAGCCGGACGGAAATGACCCGTTGACACCGCGTTCGAACGTCGTGCTGGTGTGCAGCGGCATGGATACGGCCCCCGTGGACGCGTCGACCCCTCGGCCGCAGTGGATCGCCTTCGTCTCAAAACGCATCGGTTATTTCCTTCCTAACGGGCAGTTGCAATTTCGCCCCGGTCATTATACTGACCGCAATAGGTGAGCCGAGGTCCTAAGTCAATATAATGACCGATGTTACGACAGCCTTTGATGCCGAGCAGGTCCTTGGGCAAGCGATAGCTGTTCGAATCCGAGACTTGAGGCGCGACCAAAATCTGACCCTGGATCGCCTGGCAAAACTGAGCGGCTTGTCCAAGGGAACCGTCGTCTCGCTGGAGCAAGGCAAGGCGAACCCTAGTATCGGCATACTTTGCCGACTGGCGGCGGCGTTTTCGCTCTCGGTGGCCGATTTGCTGAATGACGATCCTTCCACAGTTCGCCTTCCTATTGAGCGGACAGAGACGAGGACGCTTTGGACAAGCGCCAAGGGAAGCTTTGCACAACTCCATTCATCGACCTCGGGGCGCACGATGTTCGAATTGTGGAGCTGGGTCATTATGCCGGGCGACGTGTTTTCCGCAGATGCTCATAGTCCGGATACGCGCGAGCTGATCTCGGTCAGTCAGGGTGCCCTGAGCGTTGTGGTAGGTACCCATGTGGTCATTTTAAGCGAAGGCGAGAGTGCGCGGCTTGTCACTGATCAACCGCACGCATACGCGGCGGCATCTGATGTGCCCGCCCATTTCTCGATGGCGGTGCTTGAGCGTGGTGGACACCGAGATCCGGGGCACTCGTCGACGGCAGCGAAGATTCAGGGGCCCGTTCCGTAAGGCTCCGCCGATTACTAACAACCGCACATTCGCGACAGGAGATAAACCGTTGTACGTTCCGCCTCATTTTGCCGTCCCTGATCAGAACGCCCTGTTCGAGCTTATGGACAAACACCCGCTCGGTATCCTCGTCACCCAAAGCAAAGGCACACTGGACGCGAACCACCTCCCCTTCGAGCTTAACCGCTCGAAGGGAGACAAGGGCGTTCTCAATTGCCATGTCGCTCGCAAGAATCCAGTCTGGGAGGAAGTCGCCAATGGCGATGAGGTTCTCGTAATCTTCCGTGCGGCCGACGCTTACATCTCGCCGAACTGGTATCCGAGCAAGCATGAATTCCACAAGCAGGTGCCGACGTGGAACTATCTCGTCGTCCATGCCCACGGACGCATCACTGTCCGGGATGATGAGCGGTATGTGCGCCGCAACGTGGCGAAGCTCACTCACAAGCAAGAAACCTCGCAGCCGGTCCCATGGAAGATAGGCGACGCGCCGAAGGACTTCATCGACACGATGGTCAAGGCAATCGTCGCTCTGGAGATCGAGATCACCGGCCTGGTTGGAAAATCAAAACTAAGCCAGAACAAAGACTTGCGCGACATTCAGAACCCTGGTGAAATGCTGCGTGCCCAAGGGGCCATTGCGATGGGAGAAGCGATGCTCGCGGCTGCGGCGGCCAAATCCCAATAGCATGTGTCTTGTCCCGACAAAGCCGCTGGTGCCGGCCTCCGACGGGTCACCTAGCCCGCCTTGACGCACGGCAATAGCTTTTGACGGCCTGAAGCGACGCTGTGGTCACCGTTGTGATACTTTTCCACGCGCCTGGTCAGGCGGCAGGATTGCTCCGTAGTGGCCGACGGGTTCGTTTCAGTCGCCTGCGCCCCGTTGTATGTCGGCGACCACCCGCTACCGGTCTTGGATGAGGCGCAATCGCACGCGTTTCGAAGCCACGTACCTTAGGCGGTAAGCTCGACCATGCACTCGACGTAGCTCCCAAGTGGCGCCGTCAACGATCTCCTTGAACCTGCGGAACTTGCCTGAAAACGCTTCTCTTACGGGAGATGATTGGCTATGTCGCCGAACCGACTGATGGAGATGGTGGCGGGCGCCGCCGTAGCGATCAGACCCGCCTTGCAGCGCAATGGCTACCCGGGCCCGACCGGGAGATGCGGGCGGGACTGTGGAAATGCGGAGACGGAGCGGATCGGCATGGAGCCGTGACCGCTTGCGATCTGGCTCTGGAACGAGTTAACGAAGCGCGGACTTCCGATCGTGTCAAGCGCCGCCCTCTCGATGATGCCGAACAAATCGGGCCCCGACGAGCGGCGGGCCTTGCCAGATCGGACGGACCGGATGGTTTAAGCAGGTTCGCACCAAGAGCCACGGCACCTGTGTCGTGCGGGTGCTGCTGTCGGCACGCGACCTTCTCGTCAGCCTAGTAGGCAAAATCGAGAACAGATGCCTGGGCTTCTTAAGGCCTTCGGCGTCATATTCGGCAAGAAGATCGATGCCCAGGTGATCCTACACATGCTCAGGATCCAGGCGACGCAGGTCTACCATGATCCGCGGCGAGCCGGCATCAACGACGTGCAGGAACTGTCGAAGACACATGAAGCGATCGCCAGGGCCAAGACCGAGATCCAGCACCGCATCCTGAAAACTACCTGCCGCTGTATTTTCCCGAGATCGATCGCTTCCGGGGGAACAGCCGCAGCGATTGGTTCTTTGCCTTCCTCGATGCCTTTTCGACCCCAGCAAGCATCACGGCGCTGACGAAGGAGGAGTTTGTGGCAGCAGCTTGGGATGTCGTCGGCCGCAAGGTCAGCAAGACGCAGATTCTGATGGATATTTTCGAGACGGCGCGCCCATCGATCGGATTGCCGCTGCCACTTGATGCGCCTGCCATTCGCATGTTCCGGATGGTCATTGACGAAGCACGCAGCCTGATCCGGCACCGCAATGAGATCGAAGCACAGGCCGACGATCTGCTGCGGCACAGCCAGGATTATCAGCTCCTGCGACAAATCCCGGGCATCGGACCGATCAAGGCATTGACCGTCATTGCCGAAGCCGGCGATCTTCGCCGCTTAGGTCATCATCGCCAGTTTCTAAAGTTCTGCGGGCTGGACCTCTCGACACAGAAGTCCGGTCAATATCGAGGCCAGACCCTAGCATTCCTAAGCATACTGACCAGGGCGACCTCGACCCCCCTAATCACAGCGGTGAGCTCGCAGGCGGGGTCGATGAACACTATTGATTGGCCGAGCTTGAGCGGCATCTCTATCACATTGATAGCCTATTAGGCTGGTCCGGCGTTTGATCGGACCCATGATCCATCCGAGCAGCTTGTGAGGGATGCAGCCGAACCAGGCGCTGCTCCCACAGTCTTCGCAGGTCCTCCATCAGAGCTTCATGCTCAGCTTGATCCGGCGCAATTATATTGAGGTGATCGCTTAACACGGCTTCGCCCTCAATCCGCATCAGCAGATTAAACAGGCCGTTTGAAATTCGCACACTGTCAATGCTGGAGTGGTTCGGAATAATCTCGCAGACAGTCTCCTGATGATCTCGCGCTGTGTAAGCACGGGTTTGATGGAGGGAGACTGAGGGAGGCAATGAAATCGCAAGCGCAGTCCAATCCTGCAGCGTTGCAGCCCGTTTTTTTACCAAGAAGGGCCCGACCACAAGTCCATCCAGCTCTGTCGTCAAAAATGTGGCAATCGCGTCTGCAACCGTATCCACGATCGGTTCAGCATTGTTGTTAAAGGACGTATTGAGCAGAATTGGAGTGCCTGTCCGCTTCTTGAACGCATTGATGACCTCCCAGTAAGCGGGGTTGGCATCGCGCGATACTGTTTGCAGCCGAGCCGTACCGTCGACGTGCGTAATGGCACCCAACAAGGCGCGCTTTGAGTCACGCACGCGAACGACGAAATTCATGAATGGAAATTCGTGCTTACCGTCCGGGAGGTCGAAAAATTCGCTCGCATCCTCTTCCAGCACAGATGGTGCGAAAGGCCTATAGCCTTCGCGCTTCTTGACCATGGCATTGATCCGGTCCTTGTTTGCAGCAGGCCGAGGGTCGGCAAGAATGCTGCGGTTGCCCAGCGCACGTGGCCCAAACTCCGAACGACCCTGCACCCAGCCGATCACGGCGCCGTTGGCGATCCAGTCGGCTGCACTGCTCGCTACGTCGTCAGAGCGTTCAACCTCGAGATGTCCGGCCCATGCATTCAGTTCCTGTTCCACGGCGCGGTCGCTCCCGAGATCAGGACCCCAATAGACCTCCTGCAGTCGCTCACGCGGCGCGGGGCGGCCCATCTCGTTAGAGACTATCAGCGCAGCTCCCAATGCGCAGCCAGCGTCGTGAGACGCGGGTTGCACGAAGATGTCTTCGAAAAGCCCTGAATACAGCAGCTTGCCGTTCATCGTGCAGTTGTGGGCTACCCCTCCCGCCAGACACAACCGCTTCATGCCGGTGGCCTCACGGTGGTGCCGGAGAATGTGGAACACGATCCGCTCAAGCGCTTCCTGCAGTGACGCACTCACATCTCGATGCTGCTGGGTGAAAGGCATTCCCTTTCGCCTGATCTCGATGTTGCGGAGCAACGCCGGACCGATGCGGTCGAGGTGAACACGGTAGCCACCGTTGGCGGAGAGCTCGTAGAACTGCTCGAAGAGCTCGCGATAGGGAGCGGGGTCGCCATAGGGCGCGAGTCCCATTACCTTATACTCGTCGAACATGCCGTAGCCGAGACAGCGGATCGTCTCGAGATAAAACAGCCCAAGAGAATTGTCCTCCGGGAAAGCCTCGATTTGCGTAATTTCTGTGCCAGACCCTACCGCCACAAGGCCCGACAGGAAATCACCACAGCCATCAATCGCTAGAATGAGACTTTGTTCGAAGCCCGACATTGCAAAGGCGCTCACGGCGTGCGCCTGATGATGACCTACGAATGAAATACGCGAACTGTCCAACTTAGTGCCGAACTCACGCGCTAACAGGTTCTGCACCAACATTTTAGCATCCAACGGAGTGGAGAGAATGTCCGGTTGGGAAGCGGACATACCTTCAAGCATGGCGTTGGCATAGGGCTCGCTGGCGTAGACCGCGACACGATCAATGTCGCTGAGCTGAACCCCGGCCGTCGAGAGACAGTATTGAATCGAACCACTTGGCAGCTTGTTCGAGTGCTTGATTCGATTGAGGCGTTCCTCTTCTACGGCGGCTATCACCTTTCCGTCTCGGACGAGCACCGCGGCGCCATCGTGCATAAAGGCGTTCGGACGCTCGAATCGGTTTTCATGGACTTGGTCAAGTCCGCCGCTGATTCCTAGGCACAGCATTTCTTTCTCCAAATAGTAACGGGAAGCCAAATTGGCTTACCTCGACTGTTTCCAACTAAATAGGCCGAGTTGTCGCCTGCAGCTGCGACCGCCCGTCAGGCATCAGCGGCATCGAAGAAAGCCTCATAAACGATCAATGAGATGCTTCGACTGTGCCGCCTACAGTGCCATCACGCCGAGAGCTTGGCTGGATCATCCAATCCTGAGCGGCTGCTGACATGTATCCGGCGATGTCGTTTTCATCGGCAGAACCAACTTGCGATGCCGCCTGTTCTTGGGAAGGGCGGCCGTCGACGAATAACAGTACCGCCCCCGTGAACTGGCCCGATTTCATTCTCCGAAGCGACCATGGTCGCACCGCCCGACATTGTCGGCCAGTTGCAACTCACTTTCTCGGCACGACCTCCACTGCACGTCAGGGCGCATCGAAGATTTTCTCCTTTGGATTATTCCTAAGGCAGCTTTCGTCACGCGATAGAGCAGCGTGTGATTGGTGCGTGAGGCTCTTTTTTGTCCATGCACGATTCCGGAAGAGTGATGAAATCGATTGTTTTGATCAAAGTCATCCACGCTATGAATAACAGCCGCAGCACATGCGTTTTCAAAGCGCTTCAGGCTTCCCGGATGGCTACTCCGATGTGAAGCGCATGGCATTCCAAGCGCTCTGTCAACCAAACGATGAGTATCGGCGTCGACCCTCATTGCCTTCGTCTTCGCGACTCCGTGACAGCGGCTGGCATTGTGTTTGTAGGGCATCGGGCGAAGATCATGTCGATCGGCCATCTCGCCTGCCTATTGACAAACCCTTGAACAATGATCCACGCACCAGCGCGATTGTGATCACGAGCGCCTCTGAGCTCGGGAGGTTCGGTTTTCTGAGGGTTCCTGGGTCTCCGAAGCGATGGAGGTAGCTAGCCTTCCTGGTGCTATACGGTTGTGCTCTTCATGGAGTGGACGCATTTGCGTCTCGAAAGCGGTTCTTCAGTGGAACCGGCGCCAAGGCCCGTCTGTGGTCGTTCAGAACACGGGGTGCCGTCTCCAAACCGGATATTGGAGCGGGCAGCCGCCGGAATTTGACCCATGGAAATGAGCGCCTGTCAGGAGGCGTTCGAAAACGGCGCGATCTTCATCGCGGCTGTTTCATGGTGTCATTCCTGACATGTTCTTTATAATCGGCAGCTTGCGGATAGTCTTGCCCGTCGCCGCCCGTAGCGCGTTGGCGACGGCCGGGCCGATCGGCGGCACACCTGGCTCACCAACTCCCGTGGGCGGCTCCTCGGACGGCACAATGTGCACCTCGACTCGCGGCATCTGCTCGATCCTGAGCGGTGTATAGGTATCGTAGTTCTCTTGGTCTACGACACCGCCCTTCAGGGTCAGCTCCTCCTGGAGGATCGCACCTAGCCCGAATCCGATACCGCCCTCCATCTGAGCGCGAATCTGGTCAGGATTTATCGCGGTGCCGCAATCTACCGCGCAGACGACGCGGTCGACCTTGAAACCATTTTCATCGTTGAGGGTGATCTCCACCACATCGGCGACATAGGTCGAGAGGCTTTCATGCAGGGCCACGCCGCGGAAACGGCCTTCCGGCAGAGGCTTGTCCCAGCCTGCCTTCTCAGCAGCCACTTTAAGCACGGCGGCATGCCGTGGATGGTGACCGAGCATTGACAAGCGGAAGTCGACCGGATCACGGTTCGCAGCGGCGGCGAGCTCATCGATCAGGGTTTCCACCGCGTAAGCGGTGTGGGTGGAGCCTACCGAACGCCACCACAGCACCGGGATATTCACGTCCGTGGTGGTCAGCTCGACCTTCAGGTTCGGGATCGCATAGGGCAGGTTGGTGGCGCCCTCTACGGAGGTTGGATCGATGCCGTTCTTGATCATCGCCGCAGAGGTCGAACCGCCCAAGACCGATTGGCCCACGATGTGGTCATGGAGAGCGACGACATTGCCTTTCTTGTCAAGCCCCGCCTTGACTGCGTGCACATAGGCCGGCCGGTACCGCCCACCCCGCATGTCATTCTCGCGGGTCCACTGCACCTTCACTGGCTTGCCGCGTCCCAGTGCACGCGCTGTGGAAACAGCTTCGATAATGACATCTGCATCCAAGACCGCGCGGCGGCCGAAACTGCCGCCGGTCTTCATCACGTGCAGCCTCACCTTGTCCGGCGTGGTGCCGCCTACCTGAGCGGCAGCCGCCTGATAAAGGTCGGGCATCTGGTGTCCGCCCCAGACGTCGATGGTGCCGTCTTCGTTGATTCGGGCGGCCGCGTTGAGTGGCTCGATCGAAGCATGGACAAGATAGGGGAATTCGTAGTGCCCCTCGATGATTTTCTCAGCACTGGCGAACGCTGCGGGAGTGTTACCGTCGTCGCGCGCGGTGGCCGCGCCCAGATCGTCTGCTGCCTTGTTGTATTCGGCCATGATCTCGGCCGTGCCGCGCTCTTCGGCCTTCTCCTCGTTCCAGGTCACCTCCACGAGGTCGCGGCCCTTGAGCGCCGTCCAGGTGTCCCTGCCAACCACGGCAATGCCTCGCGGCGTCTGGACGACATCGACAATGCCGTCGAGTGCCTTGGCCTTGGTTGCGTCGAAGCTCTCGATCTCGGCGCCGAACTTCGGCGGATGGATCATAACGGCCGTCTGGAGTCCCTCCATCATGAGGTCGATCGTGTAGGTCTGCGCGCCGTTGGTCTTGCCGGCGGAATCGTAGCGCTTGAGGCTGTCCGATCCGATCTGGGCCCACTTGTCGCGCGGCTTTAGCGGCACGTCGTCGGGAACCGGCATTCCCGCTGCGGCTTCAGCCAGGTCACCGTAGCGCGCCTGCATCCCTGAGGCGTGCGACACGACCCCGGAAGCGACTTTGATCTCGCCGGCTGGCACGTCCCACCGCTGCGCCGCGGCCGCCACCAGCAAGGCCCGTGCGGCAGCACCCGCCTTGCGGTAGCGTTCCCACGACGAACTCATCGACGTGGAGCCACCAGTTGCCTGTGCGGCCCCGCCCCAGGCGAGATTGCCGTAGAACGCGGTATTGCCATATCCGCCGACCACGTCCACCTGCGCCCAGTCGCCGTCGAGCTCTTCCATAACCAGGGTGGCGATGCCGAAATAGGAGCCTTGTCCCATCTCGAACTGCGAGGAGTGGATGATGATTCGGTTCTCCTTTGTGATCTCGACATAGGTCTGGAAGGGGTTCGCCTGAACCTTTGCAGGGGTCGTTTGTGCGATGTCGGGCGCGGCCAGCACTGGCCGGTAGCCCACTGCGAGGCCGCCGGTGGTGACGCCCGCGCCGACGAGGAACCAGCGGCGCGTGGGCCGCACGGCAGTATGCTTCGAGAGAAACTGCGACATGCCTCAAGTCTCCAGCCGGTTGGCGGTCTCGTGGATGGCCGCGCGGATGCGATGATAGGTGGCGCAGCGGCAGAGATTGCCGCTCATCGCCGAATCAATATCATCGTCCGTCGGCTTAGGCGTTTCTGTAAGGAGGGCCACGGCCGACATGATCTGGCCAGACTGGCAATAGCCGCATTGAGGTACGTCGAACTCGGCCCACACGGCCTGGACCGTTTCGCCTATCTTGCCCGACACACCCTCAATGGTGGTGATCGAGGCTCCTTCGATGTCGCCGACTGCGGTCTGGCACGAGCGCGTCGGCATGCCGTTAACGTGAACCGTGCAAGCGCCGCACTGGGCAAGCCCGCAACCGAATTTCGTTCCCGTGAGTCCGATGACGTCACGGACCGCCCAGAGCAGCGGCATCTCTGGATCGACGTCGAGTGTTCGCGCCTCGCCATTGAGGGTAAAAGCGACCATTGCTTGCTCTCCTTGTCCTGAGCTGGCTATCTCGTTGAGCCTCCGCCCGCCTGGCAACCGAGCTCTTGTTGCTGAGGCCTAGCGACCACACCGTAGGAACGCGCAGCTCAAGCAACAAGCCGCTAGGTTGGCGAGTTACGAGATCGTGAAGTGGGTCGTGTCGAAAGGCTGGAGGCAACTGAATGTCATTTTTTGGGCGGACAGGCCGCTTTAGGCTGGGTTACACGAGACTGGACATTCGGGTCGTCGCGAACATCGACCGCTGGTCGGCCGCGTCCGGCAGGGCCCTGATTGGCTACACGAAATGAAATGGGACGACTATCGATGGGGGCCTACCTCGACCCGCAACCTCCACGACTGGACCCTCAGGTTTCCGGCTATCGTCCCGGGCGGTGGCCGAGCTCGGCGCCTCGGACGCGATAATAGACGGTGAGGCGTTCGTCGTTGACCAGAAGGCTTGTCGCGCATTCCCAGTCTTCAGCGGGCTCTTGGCCGCGGCGGGAGACGTCAGGACCATGCTTGCCGGCTTCGACCTGCTCAAGATCGACGGCGAGGGTCTTCGCGATCGGCCACTCGTCGATCGGCGCAAAGCGCTAGTTAACCTGCTGAGACGCCGCCAAACGGCATCGTTCTGAGCGACGAGATCAGCGGCGGCAGCGACATTCTCGCGCAAGTCTCCCAGTTCGGCCTCGATGGGCATCGTCTCCAAGCTGCGTGTCAGTCCATATCGATCCGGTCGGCGCCAAGAATGGGTGAGACAAAATGCGTGCTGAGTGATGAGTTCATCGTCATCGGCTGCGAACCCGGCAACAGTTACGGCGGTCGGGAAGCGTGCTCTGGCGAATGTCGAGGACGGAAATCTGGTGTTCGCCGGCGGCATTGGCACCGGCTTCAATGCGCGCACCGGGCCGGAAGTAAAGCGCCGGCTCGATGCCATTCCAATGGATAAACCACCGATTCCTAGTTTGAAGGCGAACGGTGCGGCATGGGCGGAGTGCCCTGCGCAGTCTGTACCTCCGCAGTCGATTGTCGAGTTCGAAGGGGGTGTGATTGGCGTCGAGACCGCTCCAGCCATGGCTATCAGCACGCCGAGTGCGTTGTTTTCGATCAGTTCTCGAAATGAGCGGGTAAATACCTTTCACTTGCCGAACGGGGTTTGCTGTTCACCGGCTGGCATCCGATGGCAAACCTTTCAACGCGGCGGCGATCTGGCGCTTCGCTGCTGGGGGCAGAGGCAGGATGGGACGCGGGGGTTCGGCACTGCAAACGTCGAGCAATTCAGCGAGTGCATAGACGACGCGAAGGCTCGAGAACTCCTTGAAGAGGCTCCAGATCGGGACCAGCGCGGCATTGATCCGTCGCGCTTCGGCCGCATCGCCCTGTTGCGCCGCTGTGACGATCGTCATGCAGACCTCGGGCAGGATGCCCGCGAGGACGCTGTACCATGTGTCGGCGCCGGCGATCATGGCCTCGGCGGCGTTCCAGTCGCCGCTGTAACCAATCGAGAACCCTTCCGGCAGTGTGCGCCTCTGGGCGGTCAGGTGGTTCTTGATCGCATCGCTTTTGTCTGTCGGATTCTTGATGGCGACAATCCCAGCCACCTTTGCCAGGCGGCTGACAAGGGGTGGACTGAAATGGAAATGCGTCGTTCCTGGATTGTCGTAGACGACGATCGGCAGGCCACTTTCGCGCGCCACAGTGGAGAAATGATCGAACACCTCGTCATCAGTAAGCGGGGTGTAGGAGGCGGCGGCAAGCAAACCCGCAGCTGCTCCAAGGGCCTTGGCGTCTTGCGCGAGCCCCACGGCTTCATCGGTGCGCAGCGCGCCCACACCCACCACGACCGGCATTTGCCCCGCCGTTTGGTCCAAGGTCTCGGAGAGCGCCCGCCGCCGTTGCTCGCGCGACAGATAGATGTATGTGCCGGTGCTGCCGAGAAGACCGATGGAATCGACCTGAGCAATGCCAAGCCGAGCAATCAGCCTGCGCAGGGCAACGCTATCGACGCGGCCGTCACGATTGGTCGGGGTGATGGGGAACGCGGAAAGACCGCTCAGGAATGCCATGGCAAGGCTCCAGATCTATGTGTGAGCGCAGAGGTGGCCGCACGCCAGGTCATTACAAGACGTCCAAAGCCCGCCGCAGATCGGCGATCAGGTCATCAGCGTCTTCAAGCCCCACCGAGAGACGCATGAGATCCTCGCCGACTCCATCGGCCAAATGGGCATCCTTGCGGATCGGCTGCCGAGCACGGGTGAGGCTTGCTGGATGATAGATGAGGCTGTCGGCATCGCCGAGGCTGACGGCGCGAGTGATCAGGTTGAGCCGGTCCATCATCCGGCGCGCTCCTTCGTATCCAGCGTGGAGGCCAAAGGCCAACATGCCCGATCCGTTGGACATCTGTTTTCGCGCCGTCACCTGATCAGGGTGCGAGTCGAGGAACGGATAACTCACAAATGCCACCGCCGGGTGCGCTTCCAGCGCCCGAGCCACCGCAAGGGCTGTGGCGCTGTGCCGTTCCATACGCAGCGTCAGCGTCTTGAGACCGCGCAGGATTAGGAAAGCTGACATGGGCGAGAGCGCTGCGCCGGTGATGTAGCGCAGGCCCGTTTCATGCAGCGTACGGAGCGTCTGGGCGTCGCCGAGAAGCGCCCCGCCAAGGGCATCGCCATGACCATTGATGTACTTGGTCATCGAATGGAGCACGATGTCCGCCCCGTGCTCAAGCGGTCGCTGGAGCGCGGGCGAGGCGAAGGTGCTGTCGACTGCAACCCTTACACCGCGCGCGTGAGCGCGCTCGGCAATTGCCGCTATGTCGAGGATGCGGCTCAGCGGATTCACCGGCGTCTCGAAGAAAACCAGCCGCGTCCGCTCGGTGATCGCAGCATCGAGATTGTGGGGATTTGACAGATCGACCGCGACGACCTTGATGCCGAAGCGGGGGACCGCCTGTTCGACCATGGCAAGCGTGTTCGCATAAAGCGTCTTGTGGACGATGAGTTCATCGCCCTGGGACAGGAGCGACAGGATCAGAGTGCCGAAGGCCGCCATCCCCGAGGCAACAACCAGCCCCGCCTCGGCTCCTTCCAGATTCGCGAGCCGCTGCTCGAGGATCTCGGTCGTGGGATTGTATTCGCGCGCATAGAGCCGTCCACCAAGGGCGGCGGCGGCATCGTTTGCTGCCACGCTTTCGAACCCATAGGTTGACGTCAGGAACACTGGCGGCTGGACGGCATTGGAAAAGTCGGCCGGATCGTAGCCATGATGGATCGCCCGGGTGGCAAATCCGGGGCTGGTGCGGTTGAGCGACCCCGTGGGAGCATCGGTTTCGGATTGATGGGAGCTGGTCATTCGGCCTCTGCGATCTCTCTTGGGGTTCCGAAAGATTGACGGCAACCTGGCCAATGTGAAATATCCAGTTGGCGATGAAAGAGATGGTCCAGTCTTCAAGTGCCGGGTCTGCAGCGCGCTCGCACGCGATGGGTGCACGCCAGATATACGAAGCCCTTCGCGAGCAAATCCTCGGCGGCGTCTACGAAACCGGCAGTCAGTTGCCATCCTCCCGGGCCCTGGCAAATGACCTCGGCGTTTCGCGAACCACGGTGACGGTCGCCTATGAGCAACTGGCTGCGGAGGGTTTCATCGAAGTCCGTCAAGGCGCACGACCTCGCGTTGCGTCTTCGTTGATGGGCCATGGGACGGGGCGCACTCACGCGCAACGGGTCGGCCCGATCCACCTGTCCGCATATGGCGAGCGGCTGCGCGCGACGTCACCCTGGCCAGATTATCTGCCGACTGGGCTGAAGGTCGAGTTCCGCTATGGCGATCTCGCGCCGTCGGATTTCCCTTCATTGGTCTGGAAACGCGCGATGAACGAGGCGATGGGGCAGCGCCCGCTGCGTCTTGCCTATGACGATCCTCGCGGCTCGCGCCGGCTTCGCCAGGCGCTTCAGGGCTATCTCTGGCGCGCCCGGACCCTGAGCTGCGACCTCGACCAGATCATAGTTGTGAACGGTTCGCAGCAGGGCCTTGATCTGTGCGCGCGCCTGCTTCTCGATCCCGCCGACCGTTTCGTCATCGAGGATCCGTGCTACAGGATGGCGCGTCAGGTCTTTGCCAGTACGGGTGCCTCACCCATCCCGGTCATCGTCGACGAAGACGGGATGAGGACCGAGTTGCTGGCGGGGATCGGAGCACGACTGGCTTATGTGACGCCATCGCATCAGTTTCCGCTGGGCGGCGTCATGCCGATCGCGCGCCGCCATCAGCTTCTGAAATGGGCGCGGCACAACAACGCCTATGTGATCGAGGATGACTACGACAGCGAATATCGCTACGACATCAATCCGGTCCCTCCGCTGCACAGTCTCGAGGACCACGGGGCTGTCGTCTACCTCGGCACGATCTCCAAAACGCTCTCGCCGATGCTGCGCATCGGCTACCTCGTCGTCCCGCCCGAATTGCAGGAGGTCTTCGCAACCGCCAAACAATTCGCAGACCGGCATTCGCCGGTCGCTGAACAGGAAGCGCTGGCATCGTTGATCGAGAGCGGCGGCTACGAAAGCCATGTGCGCCGTGTGCGCAGGCTGAACGGCGAGCGTCGGGAAACGTTGTTGGGTGCCTTGCAGCACAGCTTCGGGGATCGCATCACTGTCCAGGGAGCAGATGCGGGACTGCACGTCGCGGTTTGGTTCAATGACCTGCCACGATCGCGGGAAACGGCCTTGGTCGAATCCGCCCGCGACGCTGGCCTGGGGCTACACCTGATCTCGCCGCTCTACGAACGGCCATCGGACCAAGGCCGCACCGATCGCGTCGGACTTGTCATGGGCTATGCCGCCTTGAGCATTCGGCAGATCGGGAAGGGCGTTGAGGTCCTGCGAGAGGTTGTCAAGCAGGTGCAAGACGCGATGCCGGCGCGGAACAACTGAGACGGGGCGACGCCGAAAGCTGGCGCTGAAAACGGTCCGAGGGCCCCCCGTATTTCTTTCCAAACAGCCAACTGGACCGGGAAAATGCCATGCAACTGGCGCTGTTGATCAGGCCAGTTTTGCAGCAGGTTTCCACGAGACGAATTTCCGAGAGCGATGATGACCTGGCGAGGAAAGCTGCTTCACGTCCATATCGCGCCTGCCGCCTCCTATGAAATGGAGGAGCTGGCGCAGGCGCAGCTTATTGCCGGCCAAGGCATTGTCGGAGACCGCTACTACCTGGGGACGGGGACCTATTCCGCGCGTCCTGACGTTCGCGAAGTGACGCTGATCGAAGCTGAAGTCTTGGACGCCATCGCGCAGGGCGAACCCAGAATTCCGGGCTTCAAGGCCAAGCTCGCACCCGAAGATCACCGGCGCAATCTGACGACACGAGGCGTTCCGCTTAGCCATCTTGTCGGCAAACGCTTCCGGGTCGGGGAAACGATTCTCAGGGCCGCCCGGATGAATGTGCCGTGCAAGTATATCGAGGAGTTGCTCGGGCTTCCGGGTCTCTACGAGGGGCTTCTGAACCGCTCCGGCCTGAACTGCACAATCGAGGTCGGGGGCGTGATCCGCCCCGGTGATCTGATCTTGCCCATCGACGAGTGAACGCCATGGCCTCGCCGCGCATCATCATGAAGCTGACCGTGACCGCCGCCCGCAAGGAGCCGGGCGACGTGCTGGTCATCGACCTGAAACACCCACGCAAACCTGTGCTGCCGGCGTTCGAAGCGGGTTCTCACGTCGACGTCCATCTGCCTGAAGGGAAGGTGCGTCAGTATTCACTTTGCGGCGACCCGACCGAGCTTGGCCGCTACACCATCGCGGTGAAGCGCGAGAATGACGGCCGTGGCGGCTCGGCCTGGATCCACGAAACCATTGCCGTCGGCTCCACACTGCCTGTCTCCGCGCCACGCAACCATTTTGCGCTCAAGCCAGGCGAGGGGCCGACTTTGCTGCTGGCAGGGGGAATCGGGATCACCCCGATTCTGGCCATGGCGCGCGCGCTCACCCGGCAGGCCAAGCCCTTCGAGTTGCACTATTTCACCCGCAGCCGGGCGCTCACGCCACTCTTGGCGGCGATCGGGAGCGATCTTCCTGGCGGCAATGTGCGGATCTATTTCGACGACGAGCCTCAGACCCGGCAGAACATCGCCGCGCTGCTGGCGAACCGTTCGGACGACGCGCAGACATACTACTGCGGACCGCCTGGCTTCATGGCGGTTGTGGGGCGCGCGGCTCAACACTGGCCCGAGGGTACTGTTCATTTCGAAACTTTCCAGCCTCCCGAGTTTGATGGCGCGCCACCGGAACCGTTCGTCATAGAACTGGCTGAGGGCAGGGTGGTTGAGGTTTCGGCTGAGACCACGGCACTGGCCGCCTTGCGTGCGGCCGGTGTGCCGTTGATGGCCTCGTGTGAGAACGGGGTGTGCGGGACCTGCGAATGCGCAATGCTGGCGGGACAGCCGATCCATCGGGATGCCGTCCTGTCCAAGGAGGCACGCGGCCACCGCTTCATCCCCTGCGTGTCGCGCGCGACAGGTGTGTTGAAACTCGATCTTTGACCATTTGGGCGGGGGTCCTGTGAGACCGGCAGCTGATTTGCGGGAAACTGAATGACGAGGAAACTGGAATATCTGCACGAGATCGAGCGCTGCGTCTCCTGGCTCGCAGCCTGGACGATCCACCACGCCAACCACGTCCGCGAGGGCGATGAGATCAAGGTCGGGGGGCATCAGGCCTCGTCCGCGTCGCTGAGTACCATCATGACCGCGCTCTACGGTTCGGTCCTGCGCCCGCAGGATCGGGTGGCGGTCAAACCCCATGCGGCGCCGATCTTCCATGCACTTCAGTATCTGGCGGGCAACCAGACCCACGAAAAGCTCATGAACTTCCGCGGCTACAAGGGCGCGCAGAGCTACCCTTCGCGGACGAAGGATGTCGACGATGTCGACTTCTCGACCGGGTCGGTGGGTCTCGGCGTTGCTCAGACGCTGTTCTCGTCGCTGGTGCAGGACTACGTCTCGGGTCACGGCTGGATGAAGGAGCGTGCCGAGGGCCGAATGGTCAGCCTGATCGGCGACGCCGAGATGGATGAGGGCAACATCTACGAGGCCCTGATCGAAGGCTGGAAGCACGGGCTCAGGAACTGCTGGTGGGTGGTCGACTACAATCGCCAGTCGCTCGACGCCGTGATCCGGGAGGGCCTCTGGCAGCGTTTCGAGCAGATTTTTCGCAACTTCGGCTGGGATGTGATGGTCCTGCGCCACGGGGCTCTGCAAGAGGCTGCCTTTGCCGAGCCGGGGGGCGAGAAGCTGCTCGAGTGGATAGAGCGCTGTCCGAACCAGCTCTATTCGGCGCTGACCTTCCAAGGGGGTGCTGCCTGGCGCAAGCGGCTGCTCGACGAGATCGGAGACCAAGGGCCGGTCACCACTCTGATCGAACGCCGCTCCGACGACGAGTTGCAGGCGTTGATGACGAACCTTGGCGGGCATGACATGCCGAGCCTCCTCGAAGCCTTCGAGGCGGCGTCCAGGCATGACCGTCCCGTCTGCTTCATCTGCTACACCATCAAGGGCTACGGTCTGCCGCTTGCCGGACACAAGGACAACCACGCGGGGCAGATGACGCCCACGCAGATGGAAGACTACCGCCTGCAAATGGGCGTAAAGCGGGGTGAGGAGTGGGACAAATGGGCGGCCGCCACCTTGCCGGAAGCGGAACTTGACGCCTTCTTCGCAAAGGCGCCGTTCTTCAGTGAGGGGCATAGGAGGCTGTCTGCGCCGTCGGTGCCGGTGCCTGAAACCCTTCCGTCACCGGGGCAGCCCGGCAAGCCGCTCTCGACCCAGATGGGGTTCGGCCAGATCCTGAACGACATCGCACGCGAGCGCAGTCTGCTTGCCGACCGCATTGTCACCACCTCGCCCGATGTGACGGTCTCGACCAATCTCGGTGGCTGGGTCAACCGGCGCGGCCTTTTCGCCCGGGAGACCATGGCGGACACCTTCAAGGCCGAACGCATTCCGTCGACCTTTACCTGGGAATTTGGGCCGAAGGGGCAGCACCTCGAGCTCGGGATCGCCGAGTCGAACCTGATGATCATGCTCGGGGCGCTCGGTCTCTCGCACTCGATCAATGGCGTGCGCCTGCTGCCGATCGGGACAGTCTATGATCCCTTCATCTACCGATCGGCCGACCAGCTAAACTACGCCTGCTATCAGGATGCGCGCTTCATGCTGGTCGCAACGCCCTCGGGCGTGACGCTAGCGCCCGAGGGCGGAGCACACCAGTCGATCGGCACCCCATTGATCGGCATGGCGCAGGATGGGCTTTGCGCCTTCGAACCGGCCTTCGTCGACGAACTGTCCGTGATCATGCGCTTTGCCTTCGATTACATGCAACGTAATGGCGAGGGGGATCCGGATGAGACGACGTGGCTGCGTGATCAGACCGGAGGATCGGTCTATCTTCGCCTGTCAACCCGGCCGCTCGAGCAGCCGCTGCGCGACATGAACCCGGCGCTCGCGCGGGACATCGTCAATGGCGCCTATTGGCTGCGTCCGCCTGGGCCCAACGCGAGTGTCGTCATTGCTTATCAAGGCGTCGTCGCACCGGAGGCGATTGCCGCGACGGGTCTTCTGGCGGAGGACCGGCGCGATGTCGGGCTGCTCGCGATCACCTCCGCGGACCGGCTTAATGCGGGCTGGCAGGCGGCGGAACGTGCCCGGCAGCGTGGCGCGATTGGCGCCCTGAGTCATATCGAGCGGCTGCTCGCGCCGCTATCGCGTGACTGCGGCATCGTCACCGTGATCGACGGCCACCCGGCGACGCTCGCGTGGCTCGGTGGGGTTAACGGGCATCGCGTGAAGGCGCTCGGGGTCGAGCAGTTCGGCCAGACGGGGACTATTGCGGACCTATACCGTCACCACGGCCTGGACACCAACGCCATCGTACATGCGGCGCAGGCGGTCAGTGCGGGACCGGCTGTTCGCTACCGGAAGGCGCTGCCTTGACCATGAGCTACCGGATGCTCCGTGGCTGGTACGGATCGGCTGTTTCCACGGGCGTTCCGGTTCGCTTCAAAGCGGACAGGGGCCGGGACACTGTGGACGTTCTGATCGCGCTTGAGTAGCTTGTGCGACCCCGAGGGTCACCTGGAATACGCAGGGAGGCGGCTTTTATTTAGCCTTGCGTCCAATTACGAATTCGATCCAATCCAGTCCGGAGCAAAAGCTCCGCGTCCTCCCGATTTTCGGCTTCGACGTAGCACCGCATTTCCGGGGCATTTCCGGATGGACGCAAATGCAAGACACGCTTATCCGCGAGAGTGATACGAAGTCCGTCAACATCGCTAACCTTGCTTACCACTCCAATCGACCCGACGAAGGCGGCGATGTTAGTTTCCGCTGTACGAAGGTATGTCATGAGGCGAGTGCTGCTTTCGACGGAAAAATTTTCCAAGCGATCCGCCGCCGCTGCCGGCAATTGAAAGGAACTGCCAATCTCCGACAGTGGCTGCCCACTTGTACTAACAAGGGAAAGTGCCGCGAGGATGGGGAGAAAACTGTCGCGTGTAGGTAGCGCTGGCAGTTTAGTTCCGTTCGGGTCAAAGTCCGTGCCGGTCAACAAACCACCGTTTGCTTCGAAACCAACCACGCGCTCGTGACCCGACGCAACCAAATCGAGCATGGCAGCAATAACAAATGGCGATCCAACCTTGGTACGCACGACTTTAAAAGAACCTGCGGTCTCGATACCAGAGTTTGATGTGACCGGCGTGACGACTGCCTTTGCTTGCAGGAAGTTCGCCGTAATCAGGCCTAACAAATCACCGCGAAGGGGGTCTCCGTGGTCGTCAGCTACCAGTGGGCGGTCACCATCGCCATCTGCCGAGACGACCGCATCAAGCCGATGCTCTTTGGCCCAGAGCTTGAACTGTTGAGCAGTCTCGTCAGAGACCGCTTCAGTGTCGACAGGAATGAAACCTTCCGAACGTCCCAGGGTTACGACCGTAGCACAGTGATATGAGAGAATGTCAACCAAGAGATCGCGCGCGACTGTGCTGTGCTGATATACGCCCACCGTTAAGCCCTTTAGAGCATTAATCTCCATAAGCTTTCGATTGCGCGCCATGAAAAAGGCCTTGCATTCGGCCTCCCGGTGCTGCCGACGTGCAACAGCACCTTCAAGGACGTATCCGCGCTTCTCCAACTGCAAGGCGATGCGCGTTATCTCCCGCTCATCACCCTTGTCGATCTCACCGTCGGGTCGATAGAATTTTATTCCATTACGGTCGGCCGGAATGTGCGAGCCTGTGATCATCAAACAACCACTCTTACGCGCCTGAGCATACAGTGCCAGGGCAGGGGTGGGGACTGCGCCGCAATCGACTACGATGAAGCCGAGCGCGGACAGTGCCGCCGCACAGACGGCGGCGATGGCCGGACTCGAGGCGCGAAAGTCGCGCCCTATGAGTATCTCGTCGCCAATTCTGGCCAGGCCGGATTCCAGCAGGAATGTCGCGAATGCCGTTGCATATAGGGCAGAGGCGGCTCCTGCCAATTCTGTCGCCAGGCCCCGTAATCCACTTGTTCCGAATTTCATACCAAATCCGACGTTGCTAACCGGGTTTTGAAGGTAACAGGCTCAAACTTTGGCTCGTCCGGAATGCCCATCGACAGATCCCTCGGACGAGAACAAGAAGTACATTCGGTTACCGTAGACGCGTTCGGTTATCGACGGTTACCTTGTGAGGATTGACGCAGTCGGCGTCGGCGTGGGCAGCGCACCGTGACCTTCACGGCGACGAGGTTGGAGCGGATGGGGTCCGGGTCCGGCAGGGCTCCTCGCGGCTGGCTCACCTGAGCGCTATCGCCATCGAGTGATTGTCTCAGTCTACATTAGCTCTGGGTCCCGAAAGCGCGTACAGGCCTGAGACGCAGCAAATCCTCTTATCTATCGCCGTTCGGTGTAGCTCCCGTTCAGAAATGCATGATAGACACTCTCGATGCCTTCCATGAGAGTGATCTTTGCTGCCCACCCCAAAGTGCGCAGCTTGTCGACGCTCATCAGCTTTCGCGGTGTACCGTCAGGTCTAGAGTGATCATGCGCGATCTCCCCAGTAAATCCGACTACACGGCAGATCATTCTAGTCAGCTCTAGGATCGTGATGTCCTGTCCGCAGCCGAGATTGACGTGATCATGGTCAGAGTAGTTCTTCAGAAGGAAGACTAATGCGTCGGCGCAGTCGTCGACGTGCATGAATTCCCGACGTGGTGTGCCCGTGCCCCAGATGGTGATTTGCTTATCACTTATGAGCTTAGCTTCATGCGCTTTCCGGATCAGCGCTGGGATGACGTGGCTTGACTGCAAGTCATAATTGTCGCCTGGCCCGTAGAGATTCGTCGGCATAGCGGAGATGTAGTCACGGCCATATTGCTGGCGATAGGCTTGAGCCATTTTGATGCCGGTGATCTTGGCGACGGCGTAGCATTCGTTGGTGCGCTCTAGTGGCCCGGTCAATAGCGCGCTTTCAGGAATGGGCTGTGGTGCCATCTTCGGATAGATGCAAGACGAGCCGAGGAAGAGGACGCGGTCGACATTGTTTTCGTGGGCTGCCGCGAAGATATTGGCCTCGATCATCAGATTGTCGTAAAGAAAGTCGACCGGATAGGTGGCGTTCGCGAGAATACCACCTACCTTTGCCGCCGCCATAACAATAGCGTCCGGTTTCGTCACTGCCACGAAGTTTTCAACCTCGGTCTGTCGCTTGAGGTCTAGCTCTCCCCGAGGGGCGGCCACAACTTTGCAGTCTTCAGACGCGAGTCGGCGTACAACAGCGCTGCCCACCATACCTTTGTGGCCAGCGACCCACACGGTTTTTCCGTTCAGATCATACATTACGCTTCCTTCATGACTACAGATGTCTGCATGACCTTCAGGTCTTCGCGTACCATTTCCGCAGCAAGCTCGCGCACGGATGTCTCATGCACCCAGCCGAGCTTCTCCTTCGCCTTGGTAGCGTCACCCAGGAGAAGATCGACTTCCGTGGGGCGGAAGTAGCGTGGGTCCACTTGGACTAGGCATCTGCCGCTCGCTACATCATAGCCCTTTTCGCCGACACCCTTGCCACGCCATTCGATCTCGACGCCGATATCTTCGAAAGCCCACTCGACGAATTGGCGGACAGGAGTCGTTTTGCCCGTAGCCAGCACGTAATCATCCGGTTGATCCTGCTGTATCATCATCCACATACCTCGCACGTACTCACGCGCATGGCCCCAATCGCGTTGAGCATCGAGATTGCCGAGATAAAGCTTGTCCTGCTTGCCCAGGTAGATAGCAGCGGCAGCGCGGCTGATCTTGCGCGTCACAAAAGTTTCGCCACGAAGGGGGCTTTCGTGATTAAAAAGAATGCCGTTGGAAGCGTGCATACCATAGCCCTCGCGATAATTGACGACCATCCAGTAGGCGTAGAGCTTGGCGGCGGCGTAAGGGCTGCGCGGATAAAAGGGCGTCGTTTCGTTCTGCGGTACGGACTGCACGAGGCCGTATAGCTCCGAAGTCGAGGCTTGATAGAAGCGGGTCTTGTCCGTCAGACCGAGGAGGCGAATCGCCTCAAGGAGTCGCAATGTACCGATACCGTCCGCGTTTGCTGTGTACTCAGGTGTTTCGAACGACACCTGCACATGGCTCTGAGCAGCCAAGTTGTAAATTTCGTCTGGCTGAGATTCCTGAACCACGCGGATGAGGTTAGTCGAATCAGTGAGGTCACCGTAATGCAAGATCAAGCGCGGATCGGATTCGTGCGGGTCTTGGTAGAGGTCTTCGATACGACCCGTGTTGAAGGAAGAGGAACGTCGCTTAATCCCATGAACGATGTAGCCTTTTTTGAGAAGAAGACGGGCAAGATAGGCACCATCCTGTCCAGTTATGCCCGTAATAAGAGCAACTTTCCTGCTATCGCCCATTCTATTCCTGCTCTATTAAAGTTTAAAGTTTCGGCTCCGGCTCGCCACGCCGACACAATGTGGGGCCAGCCCCGTGCGCTATGGAGCACTTCGACACATGCGGCGCGAAGCTCGTCATGACAGTCCGCCAGCCGAGCACACCTCTTGCTTGGAAGTCACATCAACATAGAGTTGCGCCGCTAACCGTCGGCTTCGTACATGCGGTCTGAGTGCCGCTCAGCTCACGCCGTGAGCGACATGTACTCCCAGCACCTTGCAGCTGATTTGCTCATCCATCAGCGAGTGAGGACGCCTTTCTTTCTTGCTTCAGCGTCTTCTAATGGGAATTGTTTGAATCAGTGAAATCGATTGTTTGGATAAAGTGCATCCACAGAATGGATGGTCTGACCGAGCAGCGGGGGCGCATCGCCGGCCCGGAGTCGTAGGCGCGAGCTTCCGTTCGGGGCGAGGACAAAGTTCGTGGCCGCGAGCCCTCACCACAGCATCCGGCACAGGTCGTGCAGAACTTTGGGAGCAGACTGCAGATTCTGTCGATCAGCTGGTTCCAGGCGCGTCGAGCTGTCGACCTCATCTCGCCCGGGACGGTTGCTGTATGCAGCCTTGCACCCTTGGCGTATGGCGTCGACGGAACGATTTGCTCCGGCAGGCAGTGTCGCAGCGTTCCCCGGCTGTTTCGGCTCTATTGGCCGGGCCCGCGTCAGCCGAGCCCCTTCATCATGGCATCCAACGCATGGATGGCCGGCATCCACTCAATAGATTTTACATATGCCGCGGAGGCCCAGTAGAGAAGGCTGAACCGGAAGCGAGGGCATCGGCTTCAAGCCGTGCGAGCGTCACGGGATTAGTGGGCAGTGCTGAGTGAGCTCTTCTGCCCTATGGCCCGGCCTCTGCCAAGCGCCCGGCGTCAGGGTCTATGTGTCGACTAAGGATTCCAAACCGGATGCAACCTCCTCTCTGAACGAGATTTCCGAAAATGCATGTTAGTGGAGTGGAAAAGCGCCGGTTCGTCGTCTCTCGGAGGCGTACGGGGTTCGGTGATTGTCTGTGGTCGTTGGCGGCCGCTTGGCGCTACGCGCAGTGGTCGGGACGAACTCTAGCCATCGACTGGCGGGGGGCCTGCTACCTCGACCAGCCCTTCACAAATGCGTTTCCGGTGTTCTTCCAGCCGATCAATGACATCGCTGGCGTGCCGGCTATTTCCGACGACCGGATCAACGACCTTTCCTTCCCTGGTCCATTCTTCCCGGAGTGGTGGAACAGGCCGGCGATCGAGTGCCTTTACCGGCCAGATGAGCAGATTTTCCAAGAGCGCGATGAGTTGGGCGAGCTCTTTCAGGCCGAACACGATGTCGAAGCGAACACAGTAGTGTGTGACGCTTGTCTGATGTGGCGGTGCGATGAGGATGCAGAGCGGCAGGTGTTCCAGAGTGTCAAGCCTCGGCCAGAAATTCAAGCCCGCATAGATGCCATTTATCAGGAATGTTTTGAGGGGCACAGCATCATCGGGATTCATGTTCGGCACGGTAACGGTGAAGACATCATGGAGCATGCGCCCTACTGGGCCGATCCGGAGCTCGCCGTTCGGCAAGTGTGCGCTGCAATTGACAAGGCTAAGGCGTTACCGCACCCCAGGCCTGTGCGGCTGTTCTTATGCACGGACAGCGCGCGGATACTGGATCTTCTGTCGGCCAGGTTTCCCGATCTGCTCACTGTCCCGAAGCACTTCGGATCCAATCAAGGTGGCCCCTTACACACTGCAGCACTCGGGATTGACGGCGGAATTTCCGCCCTCGTTGAGATGTATCTTCTCGGGCGCTGCGATACCGTAATTCGGTTTCCCCCGACGAGCGCCTTTACACGATATGCACGCCTTTTCGCACCACGGGTAATTGAATTCGATCTGAAAGAGCCAAGTCGTTTGACTTTGATAGAAGGCAGCCAAGTCTCTGATCTCAGTTAAGACCCGCCACCTGCGCAATTCGGCAGACGCAACCAAAGGCATAGTTGAATGCGCATTTCTCACCGACGCCAGTGGAGGCGTCGTACATTACCGATAGCGTCGTCATCTGACGCCGCCTGCAACGCGCCAGAACTTCGCTGTTACGCGGGGGCCGCAGACAAGCCAGAGCGACGGCGATCGTGACGCTGACGCTCGAAAGAACGCGGGCGATCACTCCAGAGACGAAATTGAGGTTGGTTATGAAAGTCATTCCCGTGATCATCAGCGGCGGAGCCGGATCGCGGCTATGGCCCGCCTCAAGGCAATCGCACCCCAAACCTTTCCTCAAAGTGGCGGATGGATATTCTCTCATTCAGCAGACTGTGCTGCGCGCCGCTTCGATAGAAGGTGTCGTGGAACTCGTCGCTGTGACATCCGGGGACCACCTCTTCCTGACCAAGGACGAATTTGACGAACTGGATTCCGTGGTCCTGCCACGCACCTTTCTGCTCGAGCCCGAAGCTCGGGATACGGCCGCCGCCGTGGCTGCAGCCGCGATCCATGCGAGGGCAACGCAAGGCCCTGACGCGATCCTGTGCGTCTTCCCGGCCGATCACCTGATTAGCAACCTGCCTGCGTTTCTAGACGTCATGGGCCTGGCCATGGAACATGCGAAGCTCGGGCGGATCGCCACATTGGGCGTCACCCCAACCAGACCGGACACCGCATTCGGCTACATCGAAGCAGATGGTGAGAACGTCGTCCGTTTCGTTGAAAAACCGGATCTGGAGACAGCCAAAGCCTATGTCGCGTCTCAACGCTTCTTCTGGAACGCCGGCATCTTCTGCTTCAGTGCGCAAACCATGCTCGACGAGATGGTTTTGCATTGTCCCGAGGTGCTCCAGGCCGTCGCCGACAGCTATGAGAACGGCCGCGCCAGTCAATGCCAAGGCTTTGCCAAAATCGAACTCGCGCCTGAGCATTTCGGTTCCGCGCCGCGAATCTCGCTCGACCACGCTGTCATGGAGAAGACTAACAGACTTGCCGTGATTCCCTGCGACATGGATTGGAACGACATCGGATCTTGGAACGCAATGGCCGATTTGATCGCCCCCGACGAAAGCGGGAACAGGATACGCGGCGATGTGCACATGGTCGACACGACCGGCACCTATGTGAGCTCCGACAAGCGCGTCATCGGCACGGTGGGCGTAAGCGATCTGGTGATCGTGGATTCCCCGGACGCTTTGCTTGTCACATCCCGCGACCGCGTTCAGGACGTTAAGAAGCTCTTCGAGGGCCTCAAGGCTTCGGGACATGAAGCTCATCTGGTCCATAGCACGGTACACCGGCCCTGGGGTACCTATACGGTTCTGGAGGAAGGCGAGCGCTTCAAGATCAAACGCATCGAGGTGAAGCCCGGTCGCCAGTTGAGCCTGCAGATGCACTATCATCGTTCGGAGCACTGGGTCGTGGTCAGCGGCTCCGCCAAAATCGTCAATGGCGAGCAGGAGTTGTTCCTGGGGACAAACGAATCTACTTACATCCCCTGCGGCCATAAGCATCGGCTCGAGAACCCAGGCAGAATTGACCTGGTTATCATTGAAGTGCAGAGCGGCGATTATCTCGCCGAGGATGATATCGTTCGCTTCGACGACGAATATGGTCGAACGTAGATAACAGTACAAAAAACGTTAAACGGCGAGCCGTCGCTCAAGGATCTCTGTTGTGGGTTCTGGGCCTAACATTGACAAAGCAGCGGGCCGAGCGTGTCATAGTATCCGCCCCGCACTCTCATCAGGCACTCGATGGTGGTCGAAAACATCGGTGAGCGCTTGACAGCGCGCCGTCCGCGGTAACGAAGACTTCAGATCTTTTTAGGCGGACCCGTTGCTCAGCTGTTCAACGGCACAGCCGTATTTCAGCCTGTAGGCGGCAACGAAATCCTCATCGCTGCAGATGCAGCGGCCGCTGGAATCTTTGGCTTTCGGATCATGGAGGTAAGAACCAAGGGGGCGCAGTAGATTCACGCGAGTGCTGGTCGTCGGACTCATCGGAAAACCCGCACTATGCTTGACCAGGTCTGCGGCAAGCATGATCCGGCAAGCGCTGATTGAAAGGCCATCGGAACCACGGTTCGAACGAGACGACTTCCATCGCTAAGCTGGAACACCAGACCGCCGCAGATAGCCTGCTGATAAAAGGAACGGAGGGGCTGGCCAACAAACGCGGCGAGCGGCCCAAACGGCACAGCCATCGCCGTAGCCACCCGAGCTACGAACTCATTGGGGACTCCGGTATTGGTCTGCAGGAGCGTTTTTACCTCATCGTGTGCTTCCGGCATTCCGAGTTCCTCCGCGACCAGTTGGTGTTCGTCCTTGGATTTCCCGGTCGGCATGTACATGCAGCAAAGGCAAGCCTGGCCGTCATCGAAACCATGCCGCGAGATGCCTAGATCTTGCTCCTGAGTCCAGGCGTTCGCGATCCATCGGGGCAGAGCACCTTGACAGCTAGACGGTCGGCGGCGGTGTCAAGCGCCACACCCACTCGGTCGAATACCCAGTCGCCCCGGCGCGCAACATATTCTGCCCACTTCATAGGGTGCGCCTCGACTTCAGGGGCGGTGGACCGAAGGGCGTTGGTTGCAAGGGCCGCCTTAGAGAGGCCGACCTCCGCCTGACCTGCCAACACGTAGCGCTGCAGGTTTGAGAGTTCGATAGCTTCGTGATCAACTACATGCAGGCGCCCCGACAGACCGGATTGCCTCGCCAGCGCCCAGAGCGAGCCATGGCCTATCGCGCCGAGCCCAACGAGGTGCGTTTCGCCAATCTTATTGTAGGTGCACAAAGAGAGGTCGATGTTCTCGTCCAGCTCGAGCGCCGGTCAGCTGGGAAGCAAAGATGGTTCGAAAGACGTTGGCCGCGGCGAAGCAGCTTGCGGCGCCAGCTCCAAAGGGCAGCAAGCTCGAGCCAGAGCCCACCGGGTCCGTACGCGACAGCTTTGCCGCCCAACCCTGCGATCCCATGAAAAACGTTGGGCACCGAAGTGATGGGTGCACCGCGCCTGCAGCTACACAGACCGTCGCATACTTGCCGGAACGCCGGATGCTGAATTTTGGATTGATCGACTTTGCCAAGCGCTCGAGCGCTTGGGCTTGAGAGCTCGCGACCATATCCAGGGGGACTATGGCCAGAACCGGATACAGTCTGGCAAGCAACCTGACCGTAAGGTCACGCGTCGCCTGGCCCTCGGCACACAGGCTTGTCGAGGAGCTCGTCGGCGATGTCGAAATGCACGTCGCAGAGAAGCTGCTGCCGGCGCTACGCGCCGCAATCGGCGGACATCTCGGCGAGCCGACGAAGGGCGAATGGTCCCTTAAGATCGACGCAGGCGATCTACAGACGATCAACTTTCATTATCCGACCGCGCTAGCCGCGGAAGAGTACGAAGGCATGGCCTACATTCACTCGGCGGCTTAAGCTCGAGTTCGGCGCCCGTGGCGACCCATCTACCGAACAGAAGACGACCCGTTCCTATGCGGCGGAAGATTTTCCAGATTTCTTCGAGGATCCGGATTCCACAGTGACCGTGTTGTCGGTTCGGCGGACTTTATGGGAAAGATAACCGCCCTCCATGCCGAGGCGCACAGGCCCGAGGAAACGCCGACGCCGCAATATCTCTCGCGGCATTACTACGATATAGCGATGCTGCTCGACACCGAAAGATGGGAAGGGTGCGGCAGCCGTTGCAGTGTCGGGCGAGCGGCCAAGGAACACAGCGAAGCGAAGCACAAGGCGGTCTTTTTCCGCTCTAGCTGGGCGAGCTACGATACGGCGCGGCCCGGGACAGGACATCCGTCGATTCCAGCTGCATCAGCATGAGAGCGGCGTCGGCCCTGCGACGATCAATGGCGCGGTCTCGGCACTGCGGTTCCTGTTCCTGGTGACGCTGAAGCGTCGGGATCTGGCACGTGTGCTGGTGATCATGCGCCATTCACGCAAGCTGCCGGATGTGCTGAGCGTGGAGGAAGCGGCGCGGCTGCTCGAAGCAGCACCAGGCATCAAGTACAAGGCTGCGCTCGGTGTCGCCTATGGCGCGGGTCTGCGCGTGTCCGAAGTCGCGCACCTCAAGGTCGATGATATCGACAGCACACGCATGCTGATCCGCGTCGAACAAGGCAAGGGACGCAAGGATCGCAACGCCATGCTCTCGCCGCAACTGCTGGAACTGCTGCGGCTGTGGTGGCGCGAAGGCAGGCGGCGCGGGGTGATGCTTCCGCATGGCTGGCTGTTCCCGGGGCGCAGTTGCACCGATCCGATCTCGTCGCGGCAACTCCATCGCGCGGTTCAGGAAGCCGCCGAAGTCGCCGGCATCCGCAAGCGCGTCAGCCCGCATACTCTGCGGCACAGCTTCGCCACCCACCTGCTCGATCAGGATGTCGACATACGCGTCATCCAGGTGCTGCTCGGGCACTGCAAGCTCGAAACGACAGCGCTCTACACCAAGGTCTCGACCCGGACGATCCACGCGGTCGCAGGGCCGCTCGACCGGCTGATGGCTCTCATGGAAGGCAAAACGCCGTCCGGCTGAACCGGTGCGCGCCGACCTGGAGGTCGCCGATATCTTCAGTGCTGCCGGCCCCGGATACCGGGTCTCCCACGCCGGGCGTCTGAGCCTGCAGCAGCTCAACGTGATGTCAGCGATCGAACAGTGTCGCACCGCTGCATTGGGTGGTCACGTCGAAGTCTGTGCGGACTGCGGCAAATGGCGGATCGCCTATAACAGCTGCCGTAACCGGCACTGTCCCAGGTGCCAGGGCGCGACCGCGCGTACATGGCTCGCCGAGCGCGAAGCCGACCTGCTGCCAGTCGGATACTTCCACGTCGTGTTCACGCTGCCGGCCGAAGTCGCCGAGATCGCGTTCCACAACAAGGCGCTGTCTATGACCTGCTGTTCAAGGCGGCATCGGAGACCATGCTGACCATCGCGGCCGATCCCAGGCATCTCGGCGCGCGCATCGGCATCACCGCCGTGCTCCACACATGGGGATCGGCGATGACGCATCATCCGCACGTGCACATGATCGTGCCGGGCGGCGGCATCGCGCCGGACGGGAAGCGCTGGGTCTCGTCGCGCCCGGCCTTCCTCCTCCCGGTGCGAGTGCTTGGGGCGCTGTTCCGCCGACTGTTCCTGACCCGGCTGGTCGCGCTGCACGATGCCGGCCGTCTCACCTTTTTCGGGTCGATGGCGCACCTCACCGAGCGACGCGCCTTCCTGCGCCAGCTTGCTGCCGTCCGGAAGAAGCGCTGGGTGGTCTACGCCAAGGCGCCGTTCGCGGGGCCGGAGGCGGTGCTCGCCTACCTGTCGCGCTACACGCACCGGGTTGCCATCTCGAACCGCCGCCTGATCGCCTTCGACGAGGCTGGAGTCACCTTCCGCTACAAGGACTATCGCCGCGATGGTGTCGAGCGCCATCGCGCCAAACGCTTGCCGCCGACGAGTTCATCCGCCGCTTCCTGCTCCATGTCCTGCCGCGTGGGTTCCACCGCATCCGTCACTATGGGCTGCTCGCCAGCTCCGCCCGCAAGGCAAGCCTCGCACTCGCGCGCGAACTGCTGAACGTCGATCTGCCGTCCCAAGACGACACCTCGGAAGAACCGGCTGACGTCCGCCGGCCTTGCCCTTGCTGCGGCGGACGCATGGTCGTCATCGAGAGGTTCGAACGGTGGTGCCAGCCTCGTGCACCGCCTGCCTCAAGGGCGCCGAACCGGGAGAACGCCCCATGACCCGGCATGGACCGTTTGTCCACACGGCCGCGCCACGCTGGCGCCGGTCAACGGGAGGCTATGTGCACGTTGCCGTGGCGCCGGTCGTCACGCATACCAATCCCGTCGGAATCAACGCTACAGGCTCTGCGACTTGGCCCGGAAGACGCTTCCACGACATGCCCCTCGCACTCTATGCGGAAGTTCGCGACAGGCGCTGGCACAACCCGAAATGCAAATCTCAACCACCCCTCGCCGGATTGGCAGCTCCTCCTATCGCCCCATTGGATGAACGTCAGCCAAATCCCTCACTTATTTGCCGGGACACTTTCGGAGCGTGAAGCTTAATGACAGACTGTTGTCTAAGCCGATGAGTCGGATCACGAGAAAACCTGAATAGCTGATTGATGTCTGACGTAAGTTTCCGCTGGCTCCATTTGTCAGATCTTCATTTCGGCATGAAAGGCCAAGCACCGCTCTGGGCCAACCTCAAGCATCATTTCTACGACGACCTTCCTCTGTTGCATCGTCAGTCGGGGCCGTGGGATCTCCTGATCTTCTCCGGTGACATAGTGCAGAAGGGCGACGCCGAAGAATTTAAGGGCGCAACGGCTGCGCTTGTGGAACTCTACGGAAAGTTGACGGACTTGGATTGCTCGCCCAAGTTCATGGCGGTTCCAGGGAACCATGACCTCGTTCGCCCAAGCGCCAGCGATATGTCCGCGATGTTGCTGCAGGACTGGTCGAAGAAGCACAATGTCCGCGATGATTTCTTGAACAACCCTACTGGTCCCTATCGAGAAACCATTAGGAGCGCCTTTGCTAACTACCAGGCCTGGTACGAAGCGCTTGGCGCGGTCGGGATATCCGTCGTTGATGCGGCCCATGGCTTCCTGCCTGGCGATCAGGTCGTCAGGTTCGCCAAGGACGAGAGGCAGCTCGGCCTGATCGGTCTAAACACCACATGGCTTCAACTGAGCAAGGAGAACAAGGCCGGCGATCTGCACGTGGACCATCAGCAGCTTTCAGTGATACTGCCGGATGCGGAAGGCTGGTGCCGCGCAAACGACTTCAATCTTCTGGTCACCCATCAACCGGCAGAGTGGTTGACGCCAGGCAGCTTGGACACATGGAAGAAGGAGATCGCTCCGCCTGGCCGTTTCGATCTCCATTTGTTCGGTCACATGCACGAGCCTCTCTCAAGCAGCCTGTCGCAGATGGGCTCGTCCCCGGTGGCCATATTTCAGTCGCCGTCCCTTTTTGGCCTGGAGCATTTCGGCGACGGTAGGACCCAACGCATCCACGGCTATAGTGCCGGCGCGCTTGTCATAAACGAGAAGGGGCGGCAGCTCAGGATCTGGCCCCGGACGTACCAAGCCACGAGATCAGGCCAGGGTCGGGTCACTCCCAATTTCGAGTTCATCTTGCCCGATAATGAGAGCACGGTGACGCAACTACCTGACAAGCAAGTGATCAAGTCCGCAGCCGCTGGGGTGGTGAGTTCCGTCTCGCCTGTCGCGCAGGCAGCAAGAGAGGAAGCATTCGTCGCAACGGCGTGGACAGAAAAGACGAACCTCCTTTCAAGATTCGGGCATCACCTTCTGCCACCCGGGCCCCACGCCTTCGTCAGGAAGGAGGAGCAAGACATTGCTGCCAACGCGCTGACAAAGCGCGCATTGTGGATCATTGCCGATTGGGGGCTGGGTTCGGACGAGTTTGTGTCTTCCGTCCTGCAAATGCATGAGATGTCGGACTGGCCTGTGTTCCGGTTCGACTTAAGCGAAATGTCCGCCGGCAGCGATCTTGCCCAGGAAGTCGAGGTCAGGCTAGGCTTCAAGATCCAGCAGATATCGGACGAGCTTGCGACTGGCGAAGCGGCCGTCCTGCTCCTGGACGATTTGGTCCTGGGAGAACGAGTGCAGGGCACGATGCCTAGAGAGGCAGAGCTAGAGGCGCTTTCCCAAGCCATCCTCGACTATTGCCCCGGCATAGCAATCCTGTTGCGCACCAGTTCTGATCCGGCGAATAGCCAGTTCGGGAAGGTCAAGATCGGAGCCCTAGACGAGCCCGATCTCAAAGCCTACATCGCCAATAGTCCAGAAGGCGGCATCGAGCTGGCGGCTCAGGATGCAGTTGCCAAATTGCTGCTCATCACCGGCGGCGTTCCTGATCAGGTCGACCAAGCGCTAAAGGCACTACAAGTCGTAACTTTGTCCGAGCTGGTCGCGAGCCATCAGGAGACTGGCGAGAACGAACCTTCAAGCGGTTCCCAAGGTCTCCGGCGAGCGATCGAGGACTTGGGCGCCGCCACTCAGCCAATGCTGCAGCGCGCTCTGCAGATGTTGCAAGCGCTGGCAACATTTCCTCATGGAGCTCAATTCGAGCACATTAAGCGTTTCAACGGGGTCAACGGATTCTATCCCACCAATGCAACCGAGCTTCGCCATCGCGCGCTTATAGTCACTTCTACTCTTCCGGGACTGGAGCAGCAGAGTCAGGCTGAAATCCGCAGGATATTGACCGTTCCCCGCACGGTGCGCGACGTCGTGCGTGGGCAGATGTCCGAAGAGCTTCTCAATCAGCACAACAGGCGCGCGGCGGAATTGTATTTTGGCTCAAATTGGCGAGCTGGGTCCACTAGTTGGCCCCCTGACCGAAAGTATTCCAGTCCGAAGTGTTCGCACCATGAGATCGCGAATGCTTCGGCTATTCTATTGCGCCTACTAAAAACGGCGTTGCGGGCCGGCGACATGGAGGAGATTATCGCGCTGATGCACCTGAGCGCAGCCTTTGCCGACGCTCTCAACTCAGGATCACACTACTACGGTGCTTCCGAATTCTCCTCGTCGTTCTTGCACACGGCACCGGCCGATGTCGCCGACGATATGGTCGCTCGCGTTCGGCTCAACTATGGCCAGGCGCTGCGGCTGACTGGAGAGCGGTCCAGAGCGATCCATATATTGGAAGAGCTGGACCCCTCACAGTTTGATAGATCAGATCGCGAATCCCTCTGGCTTTCGCTGGCATTGGCTCACGGCGGAGATCCGAAGGCTAAGGAATACGCCGAGAAGCTTCTCAAGGCCACTAAGGACAACTCTTACAAGCTGCAGGCGAGATCGATCATCATCCAGAGCGAGCCGGCAAGCCCGGAGCGCACGGCCAAACTCGTGAGGCTGCAGCTAGAGGCGCGCAAGAAAAAATCGCATATCGTCGCGAACAATCTGGCACTTCAGTTGGCAAGCGAGAGCGACGACAAGGGGGTTGCGGACAGGTATTTGAATGAGGTGCTGAGCCCAAAGAAGGATTCGGACGACATATACAACCTGGCGAGGGCCGCGGTCAGTTTGGCCGAGCAAGTCCTCGAGGGCGGCGAAGCGCTTTCGAATGCAGACCATTCCCGGCTCATCGCGGCCTACCAGTACCTGTTCATCCAACGGATACCCTCGCTTTTCGACAGGTGCCACCGGGCACTCTGGAAGAGCTTTGCCAGACGCCGCGAGATGAATAACCTCTTCGCGTTGTTCCGTAACAGCTCATTCATCTGGAGGATTAGGGGCGTGGGAGAAAAGGAGGAGCAGTACATCTCTTCGCTGGCGTCGATAGCCAAGGAAGATAATAGTGCAATTCCGGAGAATCGTGACGGAAGCTATTTCAAGGCACGCTTACATTCCACTGCCAGCGCTCCACTTGCGATCGAAGGCTGACTGGCGGTCGCGGCCGGCGACAGGCTATGCCAAGGCTGCAGCGGCGATCTGGACGAACCGTCCACTGTCTCCGGTGGGCCGCAAACCTCCTTAACCTGGCCGTTCACCGCAAAAACGGATGTTCTGAAGACGGACATTCTCCACCCTCAGATTGCCGAGCGTCGGATTGTCCAATTGTTACCTTGGAAACTTCCGGAGGCTTCCAGGATTACAGCATTCACCGTCCCGATGTAGGACATCTGCTCATCGAGGGCCTTCCCGAATGCGCTACATGAACGCATCATTATCGCAGCGTGGAAAGGCTGCTCCCTACCATAACGTCTTCATCCTGTGCACGACTAAAGCTGGTTAATGAAAGCTTCCCAGCCGAGCTTCCCCAGTGCCTTGTCGATGGCGGCCGTCAGCTCCGCGGTACCCATCCGGTGAAGACCGCAGACGTGTATCCGGCAGCCATGAGGACCTGAGCACCGCGGTGCCGGCGTCAAGTTTTTGATGGGGAGACGCGATGATATTCTTCGAGGAGGAGTTCGACCTCCTCGATGCCTTCATCGGTGAAGGCCAAGATCCCGTCGTCGTCGTTGGCGCCGTAGACCCAGATGACGCCGTCCTCGGGCTCGAGACCGAGGGTCAGTTCCTGGATGAGCGCTTCGCTGACGCCGAGGTCCCTGGCGACACGTTCGACGGTGTAGACGTGATGCACCTTATTGCGCTGCATGATCAGGCCGCCGCTGATTGGGTCCGCAGTTGTGCGGATCTCCAATTCCACGGCAGCAAATCATCGATCCGATGGGCCGGATAGGCGGGCAGTCGGGCGAGGACGTCGGCGAGCCAGGACTGCGGGTCGATATCGTTCATCTTGGCGCTGACGATCAGGCTGTAGAGAACGGCAGCGCGCTGTCCGCCGCGATCGGAACCGCAGAACAGCCAGGACTTTCTGCCGAGAGCGATGCCGCGCAGGGCTCGCTCGGCTGCATTGTTGGATAGGCAGATCCGCCCATCGTCGAGGAACCGGGTGAAGGATGACCAGCGGCGCAGCATGTAGTTGAAGGCCTTGGTCAGATCATGTCCGCGCGAGAGCTTGTCGCGCGTCTCGATCATCCAGGTCTCGAGCTCCGCGACCAGCGGCAGGCTCCGCTCCTGGCGCACGGCGTGGCGTTGGGCCGGCGACAGGCCGTTGATCTCGCGCTCGATATCGAACAGGGCATCGATGCGCTTCACGCCTTCAACCGCGAGCGGATAGACCAGGTTGGGCTTCTCGCCGTGCGCCTTCTTGCGCGCCGCCGCTTCGATATCGGCCAACTCGAACACTTTGCGCCGGCTGTGGGCCCAGCAGCTGGCTTCCAGAATAGGCGCCGGCTGACGGCCCGTCGCATAGAGATCGCCATAACCACCAAAGGCATCGGCCTGCAGAATGCCGCTCCAGCCGGCAAGATGCGCCGCGGGATGTTCGCCTCGGCGATCGCGCGAATAATAGAACACCGCCGCCGGCGGATCGACACCGCCGAACGGTCGGTCATCACGCACATAGGTCCATAATCGGCCGGTATCGGTCTTGCCCTTGGCCAGGACCGGCACCGTCGTGTCGTCGCCGTGCAGACGCGAAGCGGACAGCACATGCGCTTCGAGCCGCTTGAACAGCGGCATCAGCACCGCGGCGCCGGCGCCNCCATAATCGGCCGGTATCGGTCTTGCCCTTGGCCAGGACCGGCACCGTCGTGTCGTCGCCGTGCAGACGTGAAGCGGCCAGCACATGGGCTTCGAGCCGCTTGAACAGCGGCATCAGCGCCGCGACGCCGGCGCCGACCTGGTCGGCAAGCGTCGACAGGCTGAGCGGCACGCCTTCGCGGGCATAGCGTTCAGCCTGGCGGTTGAGCGGCTGATGCTGGCCGAACTTCTCGAACAGGATCATCGCCAGCAGGCCGGGACCGGCCCAGCCCCGTGGGGTGGCGTGGAACGGCGCCGGAGCCTGGCTGATCGCCTCGCAGTCGCGGCAGGATCTTCTCCCGCACGTGCTGGATCACCTTCCATTGCCGCGGCACCACCTCCAGCGTCTCGGTGATATCCTCACCCAGCTTGCGCAGCCGATGACCGCCGCAGCAGTGGCAAGCGGTCGGCGCCGGCTCGACCACGCGTTCGCGCGGCAGGTGCTCGGGAAATGGCTGGCGCGTCGGTCGCTTGCGCACATAAGGCGCCACCTCGGTGGTCCGGGCCGCTGCCTGTTCGGCGGCGATCTCGTCTTCCGTTGCCGTGCTCTCGAGTTCCTCGAAGGTGAGTTCCATCTGGTCGTGCAGGCGGGCGGCACGTTCAGAACTTTGACCATGCAGCGCCCGCTGCAGCTTGCGGATCGTCAGATCCTGATGTGCGATCAGCGCCGCATCATCCGATGCCTTGGCCCTGGCGACCGCCAGTTCGGCCTCGACCAGCGCAGCGCGCGCNGCGATCAGCGCCGCATCATCCGATGCCTTGGCCCTGGCGACCGCCAGTTCGGCCTCGACCAGCGCAGCGCGCGCGGCCTCGTCTTTGGCTCTGGCCAGCGCCGCGGTCAGCGCTGCTCTCAGCGCACCGATATCGTCCGGAACAGCATCCTGGGCGGTGGCAACCATGCCCTGGAGTGAATCATAAAACGCGTCCGCTGACTCGCGGAAAATGGCGCAAACTCAAAGAAAAACTCAGCCCGCGCGCTGCGGTCGGAACGTGTGACGCGGGTTGCGCCAATCGATCCCGTCGAGCATGTAGGCGAGCTGCGCCGGTGATATGGAAACCGTGCCGTCCGCCGGCGACGGCCATAGAAACCGGCCCTTCTCGAGCCGTTTTGCATATAGCGACATGCCGAGCCCATCATGCCAGATAATCTTGACCAGGTTGCCGCTGCGGCCGCGGAAGACATAAAGATCGCCGGCATGCGGATCCCGGCCCAACGTCTCCTGAACCTGCAGNCCGCTGGTGGCGCCGCCGGCACCGAAGCGGCGACAGGCTCATCGGGAACCACGACAACTTCGGCAAAGCCCGTCTCGCGGGCTCTCACCGTGCGGCGCCACTTATAGATCAGGCTGGTTGCGACATCATACTGACGCGCTACCGCCGCCACTGTGGCCCCGGGCGCGAATGCCGCGGCCAGGATCCGGCACTGATCCTCTTCACGCCAACGACGACGACGCTCCGGTCCGGTCAATAACGTCACATGGCTCATGCTGCGCTGCTAACTACGCTCGAAAGGACGACCTTAAGAGCGCAGCTTCGCTACCGGGCCATGCTCCCGCAAGGCGGCCCTCGCCGGAGGCGTACGCTCCGCGTTCTTTGCCTTGAACATTGAATTTGTGGCAGAAAAGCCATCATAGCCGAATTTGGCAGCCCCGAGCGCTGCGAGTAGCCCGCACCACTCGCGGATGCTATCGACCTTTGCGAGTAGCTGCTCTCTCGAATAGCCTTGCCCGGTTTGCTGGCCGTGGAAAATCTTATCGCGGGCTTTCCAAGCGTGATCGAGCGCGGCGTTGAGCGGCCCATAGCGATCGCCGAATTCGTCCTTGAAGCGAAGGCCGGTCAGCCGCTGTATCCGACCGCGAAAGCCTGTGTGGGCTATGCCCTTGTTGGCGAGCGCTTGGCGCACAGACGAGGCCTGATCCGGTCCGATCGCCGAGGCTTGGAATACCAGAAAAGAGCAGATCTTCCGTTGTTGCCGCTCGTATTTGATCCACGCGAGGCAAAACGCATCGACACCGCGAGTCTCCCAGCACGTATTCGATGATATTGAATTCGTCTTCTAAAGTTCGACGCATAATATCCTCCTGCCCGATGTCTACCCTAGATTACTCGGGGTTCGGGCGCATCCACCGGCGGAGCTGGCTCTGGAGCATTGCCCCGAGGCGTGAACCCGTCACGACCATTCGGTCATAATTCCTTGCGCAGTAAGGAGCGCGTGTGCGCGAGATGCTAAGAGGCGCCTTCCGTGTGGGCGAGGCATTCCGCGTCGCGCTCCGCGACGTCACGGCGTGTCCCAAAACCGGGACGAGGGATCGGGTATGGTCAATTCTCGGAACTCTTTCGTCTCAAAGACAGCTGGAGCGCCCGTCGACCTATGCGTCGTCCGAAGCGCCGTTGAAATCTGCGATATGGACGCAAGGGCGCTCTAAGAATTCTTCAGGGTTCAGCGCATCGAACCGTCAGCTCTGGAGCTTTCCGGTCAGCGCGACGTTACCTTTAAGACCATACACCGCCTAGCATGACGGTCCGCAACAAGGTCGTAAGCCAATCGGCAGCTATGTGCACAACTGCAGCCTAGACCTGACGGTCCGGAAACGGCCCCAAAGCTGCCAGGCGGGAACGCGCCTGATTCCAGCCGCTTAGCTAGCCTCGCTCGCTCCCAAAAGCGGACGTCCACCGCCGCAGCGGTTCGTATCAGCCTGTTCGGTTAACCGGCACCACGCTGGCGACCCTGGCAGCGCTGCAGAGGACTGGACCCTTTTTGGCATCTCGCCACGCTGCGCGTCGTCCTCTTGGTCGAGGTCGGCGGTTAGGGACGTCGAGGTTGTCTGACATCGCCAACTGGACGATCGACAAGATACTATGCGACGTAGAAGCAGCTGAAGAACAAGAACGCGCGGAACTTAAGGGTTTAGTATCGCAAGATCACACGGGAGCAGCATGACCGGTGCATATTCACCGTTGGTGACCATCACATTAAACGCGAGGGGCGTTGGGGTCCCTGCGCAAATGGCGGCCAAAGAGGTTTATGGCATCTTCGCCCTGGCATACCCTGCGATCCAGACTGCAGACCTGTCCAACATTCGAGCATGCATCATCAGATGGACGTGCTCGGCCGAACGGCGCGTGAGGATCTAGCATCCATCATCGCCGGCTGATCGCCATGTGCATCGCCGACCTTGCGCGCGGCGTCCGCCAATCGCTCGAAGGTGCAGCGACGCATCTAGACCTTATCAACGAGCTATCGCCGGACGCTATCCGCGACGAAATAGGGGATGATATCGAAGACGCCGTGGTGGCCGCGATCCAGTCGGCAGCCGGTCAACAGCAGGAAGCATTGCGACAGCGTGCCCAGGCATGCGGCACCCTCAGCTTGTGGCGAAAGTAGCCAAAGGAACTTCGGGCATCCTTGTCATGGACGCCCGAACTGTCTTCCTTCCAGAAACTGCGCAATTGTCTCGAGCACCGGTGCGGCATTGTCGGCCCCCAAGATGTCGATGAAACGAACACGATGATCCTCCGACTGCCCTACCTGAAGGTCGATGTCATGGACGCCAGCGGCGCGGTCAGGCCGTTCGAGATCGGCATGGCGGTTCGGGAGACTTCGACCGTGAAAGTCGAAGTCGCAGTGCGGAAGACGACGTTTTATTTGGGCCAGACCGTGAAGGTCGAGCCGGAGCGGATCGGGGAGATAGCATTTGCCTGTTGGGTGTTCGCCACCGACATAGTTGACAAGCTCGCCCCGGTGGCGGCGTCCGGCCAACACAAGATACACATCTAGTAGGGTCGGTCAGTTCAACCTATGCCGATTGATCAGGCTCTTGGTCCAAATCATGGCAAACTCGATGGCCCAATCCTCCTGGGCGGGCGAGAGCTTGGGCATGGGCTCGCCCCCGGGACCATGGCCTAGCGGGTTTCGCACCGAGGTGAAAAACGACTTCAACTGCGCGCCTTCCCATGCTTCGATGAACCGTCCGCTACGCTCACTAATGAGATTGTCTATATAGGCGTGGGCGCCATTCTCCTTACCCGTGCTGGCACCGAGGTTGCTGCACAGGATTTTGATGACGCTCTCCAATGCCTTAGCGGCGTACAGGGACGGGTCGCGGCCACCGTTGTCCCGCAGGTCCATGGCCTGCTTGATGTCAGTGTCGACGTTCGTCCACCTCGGGTCGGCGACAAGTTGCCAGAACGGCTGCTCGACGACCTTCTGGATCACCTCATCGGTGGATATCTGTACGAAGCCGTTGTGGTAGTTGAGCGGCTTGCGCGCAGCGGCGAAACGCGCATTGATCTCGTTGATCGCACCCTGGAGTTCGTCGTCCCTAGCCTTGATCCTTGCCCGACGTGCGTCCTCGGGGTCGCCGGGAATTCTGACTCCTCCGGATCGACCGAACGAAAGCAGACCCTCCAGTTTGTCGTATGCCTCGGAGGATTTGTAGGCGTTATCGGCGGCTTTCTCTCGCAGTGCCAGCTCAACGAAGCTGACCCTCTGCTTCATGAATTCGTCGGCTTCGTCGACATTAGGATTGAACGGTGAGCACATGAAATTCTCGCATATCTGGGCAGGCGAAAGCATGAAGGTGCTGTTGCCCGAACCCGCCCACGTCTGGGAGAGGTTCTTCCGGCCGAGCTCCATGCTGAGCTTGCTGTCCAGGTTCTTCCAGTGCTGTAGGTTGGCGGCGATAGAGGCACCTTGCCAATCGAATGGCGGAAACAGACGCTCCGCGATGACCCGATAGAGCTTCACATTGAGGCGGTCGTCTCCTGCGGTGTGGTCGGTCCAGATCGCACGGTTGAAGTATCGTTCGTGGAAAGTATCGGTCAGCATGTTGCGTCCTAATCAGGCGAGGCCTTCCAATATCTTCCAGGCCTTCTGATAGGTCGGCCCGGCGGCACCCACCGCAGTATGCCAATCGGCATCGCTCAGGCCTTCGAGGGCCGCGCGCATCGACTTGATGCCGGTGCCGACGTTCTGCCTCGAGAGATGGTCGGAAAGAGGTTGGGCGGCGTTGCGCGGCACACCCATCAGGCGCAGGTCGATGGCCATGTCGGAATTAACGCCGTAGTAGATTCGGGAAGGCAGGTTGCGGAAGGTGCGCCGCTCCTCTTCTGTCATCCTGTCGAGCCCGTCGCGAATGGTCAGGCTCTGGATAGCCGAAAGTCCCCAGGAGGCTGTGGAGGTCATCTTGCCATATACGAGCCGGCACGCCTTCGACATGGCATCGGTCGGACTGTCGTTGGGCCCCCGGAAATGCTCGTTGGCCATTTCGGCCAACGAAGCACCGTTGACCCAATCCTTGACGATGCGGGCGAGAAGGTCGCCATTGCCGCGTCCGCCGCCAGTGACCTCGGCCAACTCCGCTTTTAGTTCCGGGATCTGAAGAAGGACGCCGAAGGCGTTCTGCAGCGTGCGATCGTTCGCGGTGAACAGGGTCGACGCATCCCAGGAATTGGAATCGATGCCTGCAGCGCGCGCGCCGGCCAAGGCACGGCTGACGCTTTCCCAGGAGAAACCGGTGGTGTCCACCAGAGAAAGTGGCTGGTTTCGGATGATCGCCGCATAGTCGGTCACCGCAGCGACCAGCCTGTTCGCCACGGTCTGATCCTCGCGACGCAGCTTCTGAAAGCCGAAGCTGCCGCGCAGCACCTGCTCGATCTGGCTGGCGAACGCGGCATGGTCGTCTATTTGGCGGTACGAGTGGGCCAGGTACTGCAGGAACGCGGACCACTCCTTCATGTAGTAGAGCGTGTGGAGTTCGAGCTGGGATCCGGCGGCCAGGGCGGAGCGCACCATGTCGATCAGTGTCGAGTTCAGGTGGGACACGTTTCGTCCGACATAGTCGGACAGCAGCGCCACCCTATCGTCGGTTGTCGCGGCCAATGCCACCACGCCGGTGCCCGATTGGTCGGCACGGCCAGCGCGTCCAGCCAAGTTCCAGAAGTCCTCGGGCGGCATGTCGACGCCATAGGGATATTGGTGGGATGCCATCACCACTGCGGTGACCGGGAAGTTCAGACCCTGCGCGATGGTGGTGGTGGCGACCATGGTGTCGAGCTCGCCCAGCTCCATCAGCCATTCCATCAGGACGCGCGTGTCGTCAGACAGTCCGGTGTGATGCAGGCCGACGCGCTTCTTCAGCAGCCCGATGAGTTCGAAATCCCTACCGAATTCCTCTGCCACGAAATCTGCGACGAAATCGATATTGGACATGTCCTTGGATCCAGGCCGCTGCTCCAGCTTTTCGGCCAGTTTCGGATCTTTGGCCATCGTGCGGGCCAGGCCCCAGGTGTCCTTGACCTTTCCGGCGACAACGATGACCGGTCCACGACGATTGAGGCAGCTGGCGGTGACGGCGGCGACGTTGGAAAGGGAAGGACGCACTTGCGACCAAGTCAGGCCCAGCTCTCGCCCCGAGCAGAGCGGAACGAGGTGGTCGATCTTTATCGTGGACTTGGATGTGTGGATGGTCTGCAGGGATATCTCGTAGTCGCCGGCGCGCTCCGCTTTGGAGGGCTGTGCGATGACGATTGCCCTGTCGTTCGAGCGCCAGTTGAACTCGACCGTCATGTCCGCGAAGCTGTCCGGCGACAACCATCTGGCGACTTCGCCGCGGTTCTCGATGAAAGGCGTCATCAGCAGGAACTGGGAGTTTCTGCATTCGCGGTTGATCGTGGCCAGCATTAGCTCGAGCCGCAGACCGCGGCCCTTGTTCGATAGATTGTGCGCCTCGTCGACCACAACCAGCGTCAACGGACGGCCGATCTTGGCCTCCCAGCCGCCGCGCAGCAGGAGGTCGATCTTCTCGGGCGTTCCGACCAGCACGCGGAAAGCCGTCCGTGGGTCCTTGTCGGCCAGCAGCTCGGCCTCGACGCCGTCGATGTCGAGGGCAGGGCTGACGCGCTCCACGACTATCCCGAGCGGCGAGAAATCGCGGCGAAGCTTCGCGCACACCTGATTCACCAAGGCGCGTGTGGGCGCGATATAGGCGACCCAGCCCCTTTCGGCCTCGAACTGGTTGAGGGCCTGGAGGATACGGAACTGGGCGATGAAGGTCTTCCCGCTCGACGTCGGCAGACTGAGGACCACCGAACGCGCGCCCGAATTCATCAGTCCCTGATCCCGAAGAGCGATGCGCTGGGGCGGCAGCATCTCGAAGACGGGTTTGTCCCTGGTCCTCGCAGCCATGCTCTCGACGAAACGAGCGATGCGAGCGCTGGCGCCTCTGGTGACTGACCAGATGCTGTTGGCAACCATCCGTTCCGCGGTCTCGGACAGGAGCCGGACGGTGGCGTGCAAGCCGATCAGTTCGCCTCGTTCGCAGGCGATCTGGCTGCGATCGAATTGCGCCTGCAGCTGCTCACGGATGTTGAACCCGCCAGCCACCGAACCTTGGGCCGAATAGGTGGCGAGCAGCTCTGCGGCCTTGGACAGGTGATAGGAGGCCATGAGCTGCCATGCATCCGAGCGGGGCGTATCGGAGGTCTCCAAGAACTGTGCCTCTCCGGATTTCTGCGCCTCGCGCAGGCCGACGATCTCAGCCAGAACCGCGTCCAGATCCGCCCACCCGTCCTTGCGCAGCACCAGCAGCCAAAGTCGATAGACGCTCTGGCGCACCCTAGCACCCCAGTTCGCAGCTTCATCCGGTTCGGGAGGAAGCGCATGGGTGCGCAGATACCGCGACACGTCGGGCGTGCGATCGCCGAGCACGCCGTAGCAGGCGGCTTGTAGCAGATGCAGTGCCCGTGCTTCGGTGTTCTTTGGAACGTCCGATGCTCTCGATGCCTCGAATGCCATCTCGGCGGTTTCGCGCAATTCGCCAGCGGCTTCTACATCGCCCAGCAGGGCATGGACGGCCAGGCCGTAGCCGTTCGCGGTAAACCTGTAGTCCTCCGGCTGGTCATTGGGCTCGAAGCCGACATCGGCCAACAGGTGTTCGCCAACAGCGACATCGACCCTCCGACGTCGTTCGTCGCCCAGTGCCTGGATCATCCATGATGTCATGCTGGCGACACCTTGGCGATCGAGAGCCAATCGGCGATAGGACGTGGCGTGTACCAGGCATCGAGGCGCATGCGTGGGCTGCCGGTGCCGTCTTCCAGAGCTGTGCCCCGGGTACGCAGATCGTCGCGATGTGCAGGAGTGTCGCGTAGTAACACGCCCACGACGGCGAAGTCTTTGCCTCCCGAGCTAAGGTATTTCGCCGCTGCGACCTTGAACATCGCCATCAGCTCGGCGGTTGTGCAACGGGCGTACAACCACTTCAGAAGCGTGTTCTGCGCATCCTTGTGATTGGCAAGTGCATCGATCTGGTGGGCAAGACCGCCTCTGCCGGCCATGACGCCGGGCGGATTGTCCTTGTCCGACGAAGTCTTCACCTCGCCGAATAGGAAAACCCTGTCCGGTCCACTGCCGAGGAAACCGACGATATCGGCGCCGGGCAGCGACGCCTTCGGCGTCTTTCGATCGCGGTTCTCGTTCCAGGGCCACACGGCACCGTGCTCGTCCATTAATAGACATTCGGCCATCGCCTCGCCGATTTCCCAATCCAGCGGCTCGACGGTCGCATCCAGCAGAGCGCTTAGGGTGTCACTGGCCATGCCTGTCGTGGCTAAGGCATCCAAATCAGCGGAGAATTCTTTTTCGAAGGCGGCATCGGTAACGCGCTCCCAGACCGGGCCGCGCAGATACAAGTCGAACTCGGCATGGTCGTCTATCACCAGACCACGCCAGCAGTCGGTGGCCAAATCGTTCGGATAGGCCTTGGTGATCTTCAGTTCGAGCGGCATCGATTCCCCTGTCGATCGCTGATTATCTCTTTATGATCGCAAATCGCAACCAAAGGATTGAGCGGCACGGATGGCGAAGGCGATACCATTGCAATTGGCCGGGAGGGATTTCGCCAAGAAGGGCGATGCGCTGCTCCATGTCAGGGCGAGGCTGCAGAGGTATCCTCCCGGGCAGCGCGTCGCGGATGAAGATGAGGCGCTTCTGCGCGCCTTGCTGGCTAGGCACCCCGATTCCGCCTCCAAGACAGGTTCAGGCGTGGACCACTTCATGGTGCGCAGCGCCGATTACGGCACCAAGTGCTTCTGGGTGGTGAGAACGGACGGATCGACCGAGCGTTTCTCGTACAAAGAGTGTCTTTGACTGTCGAGCTTATCGTCCTGCCCGTCATGATACAGTGCTGGCTTCGGTCCATTCGGGTCGACCTGCACACCACGACATTCGTGCCACATTCCTCCGGCGAACAAGGCAGCAAGCCAGCCGGCCCATCCTTTCAGCTTGTTGCCGGATATCCGTGAGGCCGTCAATTGGTAGCAGCAAGTAGGAAAACTAAGGTTGCCCGAATGGGAAAAAATATTGGGAAGAATGGGAAAACTATGCTTAATTTTTCGAGAGCAGAGCAGAGCAGAGCAGAGCAGAGCAGAGCAGAGCAGAGCAGAGCAGAGCAGAGCGGTACTTCGCGGAGCTTTCCAAAAACGACCGAGTGGAGCGCGAAGCTTTCCAGCACCCATTATAGGTTCAACGGCAGCTTTCCATATTAGCGTGCCGAAAGCCTGCCGGTCTGCTGACGGCCCAATACAAGTCATTCGCTCGTGCCTTCGCGATGACAATTTCTTGGCGCCCCCAATCTTCCAAGCCTGCAACGTTCACTGCATCGCACGGGCGCGTATATTGGGTATCTTCAATATTCTGAAACGTCACGCCATCCTGCTTCCGTTTAACAAAACTCGGAGGCTGCGCCCATGACACCGACGAAGCTCCTTGTCGGTCAGATAGTCATTGTGTTCGCCATCGTCATTCTCGGCGTATGGACAGCGACTCAATGGTGCGCCCAAACTTTAGATTATCAGCCGCAACTCGGACCCCCATGGTTTGTCGCAGCCGGATGGCCGATCTACAAGCCGTGGCAACTGTTCGAGTGGTGGTTCCATTTCGACGCATACGCGCCCGAGGTCTTCGACACGGCCGGGATGCTTGCGGCCACCACAGGCTTCATGGGCTGCGCGGCCGCCATCGCTGGCTCCCTCTGGCGTGCGCGGCAGCGCGGCCTAGTCACCACTTATGGCTCGTCGCGATGGGCCGTGTCTTGGGAGATCGAGAAGGCAGGGCTGTTTCGACCAGCCGGTGTTTTCCTTGGCAAGCTGAAGGACCGCTATCTTCGCCATGACGGGCCGGAGCACGTAATGGCCTTTGCTCCCACGCGCTCGGGCAAGGGTGTTGGACTGGTTGTTCCGACGCTTCTTTCCTGGACCGGCTCGGCCGTCATTCACGACATCAAAGGCGAGAACTGGCAGCTGACCGCCGGCTGGCGGTCGAAGTTCTCGTACTGTTTTTTGTTCAATCCGACCGATCCGAGGTCAGCACGCTACAATCCGCTACTTGAGGTGCGCAAAGAAGTGAACGAGGTCCGCGATGTCCAGAACATCGCTGATGTCTTGGTGGATCCGGAAGGTGCGCTCGAGCGGCGCAATCATTGGGAGAAGACCAGTCACTCACTCTTGGTCGGCGCCATCTTGCACGTGCTCTATGCCGAAGAGGAAAAGACGCTCGCCCGGGTCGCCACCTTCCTGTCGGATCCGCAACGCTCCTTTGCCGCGACGCTGCAGCGGATGATGACGACCAATCACCTCGGCACGACGGACAAGCCCCAGGTCCATCCGGTCGTGGCCTCCGCAGCGCGCGAGGTGCTGAACAAGTCGGAAAATGAGCGTTCTGGCGTGCTCTCGACCGCGATGTCGTTTCTCGGGCTCTATCGTGATCCGACAGTGGCCGCGGCAACATCGACCTGCGACTGGCGCATTGCGGACCTGATGGATGCCGAGCGGCCGATGTCGCTCTATCTGGTCGTGCCGCCGTCGGACATCTCGCGCACCAAGCCGCTGGTGAGACTGGTGCTCAATCAAATCGGCCGCAGGCTGACTGAGCGCCTGGAGGGTGACCCGAAGAAGAGCCGCAGGCATCAACTCCTCATGATGCTCGACGAATTCCCGGCGCTCGGACGCCTCGATTTCTTCGAGACCGCGCTTGCCTTCATGGCAGGCTACGGCATCCGCGCCTATCTGATCGCTCAATCCTTGAACCAGATCTCCAAGGCCTATGGCGAGAACAACGCCATTCTCGACAATTGCCATGTGCGGATTTCCTTTTCTTCCAATGACGAGCGCACGGCCAAACGCATCTCGGACGCGCTCGGTACAGCGACGGAACTCAGATCCATGCGCAACTATGCCGGCCATCGGCTGGCACCCTGGCTTTCGCACGTCATGGTGAGCCGCCAGGAAACTGCGCGACCGCTGTTGACACCAGGCGAGGTGATGCAATTGCCGCCTTCGGACGAGCTGGTGCTGATATCAGGATTGCCGCCGATCCGTGCGAACAAGCTCCGCTACTACGAGGACCAGAATTTCACCGAACGGGTGCTGCCGGCGCCGGTGTTGCGCGACGGTCTGTACGCGGACTGTCCTGCGTCGCGCCCCGACGATTGGAGCGGACTAGTCCGCAGTGTTGACCGCCGTCTCGCTGCAGATGACGAAAACGCCGGCGCGGCAATCGAAGAAGACGGCGGCGTGCAACAGCAGCGTCATCCCGGCCTGCCTGAAGACCACGTCGTCGTCTGTCAGGAGCCTGATCAAGACGACCTCTTCAATCTGGCGGACGATGACGCCGAGGCACTCGCAGACAAGCGCGTCATGGACCGGGTTTCCACCGCAGCCAGCGCCTACGGTATCAACGAGGGAAGGGGCGACGACAAGGACATCATCCCCGGCTTCTAAGCGCTTTCGCAGCTCAGGCGTATCTCAGCGTAGATAACGCCCATAAGCGATTTTTCAGATATCGGCGATGTTCGTTCCCGCCGCCGGCGCATCAGCGCCGGCCAGTCGGAACGAGCCCCATGAAGCCCCATCGCATTCGCCACCAGTTTCTGCTCGAACCCGCGTTAAGCGAGAAGCTGGAAACGCTCAGCCGCAACCCGTCGACCACAAAATCGGCGATCGTTGCGAAAGCGGTCGAGGCCTTCATCGAGCGGCGTGGCGAGAACGAACTCGACAATCGTTATGGCAGGCGTCTCGACCGTCTTTCCCGCGACCTCGACCATATCCGAACCGATGTCGAGGTGATCCTGGAGAGCCTCGCACTCTTCATACGCTTTTCGATTACGCTTCATTCCCACACGCCGGTCCCGGATCGGGCGACACAGGCGATTGCCCAAGAGCGCTTTGACAAATTCGTCGAGCAGGTCGGTCGCCAGATCGCCTCCGGGAGGCGCTCGCTTGGCAATGGCAATGGCAATGGAGGCGAAGGATGAGCTCTCATCCCGCAGCCGACCACCGCCGCCGCGCCATGCTGCGCACAGCCATGGGCCCCGCGATCACCGAGGCCCTTGCCGATCCGACCGTCATCGAGGTGATGGTCAACCCCGACGGCGCGCTGCGGCTCGACCGGTTGGGAGAAGGCCGGGTCGATACCGGCGTGCATATGCATCCTTCCGAGGCGGAACGCATCATCCGGCTCGTCGCCTCCCATGTACGCGCCGAGGCGCATGCAGATAGTCCGATTGTCAGTGCCGAATTGCCATCAGGCGAGCGCTTCGAGGGTCTGCTACCGCCAGTCGTGCTGGCGCCATGCTTCGCCATCCGCAAACCGGCGGCAAAACTCTACACGCTGGCCAACTACGTCGCCGATCGCGTCATGCTCCCGCTGCAGGCTGATGCCCTGAGGAAGGCAGTGCGCGAGCGGCGCAACATCCTGGTCGCCGGCGGCACATCGTCGGGCAAAACGACACTTACCAATGCTCTACTGGCAGAAGTCGCCGAATGCGATGAGCGGGTGATCCTGATTGAGGACACCCGCGAGCTGCAATGCGCGGCCAAGGACTGCGTTGCCATGAGGACGAGGCGGGGCTCCATCACACTCGCCGATCTCGTACGCTCGACCTTACGGCTGAGGCCCGACCGCATCATCGTCGGCGAAGTCAGAGGCGCGGAAGCGCTCGATATGCTGAAGGCATGGAACACCGGACATCCCGGCGGCATTGCCACGGTTCACGCCAATTCGGCACGCTCCGCACTCTACCGGATCGAGCAGCTCGCCCAGGAAGCGGTCGTCACCGTTCCCCGCCGGCTGATCGCCGATGCTGTCCACCTGATTGTCTTCATCGCCGGACGCGGATCGTCGCGCCGCATAGACGCGATCGCCGAGGTCACAGGCCTCGACGGCAGTGGCGACTACGCCGTTGGCCAGCTCACTCTTCCGCAACTCCAGCAGCTTTGAAAGGTCATCTCATGCGCAAGAAAATTTGCTTTCTTTCGTCCGCCGCCGTCGCGCTTCTTCTCACGGCCCAGGCTCACGCTGCCGGCTCCGGCATGCCCTGGGAACAGCCGCTTCAGCAGATCCTGGAATCGGTGCAGGGGCCGGTGGCCAAGATCGTTGCCGTGATCATCATCATAACCACTGGCCTTACCCTTGCGTTCGGCGACACGGCCGGCGGTTTCCGCCGGCTGATCCAGATCGTCTTTGGCCTGTCGATTGCCTTCGCGGCCTCGAGCTTCTTTCTCTCCTTCTTCTCCTTTGGTGGCGGGGCGCTCGTCTGATGGCCATGGGAGAGAAGCATATCCAAGGCTTCGAGGTGCCCGTCCACCGGGCGCTGACTGAGCCGATCCTGCTCAGTGGCGCGCCGCGGGCGGTGGCGATCCTTAACGGCACCGCGGCCGCCGCAATCGGCCTTGGCCTGCAGCAGTGGATTGGCGGTCTAGTGCTCTGGATCGCCGGCCACACGCTCGCGGTCTTTGCCGCACGGCGCGACCCGGACTTTGCCAGCGTACTTGTCCGTCATCTTCGTCAGAAGGGCTGGCTTGCATGCTGAAGCTTTCCGAATACCGCGGCAAAGCCGACCGGCTTGCCGACCATCTGCCCTGGGCAGCACTCGTCGCGCCCGGCATCGTGCTCAACAAGGATGGCAGCTTCCAACGGACATTGCGGTTTCGTGGCCCCGACCTTGAAAGCGCCACGGAGGCCGAACTTATCGGCATATGCGCGCGGGCAAACAATGCGCTGAGAAGGCTCGGCTCTGGCTGGGCGCTGTTCTTCGAGGCCGAGCGCATCGAAGCGCTGGGCTATCCGAGCTCGGCCCTTCCCGATGCTGCCTCATGGCTGATCGATGAGGAACGGCGCGCGGCCTTCGAGGGCAAGGTCGCGCATTTCGAGAGCATCTATCATCTGACTTTGGTCTTCCTGCCTGGGCCCGATGGCCAAGCGCGCGCGGAAAGTGCTCTCGTCGACTCGCATCACTTGGGAGGGGAAAGAGACTGGCGCCAGGAGCTTGCCCGGTTCCGAGACGAGACTGACCGCGTTCTCGATCTTCTTTCGGGCTTCGTGCCCGAGGTGCGCGCGCTCGACGATGCCGAGACCCTGACGTACCTGCACGGCACGATCTCGACCCGCCGTCATCCCGTTGCCGTGCCTGAAACGCCAATGTATCTCGACGGCGTCCTGGTTGACGCGCCGCTGACCGGCGGCCTAGAGCCGATGCTGGGCGAACAGCATCTGCGCACGCTGACAGTTCTCGGCTTTCCGAACGTCACCCGGCCAGGAATCCTCGATGCGCTCAATAACCAGGATTTCGCCTATCGCTGGGTGACGCGCTTCATTCCACTCGATAAGGCGGAAGCCACGAAGACGCTGACTCGGCTCCGCCGGCAGTGGTTTGCCAAGCGCAAATCGATCGCGGCTATTCTGCGCGAGGTGGTGACCAACGAACCGGTGCCTCTCGTCGACAGCGACGCCGACAACAAGGCGCTCGATGCCGATGCAGCACTGCAGGCATTGGGCGGCGATCATGTCGGCTTCGGCTATCTCACCACAACGGTGACGGTGTGGGATCAGAACCGTAAAGCCGCCGCGGAAAAGCTTCGCGCCGTCGAGCGGATCGTCAACGGGCTCGGCTTCACCACCATTCGCGAAAGCATCAATGCCGTCGAAGCGTGGCTTGGTTCATTGCCGGGTCATGTCTACGCCAACGTTCGCCAGCCGCTCGTTCACACGCTTAACCTTGCCCATCTCATGCCGCTGTCGTCCGTGTGGGCAGGTCCAGCGGAGAACGAGCATCTTGCCGAGGTCACCGGCGATTACGCTCCGCCGCTTCTTTTCGCCGAAACCAGCGGCTCGGCGCCGTTTCGGCTTTCGACCCATATCGGCGATGTCGGCCACATGCTGATTGTCGGGCCGACCGGTGCCGGCAAGTCGGTTCTGCTTGCCCTGATCGCTTTGCAGTTCCGGCGCTACGCTGGCGCGCAAATCTATGTCTTCGACAAAGGCAATTCGGCCCGCGCCGCCGCGCTTGCCATGGGCGGCGACCACCATGCGTTGGGTGCGAATGGTGCGCTTGCTTTCCAGCCGCTGCGCCACATCGACGACCCGGCCACACAGAGCTGGGCGGCCGAATGGATCGCCGGCCTCATTGCCCACGAGAATGTCACCGTCACCCCGGAGGTGAAGGAGGCAATCTGGTCGGCGCTCACCAGCCTCGCCACCGCGCCGGCGCAGGAACGCACGCTGACTGGCCTGTCGGTCCTGCTTCAGTCCAATGCGCTCAAATCGGCGTTGATGCCCTACACGCTCGACGGTCCATTCGGCCGGCTGCTCGATGCCGATGACGACCGGCTGGCCATCTCGGATGTGCAGTGTTTCGAGACCCAGGAGCTGATGCACAGCCAAGGCGCTGTGCTGCCTGTGCTCACCTATCTGTTCCATCGTCTTGAGGACCGGTTTGACGGGCGGCCGACGCTGCTCATGCTCGACGAGGCCTGGGTCTATCTCGACCACCCGCTCTTTGCCGCCCGCATCCGCGAATGGCTTAAGATACTGCGTAAGAAAAACGTCTCCGTCATCTTCGCGACGCAGTCGCTTGCCGACATCGCCGGCTCTTCTATCGCACCGGCAATCATCGAGAGTTGCCCGCAGCGCATTTTTCTCCCCAATGATCGTGCGGTGGAGCCGCAGGCACGGGCAGCCTATGAGCGCTTCGGTCTTAATGAGCGACAGATCGAATTAGTCGCCCGCGCCACGCCGAAGCGCCACTACTATCTGCAGTCGCGCCGCGGCAATCGCCTCTTCGAGCTCGGGCTAGGCCCGATCGCTCTTGCGCTTTGCGGCGCCTCCGACCCGGCCGCGCAGAACCTGATCGACAATATTCTTTCCGAAGAAGGGCAGGGCAGCTTTGCCGCCCGTTTCTTCAGTGCGCGCGGCCTGGATTGGGCTGCCGAGCTTCTCCAGCAATTTCCTCAACCTGACAAGGAGCAATCGTCATGATCGGACGCCGCCTTTTTACTAGCCTGGTCACCGTTTCCCTGATCGCCAAACCGATGGCTGACTACGTCCAGCCGGCCTATGCGCTGATCGTGTTTGACCCGTCCAACTATACGCAGAATGTGCTGTCGGCAGCACGCGCATTGGAGCAGATCAACAACCAAATCCAGTCGCTTCAGAACCAGGCGACCATGCTGCAGAACATGGCGCGCAACCTTCAGCGCCTGGATTTCTCTTCCGTGGGCCAGCTTACCGGCTCGCTCCAACGGATTGACGGTCTGATGACCCAGGCGAGCGGCCTGAGCTTCGATCTCGACAAGCTGCAGGACCAGTGGCGCCAGCAATATCCGGAAAGCTACGACGCCACCATCAAGGTCAGCGATGTGGCGAGCGCCGCGCGCGAGCGCTGGCAGAGCGCCATGCAGGCGTTCCGCCAGACCATGAGCGCGCAGTCGCAGATCGTCGAGAACGTGCAGGCCGATGGCGACCTGCTTACCGACCTCGTCAATCGCAGTCAGGGCGCGGCAGGTGCCCTCGAGGCAAGCCAGGCCACCAATCAGCTGATCGCGCTTTCGACCAAGCAGCAGATGCAGATCCAGACGCTGCTTGCGACCCAGTTCCGGGCCGAGGCCGAGGATGCGGCGCGCAAGGCGCAGTCTGAGGAAGCCGCTCGCGAGACGACGAAGCGTTTCCTGGGCACCGGCACGGCTTATCCCGGCAACTGAGCGGCAGTTCTTCAAGACAACGAGGAAGGCGGCGACATGAACGACCTCGGAGTCATCGATCGCTTCATGGAGACCTTTACCCGCTACATTGACAGTGGGTTCGGTCTGCTTTCGGGCGACGTCGCCTTTCTCACCACCATTCTGATCGGCATTGACATCACGCTCGCGGGCTTGGTCTGGGCGTTCGGCGGCGAGCCCAACATACTTGGCCGGCTTGTTCGCAAAGTGCTCTATGTCGGCGCCTTCGCCTTCGTCCTGAACAATTTCAAGAACCTCGCCGACATAATTTACCGCTCCTTTGCCGGTCTCGGCATCAACGCATCGCCCGGCAACCTGTCCGCCGACAGTCTCCTGCGGCCAGGCCGCATTGCCGCGGCCGGCTTCGAGGGCGCCTGGCCGCTCCTCAATCAAGCGAGCCAGCTAGTAGGCTTCCCCGAGATCTTCGGTAACGCGCTCACCATCTTCGTGCTGCTTCTGGCCTGGTTCCTGGTCCTCATCGCCTTCTTCATTCTTTCCATCCAGCTCTTCATCACCATCCTCGAGTTCAAGCTCACCACGCTGGCCGGCTTCGTCCTGGTGCCCTTCGCGCTCTGGAACCGCTCGGCGTTTCTGGCCGAGCGCGTGCTCGGCAATGTGATTTCGTCGGGCATCAAGGTGATGGTGCTTGCCGTCATCGTCGGCATCGGCTCCACGCTCTTTGGCGAGTTCGCTTCCGCCCTGCAGGGCCAGGAGCCGGACCTGGCGGCGGCCATGTCTCAGGTACTGGGTGCGCTGGCGCTGCTTGGGCTCGGCATTTTCGGCCCCGGGATTGCCTCGGGTCTTGTTTCCGGCGCGCCGCAGCTTGGCGCCGGCGCGGCACTTGGAACAACGGCGGCCGCAGCTGGATCAACGCTCGTTGCCGGAGGCGCTGCGTTTGCCGGCGCGCGCATGGCAACAGGCGGCGGCCTCGCCGCAGTCCGTGCCGGCGCCGCTATGGGGTCCGCTGCCACCGTCGCTTGGCAGACGGGGCGCGCGACATCGCCCGAGTCCGGGCTGTCCGGGGTAGCTGCTGGGCTGCAGGGGGTTGCGAGTGCCGCTAGCGGCGCCGCGGTGCGGGGAATGCGATCCGCAGCAGAACCATTCCGCCGTAGTGCCGACGCCGGTCGCGATGCCGGCTGGACCGCGACCGGCGGCATGCCGACCAGCTCGATGAGCGGAAGCTCTCCAGTTATAGCTCCCGCGGCCGCGCCTGCCTGGGCAAGGCGTCTGCGTTCCGAACAGACCGCACGCGCCCATCGCAATGCTGCCACGCAGGCGGTGCGCGATGGAGATCGGGGCGGAAGCGGCGCCAATCCCTCCCTCAATGACAAGGAAGACTAGATGCTCTTCAAGCGACCCGTTCAGCGTTATGGAAAGACGCCCGAACCCGTAACACCCTACCAGAAGGCCAGCCAACTCTGGGATGAGCGCATCGGCGCGGCGCGCGTGCAGGCCAAGAACTGGCGCTTCATGGCCTTTGGCTGCCTGGCTCTGACGACGGGGCTTTCCGGTGGGCTTCTGTGGCAGTCGATGCAGGGCCGCGTCGTGCCTTATGTCGTCGAGGTCGACCGCTTTGGCGAGGCGCACGCGGTCGGGCCGGCAGTCCAAAACTACCAGCCCGACGATGCCCAGATCGCCTGGCATCTCAGCCGCTTCATCCAGAATGTTCGTTCGGTTTCCACCGATGCGGTTCTGGTGCGGCAGAATTGGCTGTCGGCCTACGACTTTGCCACCGACCGAGCGGCGCTCTTCCTCAACGAATATGCCAAGGCGAACGACCCTTTCGGCCAAATCGGCACGCGCAGCGTGTCAGTACAGGTGACCAGCGTGGTCAGGGCTTCCGACAGCTCGTTCCAGGTCAAATGGACCGAGCAGGTGTTCGAGCGCGGCAGCCTCGCCAGCACGACGCGCTGGATCGGGATCCTCACCATCCTCATCCGCCCGCCTAGGACAACCGAGCAGCTGCGCAAGAACCCGCTCGGCGTCTTCATCAACGCCATCGACTGGTCGCGCGAGCTCGACAGCGCCGCGCCAACCCCCGTTTCCCCTAAGGAGCCCGCCAATGACAAATAGAGCCCCATTGCTTCGTGCTGCCTTGATCCTGTCGGCGTCTGTTGCGGTTCTTTCGGCCTGTGCCTCGAAGCCAGTGCCGCCGCCTCAGATTTCCTATGACCACGAGGACTTCAAACCAGCCGCGATCGAGAAGGCGCCGGAGAAGCCGGTCAAGGTCGTGGAAGTGCCGAAACCGTTACCGTTGCCTGGTCAGTTGATGCCCGCACCCGGCAAGCCCGCCCCAGATAAGCGCTCGCCGGAAGAACAGGTCGCCGATGCCAACAAGGCGGCGACGCAACAACCCACCAAGTTTGGCTATGTCAATGCGGTGCAGGTTTACCCCTTTGCCGACGGCGCGCTCTACCAGCTCTACGCCGCGCCGGAGCGCGTCACCGATATCTCATTGCAGCGGGGCGAGAAGCTGACCTCGGTCTCAGCCGGCGATACGGTCCGTTGGGTAATCGGTGACACCGTTAGTGGCTCAGGCGATGACCAGCGCACTCATGTGCTGGTGAAGCCATTCGCGCCGGGGCTTGCCACCAATCTGGTCATCACGACGGACAGGCGATCCTATCACCTGCAGCTTCAAAGCACTGAGAAAACTGCCATGGCGGCGCTCTCCTGGATTTACAGCGAAGACCAACTCGTGGCGCTTCGGCGGCGCAACGCTCAGGCAGAGGCTGAAATGCCCGCGGCCTCGAACGTAGCACTCGAAAACATCCGCTTCCGCTATTCGATCGCCGGCGACACGCCACCGTGGAGACCGACGCGCGCCTTTGATGATGGCAGCAAGGTCTATATCGAATTCCCGCGCCGTATCGACCAAGGTGAGGCGCCGCCGCTCTTCATCGTCGGAGCCGACGGGGACAACCAGCTCGTCAACTATCGCATGCGCGGCAACTACTACATCGTCGATCGCCTCTTTGCTGCGGCCGAGCTAAGGCTGGGCACCAAACAGCAGCAGGTGGTGCGCATTACGAGAACCGACGGTCGGCAACCGCCGCGGCGGGTTTCGCTGTTTTCGCGTTTTGGCAGGTAAGGGGAGGCTCATGACCGATACTTCCCACCCGAATGCTCCGCCGAAGCTCAATCCCGAACAGCTGCAGCTGCGAGCCTCACCCCGCCGAGCGGTGCGGTTCAGGCGCGGCATAATTGTCGCCATCGCTGCTGTTGGTTCCGGCGCTGTTTTTGGCGTCACGATGATGGCGCTGCAGGGGCCCGCATTGCGCCTGAAACAGCAGGCCGAAGAGCTCTACAGCACGGACCGCAAGCCGACCGCCGAGGGACTTGAATCGCTGCCCAAGGACTATTCCGGGAGCAAGCCGAAGGCTCCGGTGCTTGGACCGCCGCTGCCCGGGGATCTCGGCCGTCCTATTCTCGAGCACCAGCGCCAGCTTGGCATCGCACCTGGGCAAGACGTTTCCGCCGAGGCGCAGCGGCTTGCACAACAAGCGATTGAAGCGCGCGAGTCGCAAGTCCTGTTCCGCATCGAAACCCGACTCCAGCAAACGGAAGCTTTTAGCAATGGGCAGGGCGGACGTTCACCTTTCGAGACGGCGCCTCCGCAGCCAGATACCGAAGGCGCGCGAGCTTCCGTCGCCCCGGCCGAGGGCGACCAGAACAACCAACAGCGCAAGCTCGATTTTATCGATCAACGGAACACCAGCGGGATCTACAATCCGCATGCGCGGCAGACGCCGGCCTCGCCGTATCAGATCATGGCCGGCAGCGTGATCGCTGCAAGCCTGATCACCGGCATCAATTCCGACTTGCCCGGCCTCGTTGTCGCGCAGGTTACCGAGAATGTGCGCGACAGCGTCACCGGCAGCACCCTGCTCATCCCGCAGGGCTCACGGCTGATCGGCACCTACGATAGTGTTGTAGCCTTTGGCCAAAGGCGCGCTCTGTTGGTGTGGCAACGCATTGTGATGCCGGACGGCTCATCGATCGAAATCGACAATCTGCCCGTGACCGACGCGGCCGGCTATGCCGGGCTCGAGGACAAGGTGGATTTCCATACTTGGCAGCTGATCAAGGGCGTCGCGGTGGCCACATTGCTGGGGGTTGGTACCGAGTTGAGCTTTGGGGAAAATGAAAGCGACTTGGTCAAGGCAATTCGTGAATCCACCCAGCAGAACGTCAGTCAAGCCGGCCAACGGATCACTGAAAAGAACCTGAACATCCAACCCACGATCACCGTCCGCCCTGGTTGGCCGTTGCGCGTCATCGTGCACAAGGACCTCGTGTTGCGGCCATACACGGGGTGAACAGGAGGACTTTCATGGCTAACCTGAAACTCGGAAAACTTCCGGACCGGACGCCTTCGAAGATCACCATCACTGTTGGCGCCGACTTGAGCCAAGCACTCAACGACTATGCCGCACTTTACCGTCAGACCTATGGCGAGTCCGAAACCGTGGCTGAGCTGATTCCCTTTATGCTGGTCGGGTTCCTGGAAGGCGACCGGGCGTTTGCCAAGGCCAGAAAGGAAGGTCTGCCGGGCGCCGGCGCGTCGGAGAAACCACGAAGGCAATCATCTTCAACATTAGACAACACTTAGCGTGGGCGGTTCCGCTTGTCCGAGTAGAGATACAGCTGATGAATTGCAGCACCAGGAAGTTTCCTGAGCGCAAAAGCTGCTGTCTTTGACGCAGACCCTGATACTGATCCGCTCTAATGGCCTCGCCGGAGGTGACTCGCCAGAGACGCGTGTTTGAGCTGCGAGAAAACCGCGACCCAAAAGCGATAGTCGCGCTCGCGCCCATCAAAACGCGCCGTCAATGCGCAATGGGCCGCGGCGGTCACCGCGTCCGGCCCTTAGATATCGAGAGCGGTTTTGGCCGCCTCATCCGGGTCTGCAAAATCCCAAAGCGTTAGGCTGCCACGTTCCAGTGCATCGGTGCCGATATGATCACGGTAATTCCCTGGCACGCCAAAGATCTCTACTGCTCTCAGGCTTTCGCCTTGCGTTTCGCGGTAGCTTTCTTGGCCGGAGCAGCCTTCCTTCCCAATCCTAACGATTTTGCCAGCGCCGATCGGGTAGCCGAATAGTTTAGAGCGACCATGGGATAGTCCTTCGCCAGTCCCCACTTCGCCCGGTATTCATCGGGCGTCATCCCATGTCGAGTTGCCAAATGGCGTTTTAGCGCCTTGTATTTCTGACCGTCTTCAAGGCTGATGATGTAGTCTGGGAACACGGACCTCTTGGGATTCACTGCGCGAGTGCTAAAGTCGCCCGTGCGCGCCATCCATTTTGCCTTCTTACGGTGGACGAGGATGCCGAGCTGGAGAAAAGCTGGACGCCGCGTTTCGCGTCCGGGCATGAAAATACGCGTCTTCAGCGGGTCAATGGAAGCGCGCCAGACCGATTACGTGGCCATGCGTCAGTGTGTTAGGCTTGCGGCCACACGTTGGCGCCTCTACCCGCGGTCGGCTCAGCGCTTGAATGCCACTGGCGTCGATGCCATCTTATGGCTAAATGGATTCTGATAAATAAGGACACCGAAATGGCCGACATCAAGAAGCGCTACGCGGCCGTTACAAAGCAGGCTCAGCGAAAGGTCGCAGCAGCCGAAAAATCGTCATCGCCTCATCCTGAGGAGGATCGCATCTATGCGACCTTTAAGAAGCGCGCACGGGAGGACTATCGTACGATGGGATCGTCAAAGTCCGTGCCATTGGCAAAATCTGCTGCGAAAGCGTACTAGCGTCCAATACCCGTCCTAACCCAATCCGGCCGCGCTGCGGGTTCGAGAGTAACGCCGGTATGGGATTCATATTCCCAACGATGCGATGAACCGCCGTCCGACCGGCCGTCTAGCGTGTTTTCGGATTTAGCAACCGATCTAATTTGCAGAGAAATCGCATCCGCCTCGCGCGGAAGTTCGAGAACCTTGATGCCGGCTGCCTCGTCTTTCCACAATCCGATCGCGCAGGACTGCGGCCATTGGCCGAGATCATTCTGGCGGGCCATCAATCCGAACGAAGTTAGGCTGAGCACTGATGTGCCCGGGTCGTCGGCCAGTACGGTAGCATATCGGGCTGGCCAACGGCTGCCGATTTGCGGTCCATCCATCAAAAGAGCGATCAGCAGGTTCGGCCCGATGGCCCGAACAACCGCTTGGCAAGGATCAACCCTCGCCAAATCTTCACATATCAGGGTCGTGAGAGTTGAAGAGCCCCGATACACCAAAACATCAAGACTGCGGCTAAGAATGTTCAGGTCTTCCCACCAACTCCTGGCGGGGTCCAACCCAAGGCTATACGTCTCGATCTGAGATCTGTTGAGTTTCCAGCGATGATGTTTCTCTCGCACGAGCACGGTCTGTTCCCAGCCGCTAATCGTGCCGGTGCGTTCACGTCCTAGCAGGAAGAACGGCGCGATGGCGACAAAGTTGCCGTGACGATGGTCCTGGTCGTGTGTCACTCCGGCGATCAGAAAATCGATGCCATTGTCGCGCGCGAGGGCGCGAGCCAAGCCTAGAAATTGAGTATAGTTTAGCGACAGTTCCGGAAATACAACCCCATTAACGCGCTGCCCTTTCTCGCGCGCTCGATCAACCAAATCTTGGACAAATGTCACAAAGCTGGAGCGCTTTTGCCGATCGGTGTTTAGAGGCAGCCAGGTCGGCCGGGCGGTGAACCATCCCCAACCACCCCCGGCATGTTCACCGACCGACACGAAAGCGTTTTCGTCCACGCGGTAAGGGAATGGAATCAAAAGAAGACCCAGTTTGTCATCATCCAAAGCAGGCGTTCGTGTAAATGGCGGATGGACCCATCGCGCCCGCACTTGGCCGCGGGGCGGCAGTAGAGCCAGATTGTGAGTTAAGGACCGCAACGTACAGCCGACTGACGGAGTGCGTGATTTTGCTTGCACGCACACCAAGTCCTCGGCTGCAGTGGACAGCGAGAAAGGCGCACGTTGAATGCGCCGAAACTCCTTACCGGATCCCAGATCGGCTGCGACATAAGCTGACCGGATAGGGCGGGCGAATTTGTTTCCAGGATCAAAACCGATGTCTTGGCAGGCCGTCTGCAATCATGACGAGTTCGAGACAGATCATCCACCATTCCGGAGCGTCAGCGGTTTCCACAAGCGGCTCGAATACGTGTTCGTCCCGAAATTGCTCAAGTTCTTCCCAAAGTACCTCGACGCGCGACGGCGGGGGCGGCAGGCGTCTGCCCGCGCGCGGTTTGGATGCCCTCCATATTCGACCCGTTCGCACCGCACGGGCCCGCAGTTCATCGTCGACGAGGAGCTCGCGAAAACCGCTAGACCGAGCCCGGTTCACATCCGGTGCTACATGATGATAGGCGCCGGAGCGCTCAAGGAGGTGAGCTCCGAACGCGAAAAGGTCTGTCGGCAGAAGAGGTGCGCTTGCAAATATATCGGCCCCGGATCTTGGTGAAAATAAGGCGGTATAGACCTCTTCCAGTGTGGCCATCAGACACTTCCATGATTTAGTCTGTCGCGCGACAGAAGAACGGTCTGCAGCCGGCGTCTTCCTGTTGTGGCAAATCAATGTCACACTTGCGCTCATGGTGCAAGACTGCTGTCGGAACGTCATTCATTAGGTTGGAGCGCAAGTCTATAGGTTTCGGACTCTTCTCAGTCGGCTGATACGCAACAGTGCCCGGTGGGAGATAGCGATTCCGAGACTGGACCTTGCACAATCGCGGCTTGGTGTCGAGTGATGACAGACGCTACGCCCATCCGATAGTTGGAATGACTTTTGGTCGCGGATGAAATACCTCGTACTGAGAAGACCCGAATCGGTAGGCCGCAGCGATCTGACGATTATAGGATCATTCCTGGCGTCGGACCTCAGGTTCGCCAGACCATCCGGAGAATATGGGGCAACCATCAGCTAAACAATCGATTTTCCTTAGAGGCATCACACCCTCCGGGCTCACCATTTAGTTATCCGTCCTTTTTCAAACTCAGTATGATCTTCGAAGGTTGGAGGCTCGTCTTGGCGTTTGGTGAACCGTCGCTGTTGGGTTTAAAGTGGACGCTCGCGATGGGACAGCAGGCTTGCCGCGTTCCCCGATTGAGATCACCCGCGCGTTTTTGCTCCCCAGTTCATCCAGATAATCGGCCCACCATTGCATCATGTTAACGCGCTCTTCCCAGTGCTCTGCCCGGGCGTAGGCGCGACGCACGTCGTTGTTCTCGATGTGGGCCAGCTGCCGCTCTATGGCGTCCGGGTGCCACTTTCCGCATTCGTTTAGCAGCGTTGATGCCGTTGCCCGAAAACCATGCGCGGTAGCTTCTTCCTTGCTATAACCCATACGACGCAGTGCGGCGTTAAGCGTATTGTCGGAAATCGGACGCGAAGCCGATCGAACACTAGGAAACAGCAGCGATCCACCACCAGAGACTTCTCTCAGTGAAGTCAGGACGCTGATCGCCTGTTTTGATAGGGGTATGCGGTGCGGCCGTCGCATTTTCATGCGTGCTTCAGGAATGGTCCACAACGAGCTGTCAAGATCGAACTCTTCCCATTCAGCGGCGCGAAGCTCGCCGGGGCGGGGAAACAGCAGCGCCATCAGCCTCAGACCGGCTCGGGTTGTCGGCTGTCCGTCAAATGCATCGATCGCCCTCAGCAGACCGCCCAAGGCCTTCGGATCGGTAATCGCGGCGCGAGACGTTATCGTGGGACTGATGAGTGCGCCTCTGAGGGCGAAGGTCGGATCTGTCTCGGCGCGTGCGGTCGCGATTGCGTATCGAAACACGCTGCCGATGGTGGAGCGCAGTCGCCTGGCCGACTCGTATCGACCGCCAACCTCCACGCGACGGAGGGCGGCAAGGATGGTGGCCGGATCGATCTCCCGAATGCACTTGTCGCCGATTATCGGATAGGCAAAGCCGAGCAGCCATTTGACCTTGTTGATGGTCCGGTCGGCACGTCCCTCCTTCTTCAGCTTGTCAACATATTCGTCCGCGATTGAGCGAAAGGAGTCCTTTGCCGAATCGGCCTTCCGCAAGCTGCGTTCCTTTCCAGGGTCGACGCCAGCTAGCAGGAGCCTTTTAGCATCATCGCGCGCCTCCCGTGCCTCGGCGAGAGAGAGAAGGGGATAGCTGCCCAGCGCGAGCAGTTTCTGCTTGCCGTCAAAGCGGTAGGCGAGCCGCCAAAGGCGAGAGCCCGTGGGCTGTACCCATAGCTGCAGCCCGCCCCCGTCAGATAATTTCACGAGTTTGGAAGCAGGGCGGGCGTTTCGACATTTCACGTCGGATAGGGCCATTCGTCAGGTCTCCCTTGGCTGTTTCGATACCATCAGGATGTCGAATACCAACGGAAATACCATCCCCCCGCCTCGTTGGATCAAATGCGCCCGAAGCGCTCTCTGTCCCGCCTAATTGCGCAATGCGACAGCAAAAGATCAATAATTCCAGTCGCTTGCAGAAGCTGCAGCGTAGACGGTTCGGCTAAACGGAGTGTCGGGAGAAGAGGGGATGGTGCCCAGAGGCGGATTCGAACCACCGACACGCGGATTTTCAGTCCGCTGCTCTACCAACTGAGCTATCTGGGCCTGTTCCGGTAACTGAAATTGCGTTGACCGGATTTCATGAAGGCGCCGTGGGGCGCCCCTTGAAAGCGCGTGGGTTATAGCACGGGAATTCGGCCTGTCCAGCGCCTAGGTTGCGATTTCAGACAGGAAAAGACGTGCCGTGTGGTGGGTGCCTTTCCATGCTGCTTTCATCCCCGGAATGGCTCGCGGCCTGTATTGTTTCGGGCCTCGGCATCCTTGACCGAGCCCGCGATTGCCCTTTGCCGGCAGCCCGACCTGCCTTTTAGCCGACAATTGAGATGCGGCGAGATGCGGTGAGATGCGGCGATGGGCGAGATGCCGAAATGTGCTCGCATCCCTGGCCAGGCCCCAACCGGCCTGCGGGCTATCTGGCGCTGGCTAGGCCCTTGCGAAAATCGGAGGGCGTCATGCCGGCCAGCTTGCGGAACGATTTGTTGAAGGCGCTGAGCGAACCGAAGCCCGAATCCATGGCAACGCGGAGCACATTGGCGTCCTGATGCATCAACAGCGCCTGTGCGTAGCTCAACCGCAGAAGGTTGACATATTCGTTCAACGTCATGCCGGTCGACTTCTTGAACAGGCTCATGGCGTATTTGGGATGGATGTCGGCCGCCCCGGCAATGTTCACGCAATCGATGTCGTAGAGGAAGTTTTCGGCGATGAAATCGCACATGCGCCCGACATTGCGCGACGATTGCTGGTCGAAGGGACTACCCGTCTCGTGCCCGGCTGCGGTTTCGGGCACGAGCCGGTAAGGCTCGAACCGCACCCGCTCCAGCCGCAGCAGAAGTTCATTGACGGCATGCTCGGCCTTGGCCGGGTCGCCCGAGCGGGCATAGCGGTTCCAGCGGGCGAAATTGTCGTTGTCGGATTGATCGGTGGCGCCGGTCACCAGCGTGGCGCCCGTCATCAGCCGATGGCGAATGTCCGCCGGCAGGTGCAACCGGAAGAAATGCACCAGCGGCAGATGCGCGCCGGCATAGACGGCGTCGTCGCTCAAATCGTCCATCTGGTGCGGCAGGCCGCCCCAGAACAGGCACATCTCACCGGCCGAAAGCGAGATTTCGTGCTCGTTCATGCGGTAGTGCACGCTGCCGCGCACGATGAAATTCACCTCGACCTGGGCATGCCAATGCGGCTTGAGCATCACCAGGGGAGTGGTGTGAAACATCTGCAACAGCAGCGGCAGGCCTTCGACGCTGCTGGCGCCAGGCTGGTAAAACGGCCGTTCCGGCATCTTACTTTCCGCCAATTCCTTATTCCCTTTGTCGGGGACAAGCCTTCCGTGCTGCATAGTCTAGCCCGGCTCGCAGAGAGAGCAAATGAAATGGGAGGATTTCAATGCGCATCACACTGTCCTGCGCCGCACTTGCGCTTGCCCTGGGCTCAGCCCCGGCATTCGCGCAATCTGGCGAAATCACCATCTGGAGCTGGAACGTCGCCGCTTCGTCGCTGAAGGCGACGGTCGCCGGCTTCAACAAGCTGCATCCCGACATCAAGGTCACGGTCCAGGATCTCGGCAACCAGCCGACCTATGACAAGTCGATCGCCGGCTGTGCCGCAGGCGGTGTCGGCCTGCCCGACATCGTCACCATAGAGAACGGCGAGGCCGAGAATTACTGGAGCCAGTTCCCCGAGTGCTTCGTCGACCTGCACACGCTGGGCTACAGCGCCGAAGACCAGAAGAAATTCCCCGATTTCAAGCGCACCGAGCTCGAAGTCGGCGACAAGGCCTATGCGATGCCGTGGGATTCCGGCCCGGTCGCCGCCTTCTATCGCCGCGACTTCTACGAAAAGGCCGGTGTCGATCCGGCGTCGATCAAGACCTGGGACGATTTCATCGCCGCCGGCAAGAAGATCCAGGCCGCCAATCCGGGCGTCTCGATGACCAATGCCGATTTCAACGGCGACACAGAATTCTTCCGTATGATCTCCAACGAGCAAGGCTGCTCCTATTTCGCCGAGGATGGCCAGTCGATCACGGTCAACCAGCCGAAATGTGTCGATACGCTGGCCAAGATCAAGGACATGAAGGATGCCGGCATCATGTCCTCGGCCGACTGGGGCACCAAGATCACCAACAACACCGCCGGCACGGTCGCCACCCAGGTCTATGGCGGCTGGTATGAAGGCACCATCCGCACCGAATCGGCGGGCGAAAACGGCAAATGGGGCGTCTATCTGATGCCGAGCCTGACCTCCGACGGCCCGCGCGCCGCCAATCTTGGTGGCTCATCGCTGGCCATCACCTCGGTGTCGAAGAACAAGGAGGCGGCTTACGAGTACCTGAAATACACGCTCGGAACCAATGAGGGCCAGATCACGATGCTGAAGGAATTCGGTCTCGTCCCCTCGCTGGTGTCGGCGCTGAATGATCCCTACGTCTCGGAAGGCCTGCCCTATTGGGGTGGCCAGGCTGTGTGGAAGGATATCCTCGGCACGTTGCCCAAGGTCGTCCCCAGCCGTGGCACGCAGTTCCAGAGCGACGCCGAAATCATCATGCGCGCGGTGCAGACCAAATATCTCGCCGGCGGCTATGCCGACGCCAAGGCAGCGCTCGACGATGCCGCCAGCCAGATCGCCGCGGCGACCGGACTGCCGGTCAAGGAGTGAGCGCCGCTTTCCCTTCTCCCCTTGTGGGAGAAGGTGGATCGGCGCGATAGCCGAGACGAATGAGGGGTGCCCCAGCGGAGTGAGACGTTTGCGTTCCCTGGAACACCTCATCCGTCGCCTTCGACGACACCTTCTCCCACAAGGGGAGAACGGCAGCCCAAACGATGGCCTAAAACAACAATCGGGAGAAGGAGGACGAAGATGCGCAACCGTAACGCCACGGCCTATCGTTTCCTCGCTCCCTATCTCCTGATCTTCTCCGTCTTCTGGCTGTGGCCGATCATCTCCTCGTTCATGATCTCGTTCCAGGCGACGCGCACGGTGCCCTGGCGCTTTGCCCCCGGCTTCAACTGGGGCCGGCTGATCGGCGATCCGGCCTTCTTCAACGCGCTGAAGAACACGCTGCTCATCCTCGTCATCCAGGTGCCGGTGATGATCACGCTGGCCATGGTGATGGCTGTGCTTTTGAATTCGCCGCTGTTGAAGGCGAGGGGGCTTTATCGCTTCGCTTTCTTCGCTCCGGTCGTGGTCGGCGAGGTCGCCTATTCGGCGGTTTTCCGGCTGATGTTCAGCCTCGATTTCGGCATCGTCAACAAGCTCCTGAACAGCGTCGGGCTGCCCAAGATCGACTGGTTCTCCAACGTCACGCCGGCGATGGCTTTGATCATGATCGCGGTCACCTGGCGTTGGGCCGGCTACAACGCGATCATCCTTCTGGCCGGCATGCAGTCCATTCCCGAGGACGTCTATGAGGCGGCGACCCTCGACCGTGTCAGCAAGCTCAAGCAATTCTTCCACATAACCTTGCCGCTTTTGAAGCCGGTCATCGTGTTCTGCACGGTGCTGTCGATCATCGGCACCATGCAACTGTTCACCGAGCCATTCCTGATCACCGAGCGCGGCGGACCGGGCGGCGGCACCGAGACGCTCGGCCTGCTGCTCTACCGCCAAGGCTTCCGCTCGCTCAATTTCGGTTACGCCTCGGCCGTCGCCTACACGATGGCGGGGCTGGCGATCGCCATCACGCTGGTGCAACTGTGGCTGACGAGGGAAAGGCAATGAGCTCGCTCTCCTCGACCCGGCTTAGACGCAGCCTCTTGCTGCATCTCTTCCTGACGCCGCTGGCGCTGATCTGGCTGTTTCCATTGTGGATGATGGTGGTGTTCTCGACCATGCCCGACAACGGCATCTTCAGCCCGGGCATCGAGTTGCTGCCGCACGGCAATTTCGTCGACAATTTCAACAATCTGCAACGCGACACCAACTTCGTCGGCGCCATCGGCATCTCAGTCTCGGTGGCGGTGACCTACACGTTCCTGTCGGTGCTGTTGACCTCGATGGCCGGCTGGGCACTGGCGCGCTACCAGTTCTTCGGCAAGGGCGTGGTCGTCGCCATCATCCTCGGCACCATCACGCTGCCCTACGCGGTGGTGCTGATCCCGCAATTCATCATGGTGGCGCGCGACTTCCAACTCGCCAACACCTGGGTGGCGCTGATCGTCCCGCCGCTGTTCAATTCGCTGGGCGTGTTGTTCATGCGCCAGAGCTTCTCGATGATGCCGGACGACCTGTTCGACGCCGCGCGGGTCGAAGGCGTGAAGGAATGGCGCATCTTCCTGTTCGTCGCACTGCCGCTGGCGCGGCCGATGTTGGCCGCACTCGCCATCATCCTGTTCCTCGCGTCCTGGAACAATTATCTCTGGCCGCTTTTGATCAACAACCAGCCGGGCTCGATGACCGCACCCGTGGCGCTAGGCACGCTGATCGGCCTCACCAAGGTATCGTGGGGCGGCATCATGGCCGGCGCCGTAATGCTGACCGTGCCGATGCTTGTCGTCTTCGTGCTGCTGCAGCGCCATTTCATCGCCGGCATCGCCGCCGGCGCGATCAAGTAAGGGGCAGCATGGCAACGGTCACGCTCAACAATGTCGTCAAGCGCTTCGGCACCTTCGAGGTCGTCCACGGCGCCAACATCGACATCAAGCACGGCGAGTTCGTGGTCTTCGTCGGCCCCTCCGGCTGCGGCAAGTCCACGCTGCTCAGGATGATCGCCGGGCTTGAGGACATCAGCGGCGGCGAGATCGCCATCGGCGGCAAGGTTGTCAACGACGTCGAGCCGGCCGACCGCGGCATCGCCATGGTCTTCCAGTCCTATGCGCTCTATCCGCATATGAGCGTCGAGCAGAACCTCTCGTTCGGATTGCGCATGACCGGCAATCCGAAGGCCGATACGGAGCGGCGGGTGAAGCGGGCGGCCGAAATCCTGCGCATCAGCGAACTGATGGACCGGCGCCCGAAAAAGCTCTCCGGCGGCCAGCGCCAGCGCGTCGCCATCGGCCGCGCCATCGTGCGCGAGCCGCAGGTGTTCCTGTTCGACGAGCCGCTCTCCAATCTCGACGCCGAACTGCGCGTGCAGATGCGGGTCGAGATATCGCGCCTGCACAAGGAACTCGGCGCCACCATGGTCTATGTCACGCACGACCAGACCGAGGCGATGACGCTGGCTGACAGGATCGTCGTGCTGCGCGCCGGCCATATCGAGCAGATCGGCCGGCCGCTCGAACTCTACGACGATCCCGACAATTTGTTCGTGGCGGGGTTTGTCGGCTCGCCGAAGATGAACTTCATCAAGGGCCACATCGTCGGACGCGATGCGCGCGGTGTCGTGGTCGAGTTGGCGGGCCAGGAGAAAACCCGCATCACCCAGCCGCTGACCGGCACCGCGCCGGAGGCCGGGACGAAGGTCATTGTCGGCGTGCGGCCCGAACATTTCGGCGTCGCCGGAGAAGGCGACACCGATCTCGTTGTCGCCATCGACGTGATCGAACACCTTGGCGGCACGAGCTTTCTTTATGCCCGCACGGCGCACGGCGAAGATGTGGTGATCCAGCGCGACGCGGCCAAGGTTCCCGACACGTCCGAAGTCACCGTTTCCATCCGCAAATCCTACCTGTTCGACGAAAAGGGGCTGCGGCTGCGCTGACTGGCCGCCCCTCCAGCCTTCAAGGAGAATGACAATGACTGCAACCACGCCCATTCGCTGGGGCATTCTCGGTCCGGGCGGCATCGCCCAGGCTTTCGCCGGCGGCGTGGCCGCTTCGCACACCGGAAAACTGGTCGCCATCGGCGCGCGCAATCCCGCCAAGCCGGGCCTTGCGGAGAATTTCCCTGGTGCCCGCATCCTCGACGGCTATGAGGCCTTGCTCGACGATCCGCAGGTCGATGCCGTCTACATCGCGGTACCGCATCCCGGCCATGCGCAATGGGCGATCCGGGCGGCGGAAGCGGGCAAGCATGTGCTGTGCGAAAAGCCATTGGCGCTGACCGCCTTCGAGGCCGACGCCATGATCCACGCCGCGCGCAAGGCTGGTACCTTTCTCGGCGAAGCCTTCATGTACCGGCTGCATCCGCAGACGCTGAAGCTGGTGGAACTCATCACGTCCGGCGTCATCGGCGAGATCAGGATGATCAAGTCGAGCTTCGGCTTCGCCATGCCGGGCTTCATGCCACAACACCGGCTTTATGCCAACGATCTCGCCGGCGGCGGCATCCTGGACGTCGGCGGCTATCCCGTCTCGATGGTCCGGCTGATTGCCGGGGCGGCATCGGGACAACCCTTTGCCGAGCCCGACAGGGTGGTGGGTACCGCCCATCTCGGCCAGTCCGGCGTCGATGAGTGGGCCTCGGCGCTGCTGCATTTCCCTGATGGCATCGTCGCCGAGGTCTCCTGCAGCATCTCGCTCAACCAAGACAATGTCCTGCGCATCCTCGGTACCAAGAGCCGCATCGAAGTACCGGACTTCTGGTTCGCCGGTGGCAACCGCGACGTCGGCCTCGGCCACATCGACGTGATCGGCGCCGATGGATCGCGAGAGACGATCAGCGTCGACGAAAAACGCCATGTCTATTCCTTCGAGGTCGACGGCGCCGGCGAGGCGATCCGCGCCGGGCGGCAGGAATTCGCCTGGCCGGGGATGGGCTGGGCCGACAGTCTCGGCACCTTGCGCGTGCTCGACAGATGGCGCGCCGCCGTCGGGCTGGAGTATGAGATCGAAAAGGCCCCGCTGCGCACCAGCACCATTTCCGGCCGGCCGCTGCGCCCCAGCGGCACAGCGATCGCCAAGCGCGCCATCCCAGGCCTGGCGAAACAGGCATCCATAGTGGCGCTCGGCTTCGAGGATTTCCGCACCTTCTCCTCGGGTTCGATCCTGCTCGACGCTTTCTTCGAAGCTGGCGGCAACCTCTTCGACACCGGCTATGTCTATGGCGGCGGCTACACCGAGACGCTGCTCGGCCAATGGTTGAAGAACCGTGGCGTGCGCGAGCAGTCGGTGATCATCGCCAAGGGCGCGCATTCGCCGCTCTGCTATCCCGACGTGATCGCCAAGCAGCTCGCCCAGTCGCTCGATCGGCTGCAGACCGATCATGTCGACATCTATTTCATGCACCGCGACAACCCTGACGTGCCGGTCGGCGAGTTCGTCGATGCGATGGACCGCGAGGTCAAGGCCGGCCGCATCCGCGGTCCGTTCGGCGGCTCGAACTGGACGATGCAGCGCATGGACGAGGCGATTGCCTATGCGCAGCGCACCGGCAAGCAGAAGCCGGGCGCACTCTCCAACAATTTCTCGCTGGCCGAGATGCTGGAGCCGATCTGGGCAGGATGCATCACCTCCTCCTCCGATGACTGGAAGGCCTGGCTGACATCCAGGCAGATGCCGAACTTCGCCTGGTCGAGCCAAGGGCGCGGCTTCTTCACCGACCGCGCCGGCCGCGACCTGCGCGACAATGAGGAACTGGTGCGGGTCTGGTATTCGGAGCGGAATTTTGGTCGCCGCGACCGGGCGATCGAACTTGCCGCACGACTGGGCAAGAGCCCGATCCACATCGCGCTGGCCTATGTGCTCAATCAGCCCTTCCCGTCCATTCCGTTGATCGGGCCGCGCACGCTGGGCGAGCTGGACGACAGCCTGCGCGCACTCGACATCAAGCTTTCGCCGGCCGATCTCGAATGGCTGGATAGTGGCAGGCTGCACGCCGCCTGACGCATGAAACAAGGACAAAAAGCGGCGTCAGGTCTCGTCGTCAGACACCCTGACGCCACCCCGGGGCGGGGTCCGCAAGCTTGCATACATGCCGGTGGTGCGGAATTGGCTGGGCGTGGTGCCATAAAGGCGGCGGAACACCTTCGAAAAATAGTTCGCGTCCTCGAAGCCGCACAGGATGGCGACTTCCTTCACCGGCAGGAAGTCGGCCTTGGTCAAAAGCTTCGCCGCGCGCTGCAGGCGTTGCTGCAGCACGAATTCGGCTGGCGGCAAGCCTTCGCTCTCGGCGAAGCAGCGCGAGAAATGGGCCCGGCTGAGGCCGCTGATCTGGACCAGCTCCGCCACCGGCAGCGATTTGTCGAGGTTGGCGTTGATGTGATCGATGACCGGCTGCATGGCGCTCTGTTTCTCGGCAAAGGCGTGTGAGCCGAAGACATCGTCATAGAGCGCCATCGCAGCCTCGTAGGCGATCGCCGAAGCAGCACCCGGCGAAGCGGCGCCCTTGACGAGCCGCAAGCTGCAATCGGCAAGATGATCTATCGTCGCCGGCTGCAGTCGGAACACCGGACCGGAGACGTTGAGGATCGACTTGTGGATGCGCAGCGCCTCCTCGCCGTTCATCGAGATCCAGAAATATTCCCAGCGCTCGTCCCTGGCCAGCCAGTAGCGGTGGTTGTGCGGCACCAACACCAGCAATGTATCGTTCCGCTGCAGGCGATAGTTGCGGTTCTCGTAGCGCAGCCGGCCGGTTCCGCTGATCGTGTGCTGGAGCACGGTGAATGGCGTCTGGCCGCGTTTGCGCCCATCCCAATCGTAGATTTCATCCTCGCGCACTTCATAGCCCGTGCTTGTCGGCATGGCATGCAGGCGCTGGCGGCCGCGCGGCAGCGAGATCGTGCGCATCGACTGTCCGTTGGCGATCAAATCCCGCAGCACAAAATTACCCCTGAAAGCATAATCCTTCTCTGGTCGCGCTCGCGAATAAGCGCATAATCCCGCCTCGAAGAACGCGAATGACCCGCGTCGAGGAGCGGGCGGGAGGAGAAAAGCCGGATTCCGGCCTGAATGGCAGGCGCGCCTTGGCGTGTGGCCATATCCTCCCTTATTGCTCCTTGCCTAGCATTCGATCGGATCGAGGTGAAGGTGATGAGTTTCAAAATCGCTATTATCGGCGCCGGCAGCGTCGGATTCACCAAGAAACTGTTCACCGACATTCTCTGCGTGCCCGAATTCAAGGACATCGAATTCGCGTTGACCGATCTCAGCGAGCACAATCTGCAGATGATCAAGGCGATCCTCGACAGGATCGTCGAGGCGAACGGATTGCCGACCAGGGTGACGGCAACCACCGACCGCCGTAAGGCGCTCGAAGGCGCGCGCTATATCATCAGCTGCGTTCGGGTCGGCGGCCTGGAAGCCTATGCCGACGACATCCGCATTCCCCTGAAATACGGCATCGACCAGTGTGTCGGCGACACGATCTGTGCAGGCGGCATTCTCTACGGCCAGCGCAACATTCCGGTGATCCTCGACTTCTGCAAGGATATACGCGAGGTCGCCGACACCAACGCCAAGTTCCTCAACTACGCCAACCCGATGGCCATGAACACCTGGGCGGCGATCGAATACGGCAAGGTCGACACGGTCGGGCTCTGCCACGGCGTCCAGCACGGTGCCGAGCAGATCGGCGAGGTGCTGGGTGCGAAGTCGCCTCGGGAGCTCGACTATGTCTGCTCCGGCATCAACCATCAGACCTGGTTCATCGATCTGCGCCTGAATGGCCGCAAGATCGGCAAGGATGAACTGGTTGCCGCCTTCGAGGCGCATCCGGTCTACTCGCAGCAGGAGAAGCTGCGCATCGACGTGCTGAAGCGCTTTGGCGTCTATTCGACCGAAAGCAACGGCCATCTTTCCGAATACCTGCCCTGGTATCGGAAGCGTCCGGACGAGATCATGCGCTGGATCGACATGTCGGACTGGATCCATGGCGAGACCGGCGGCTACCTCCGCTACTCGACCGAGACCCGCAACTGGTTCGAGACGGAGTATCCGCAGTTCCTTGAAGCGGCGTCGAAGCCGATCGACGTGGGCAAGCGCTCCAACGAGCATGCCAGCCACATATTGGAGGCGCTGGAGACCAACCGCGTCTATCGCGGCCACTTCAACGTCAAGAACAATGGTGTGATCACCAATTTGCCGCAGGACGCCATCATCGAATCGCCCGGCTTCGTCGACCGTTTCGGCATCAACATGGCCGCCGGCATCACGTTGCCGGAGGCCTGCGCGGCCACCTGCATGTCTTCGATCAACGTCCAGCGCATGTCGGTCCATGCCGCGATATCGGGCGATATCGATCTCCTGAAGCTCGCCGTGCTGCATGATCCGCTGGTTGGCGCGGTGTCGACCCCGGAGGAGGTCTGGCAGATGGTCGACGAAATGGTCGTCGCCCAGGCCGCCTGGTTGCCGCAATACGCGCATGCAGTTCCGGCCGCCAAGGAGCGGTTGTCGAAATCCGTGGTCAAGACCCGCGAATGGGCCGGTGCTGCGCGGCGCAACGTGCGCTCGATCGAGGAGTTGCGCGCCGAAAAGGCCGCGCTGAAGCAGACCGGCTGAACCCGGGAGCGGCCGCGGATCCACGGGAGGCAGGTCCGCCGGAGTCAGCCGCCAAGGCAGAAGACCAGCAGCAGAAAAAGTCTGAACACGAGGGAGGAGATAATGAGGAACCTACGCAACATTGGCATTGTCGCTGGACTGGCGCTGAGCGTCTCCGTTCCGGCGCTCAACGCCTTCGCTTCCGAACCGACGGTCCCGCCGACGCCGGCGACGTTTCCGGCCGAAGGCAAGATCAAGTATGTGGCGCGCGAATCCATCCTGGAGTTCAAGGCGCTGCCGGAATATCACGAGCCGGGTTGGGTGACGGAAAAATACGTCAAGGCCGGCAAGCTGCCGCCGGTGAAAGACAGGCTGCCGAAGGAGCCGCTGGTCTTCAAGACGGCCAACATGCCCGATGGCGTCGGCGTCTATGGCGATACGATGCGCCATGTGATCGGTGGGCGGCCGGAGGGCTGGAACTATGGCGCCGGCCAGACGCAAGGCTGGGGCGGCATCGACATCGGCCTCTCCGAGTGCCTGACGCGCACCGCGCCGCTGTTCCAGGTTGAGGCCAAGGATACCGAACCGCTGCCGAACCTGGCCAAAAGCTGGGAGTGGTCGAAGGACGGCCATAAGCTGACCATGCATCTGGTCGAGGGCGCCAAATGGTCCGATGGCGTTGCCTTCAACGCCGACGACGTCATGTTCTACTGGGACGACGAGGTCATCGACCCGAACGTCTCTCCGTTGAATGGTGCGACACAGGAAACCTTCGGCGTCGGCACGACGCTGAAAAAGATCGACGATCATACCGTTGAGTGGACCTTCAAGGACGCCTTCCCGAAACAGTACCTCTACGCCATGGCCTACGGCACTTTCTGCCCCGGTCCCGCGCACATATTGAAGCCGCAGCATCCCAAATATTCGAAGAACACCTACGACCAGTTCAAGAACGCCTTCCCGCCGGAATATATGAACATGCCGGTGATGGGCGCCTGGGTGCCGGTCGAATATCGGCCGGACGACATCATCGTCATGCGCCGCAACCCCTACTATTGGAAGGTCGACGAAAAGGGCAACCAGCTGCCCTACCTCGACGAACTGCAGTACAAGCTGTCGACCTGGGCCGACCGCGACGTCCAGGCGGTGGCTGGCTCTGGCGACTTTTCAAACCTCGAGCAGCCGGAAAACTTCGTCGCCTCGCTGAAGCGCGCTGCGGAGTCGAACGCGCCGGCACGTCTGGCCTTCGGCCCGCGGCTCATCGGCTACAATCTGCGCCTGAACTTTTCCGCCAATGGCTGGGGCAACCCGGACGAGCGCGGCCAGGCCATCCGCGAGCTGAACCGCAACGAGGATTTCCGCAAGGCCGTCACCATGGCGCTCGACCGCAAGGCGCTTGGCGACTCCCTGGTCAAAGGGCCGTTCACCGCTATCTATCCCGGCGGCTTCTCGTCTGGCACCAGCTTCTATGACCGCAAGTCGACCGTCTATTATCCCTTCGACCTTGAGGGCGCCAAGGCCGAACTCGCCAAGGCCGGCCTCAAGGACACGGATGGCGACGGTTTCGTGAACTTCCCGGCCGGCACCGCCGGCGGCAAGAACGTCGAAATCGTGATGCTGGTCAACAACGATTACGGCACCGACAAGAGCCTCGCCGAAGGCGTCGTCGCCCAGATGGAGAAGCTCGGGCTTCGGGTTGTGCTGAACGGCCTCAACGGCACCCAGCGCGACGCCTCGCAATATTCCGGCCGCTTCGACTGGCTGATCCGGCGTAACGACCAGGAACTGACCTCGGTCGTGCAGAACACCGAACAGCTCGCGCCGGTCGGTCCCAAGACCAGCTGGGATCACCGCGCGCCGGAAAGCGGCCAGGTCGACCTGATGCCTTTCGAAAAGGACCTCGTCGACATCGTCAACAAGTTCGTCTCCTCGTCGGACAATGACGAGCGCGCCAGCCTGATGAAGGAGTTCCAGAAGATATCGACGGAACACGTCTACAATATCGGCCTGACGGAGTACCCCGGGGCGCTGATCGTCAACAAGCGCTTCTCCAACATCCCGCAGGGTACACCGATCTTCATGTTCAACTGGGCCGAGGATTCGATCGTCCGTGAACGTGTCTTCGTCACCGCCGACAAGCAGGCGAAATACGAACTCTTCCCTGAGGAGCTCCCCGGCAAGCCCGGCGACAAGGGCCCGATGTAGGTTCACCTCCCCTGACTGAGAGAGACCCGGCCGCGCTGATGGCGCGGCCGGGAAAAACCAACCTCCGAACGCCCCAAGCGGCGCGTCCGGCAAGATGAGGAAGCGGACCGTCCATGCTGCGATTCTTGGCTATGCGCATAGCGTCGGCAATACCGGTCCTCGCCATCTTGAGTCTCGTCACCTTTGCCATCATCCAGGCGCCGCCGGGCGATTATGCCGACTACATCCGCTCGCAGCTGATCAACCAGGGTGGCGCCTCCTTCGCCCAAGCCGACGCTCAGGCCAACGCATATCGTATCGAACATGGCCTCGATAAGCCGTTGCCCGTCCAGTATCTCAACTGGATCGGCGGCATCGTCACCCGCGGCGATTTCGGCTACAGCCTCTACTACAACAAGCCGGTTGCCGACGTCGTCGGCGAGCGGCTGCCGCGCACTCTCATCCTGGCGCTGGTCTGCCATCTCCTCGCTTCGGTGCTGGGCATCACCTTCGGCATATGGGCGGCGACCCGGCAATACACCTGGATCGACTCGACGCTGTCGGCCATCTCCTTCCTCGGCATGACGGTGCCGCGCTTCCTGATGGCGCTGATCATCGTCTATCTGCTGGTCTTCCAGTTCAACGTGTCGGAGATTGGCTCGTTCTTCTCGCCGCAATATGGCGGCGCGCCGTGGTCGTGGGGCAAGTTCGCCGACCTCGTCAAGCATGTCTGGCCCGTGGTGGCGATCGCCACCTTCGGTGGCCTCGCCTACAACATGCGCGTCATGCGCGGCAATCTGCTGGATACGCTGAACGCCCAATATGTCGAGACGGCGAGAGCCAAGGGCCTGACCGGCAGCGCCGTCGTCATGCGCCATGCCGTACCCAATGCGCTGCATCCGCTCGTCATGTATCAAGGCGTGGTGCTGCCCTACATGCTCACCGGCGAGATCGAGACGGCGATCATCTTCGCGCTGCCGACCGTCGGCCCGGCGATCGTCGGCTCGATGGCGGTCGGCGACGTCTACGTCACCGCCACCTTCATGATGGTGCTGTCGGCGACGCTGATCCTCGGCAACATCATCGCCGACATGCTGCTCGTCCTGCTCGATCCGCGCGTGCGCCAGTTCGGGGAGGGCTAGATGCTGGCGCGCGATCCGTCACCCCCACCGCTGCCGGCCGAAGCGCCCATCGTAGCCATACCGGCGCGCGGCAACGAGAGCTACATGGCGCTTGTCTGGCGCCGGCTGAAGCGCTCCTGGACCGGCATGGCCGGGCTTTGGCTCGTCGTGCTGCTGCTGGTGATGGCGGTGTTCGCCGAGTTCCTGGCGCCGATGGATCCGAAGGCGACCGATGTCGGCTTCGCGCCGCCGCAAGTGCCTTCCTTCCACGACAAGGACGGCAATGTCGTCATGCGGCCGAGGGTCTATGCGCTGGCCGATTCGGCGGATCTCGATCCGGTCACCTTCCAGCCCATCGTCGGCCCCGACTACGACCACCCGAGGCTGCTCGGCTTCTTCGTCGAGGGCGCGCCCTACAGGCTCTTCGGGCTCATTCCGGCCAACCGGCATTTCTTCGCCTCGATGGACGGCCTGCCGGTGCATTTTCTCGGCACCGACAAGTTCGGTCGCGATGTGCTGTCGCGCGCCATCCACGGCTCGCGCGTCTCGCTGATGATCGCGCTGACGGTGGTCTTCATCATCACCGTCATCGGCACCACGGTCGGCATGGTCTCCGGCTATTTCGGCGGCCGGTTCGATGTCTGGATGCAGCGCTTCGTGGAACTGGTGCTCGCCTTTCCGCAACTGCCGCTCTATCTGGCGCTGACGACGCTGATCCCGGTCACCGCACCCACCAATGTCTTCCTCGCCTTCGTCATCATCGTCATGTCGGCATTGGGCTGGGCGCAGATGTCGCGCGAGGTGCGCGGCAAGACGCTGGCGCTGGTGCGGATCGAATATGTGCGCGCCGCCATGGCGGTTGGCGCCACCGACCGGCGCATCATCATGCAGCACATCTTCCCCAATGTGATGAGCCACGTGATCGTCGCCGTTACGCTGGCGATCCCGACGGTGGTACTCTTGGAATCCTTCCTCGGCTTCCTCGGCTTCGCGGTCAAGCCACCGCTGATCTCCTGGGGCCTGATGCTGCAGGATACCGCGACCTATTCCGTCATAGGCACCTATCCCTGGATCCTGTCGCCGGTCGGTTTCGTGCTCGTCACCGTCTTTGCCTTCAACGCGCTGGGCGATGGCCTCCGCGACGCCGTCGACCCCTATTGAGGTGGCAGGAATGACCGTCGCGCTCGCCGAATCCTTCGCACCTGCCGTCCGCCACGACCATGACGGGCGCCAGGGCGAGCCCATCATCGATGCCCGCAACATCGAGGTCGCCTTCAAGGTCGAGCACGGTGTCGTCGAGGCGGTCAAGGACGTCTCGTTCCAGCTCTATCGCGGCGAGACGATCGCCATCGTCGGCGAATCCGGTTCCGGCAAATCGGTGACGGCGCGCACCGTCATGGGATTGCTGTCGCGTCGGGCCACCGTGTCGCCAAGATCGAGCGTCTGTTACGACGGCCAGAACATCCTGAAATTCGCCGAGCGAGACCGGCGCAAGCTGCGCGGCAACCGCATCTCGATGATCTTCCAGGAGCCGATGAGTTCGCTCAATCCCATCTACACGGTCGGCAGCCAGATCGTCGAGGCGATCAGGGTGCACCGCAAGGTGGGCCGCAGGCAAGCCTGGGCGCGGGCGCTCGAGCTGCTGCGGCATGTGCAGATCCCCGATCCGGAAGCGCGGCTCAAGCAATACCCGCACCAGCTCTCCGGCGGGCAGCGGCAGCGTGTGATGATCGCCATGGCGCTCGCCAACAATCCAGACGTGCTGGTCGCCGATGAGCCCACCACAGCGCTCGACGTCACCGTCCAGGCGCAGATCCTCAACCTGATCCGCAATCTGCAGAAAGAGCTGCGCATGGCGGTGATCCTGATCACCCATGACCTCACCGTGGTGCGCAAATTTTCCGACTACGTCTATGTCATGCAGCACGGCGAAATGTGCGAGCACAATGTCACGGAACGGCTGTTCGCCGATCCGCAGCATCCCTACACCAAGCGGCTGCTGGCTTCCGAGCCGCGCGGACGGCCGCAACCGCTGCCGGAGGGCAGTGGCACCATCCTCGAGGCAAGCGGCGTGCGCGTCTGCTTCATGCTGCGCCACGGCACCTTCCTGAAACCGGACTGGCGCGAACTGGTCGCCGTCGACGATCTCGGCCTCAAACTTTGCCGCCACGAGACATTGGGGCTGGTCGGCGAATCCGGTTCCGGCAAGACCACCTTCGGCCAGGCCTTGCTGAGATTGATCGACGCCAAGCGCGGCGAAATCCGTTTCGACGGCCAGCCGATCCAGGGCCTGTCCCGCAACGAGATGCGGCCGCTGCGTTCACGCATGCAGATCGTCTTCCAGGATCCCTTTTCCTCGCTCAATCCGCGCATGACGATCGGCCAGATCATCGAGGAAGGGCTGATCGTCAACAGCATCGGCGCGACGCGGCGCGAGCGGGTCGAGCGGGTGCGCGAGGCACTGGTCAGCGCCGGCATGCCCGGCGATATCCTGTCGCGCTTTCCCCACGAATTCTCCGGCGGCCAGCGCCAGCGTATCGCCATTGCCCGTGCCATCGCGCTCGAACCCGAATTCATTTTGCTCGACGAGCCGACCTCGGCGCTCGACCTCTCCGTCCAGGCCCAGATCATCGACCTCTTGCGCAAGCTGCAGGACGAGCGCGGCCTGAGCTACCTCTTCATTTCGCACGACCTGAAGGTGGTGCGGGCGCTCTGCCACCGCGTCATCGTCATGCAGCACGGCAAGATCGTCGAGCAGGGACCTGTCGACGAGGTCCTCTCCAATCCCAAGACCGCCTACACCGAACGGCTCGTCAGGGCCGCTTTCGACGTGGCCTGAACATAGCCGGAGGTTAGCGTGGCAGAAAATCCCAGGATCACATTCATCGGCGCCGGCTCGACGGTGTTCATGAAGAACATCGTCGGCGACGTGCTGCAGCGCCCGTCGCTGTCGGGCGCGACGATCGCTCTGATGGACATCAATCCGCAGCGGCTGGAGGAGAGCGCCGTCGTCGTCAACAAGCTGATCGCGACGCTCGGCGTCAAGGCGAAGGCCGAGACCTACTCCGACCAGCGCAAGGCACTCGCCGGCGCCGACTTCGTCGTCGTCGCCTTTCAGATCGGCGGCTACGAGCCCTGCACCGTCACCGACTTCGAAGTGCCGAAGAAATACGGCCTGCGCCAGACGATCGCCGACACGCTCGGCGTCGGCGGCATCATGCGCGGCCTGCGGACCGTTCCGCATCTGTGGAAGATCTGCGAGGACATGCTCGCCGTCTGCCCCGAAGCGATCATGCTGCAATACGTCAACCCGATGGCGATCAACACCTGGGCAATATCGGAGAAATACCCTGATATCAAACAGGTCGGCCTCTGCCATTCGGTGCAGGGCACGGCGATGGAATTGGCACACGATCTCGACCTTCCCTACGAGGAAATCCGCTATCGCTCGGCCGGCATCAACCACATGGCCTTCTACCTGAAGTTCGAGCATCGGCAGGCGGACGGCTCCTATCGCAACCTCTATCCCGATCTCGTTCGCGCCTATCGCGAGGGCCGCGCGCCCAAGCCCGGCTGGAACCCGCGCTGTCCCAACAAGGTGCGCTACGAGATGCTGACCAGGCTGGGTTTCTTCGTCACCGAGAGTTCGGAGCATGTCGCTGAATACACGCCCTATTTCATAAAGGACGGTCGCCCCGATTTGATCGAGAAATACGGCATTCCGCTCGATGAATACCCCAAGCGCTGCATCGAACAGATTGAGCACTGGAAGGACCAGGCGCAGGCCTATCGCTCGGCCGACCGTATCGAGGTGGAGCCGTCCCGGGAATACGCCTCCTCGATCATGAATTCGGTCTGGACCGGCGAACCCTCGGTGATCTACGGCAATGTCCGCAACAATGGCTGCATCACCTCGCTGCCCCGCGATTGCGCCGCCGAAGTACCGTGCCTTGTCGATGCCTCCGGCATCCAGCCGACCTACATCGGCGACCTGCCGCCGCAACTGACGGCACTGATCCGCACAAACATCAACGTCCAGGAACTGACGGTGCGGGCGCTGATGAGCGAGAACCGCGAGCATATTTATCATGCAGCGATGATGGACCCGCACACATCGGCCGAACTCGATCTCGACCAGATCTGGTCATTGGTCGATGATCTCCTGGCCGCTCACGGCGACTGGCTGCCGGCCTGGGCGCGCGTGAAGCGCAAGACGGAAGCGGCCTGATCAGAGCATGTCGCCGATGGCCGCTTTATTTCGGCTCGTCGGCGTCCGGCTCTTCCTCGTCGTCACGGGCCTTGATGACATAGGCGCCCTTCAGCCAGCGGTTGAGGTCGATGTCCTTGCAGCGCGTCGAGCAGAATGGGTAGGTCTCGCGCGCCGAGGGCTTGCCACATTCGGGGCAGGGGCGCTTGGGGCGCAGCGGGGTCACTTTGTCGTCGGGGCTCATAGCCGTGGGGACAACCAGTTTTGATGGATCTTGAAGCCCTCGCCCGACAGCAGCGCCACCGTCTCGTAGAGCGGCAAGCCGACGATGTTGGTGTACGAGCCGACCAACTTCACGACGAAGGCGCCGGCGAGACCCTGGACGGCGTAGCCGCCTGCCTTGCCACGCCACTCGCCGGACGCGACATAGGCGTCGATTTCCTCGCGCGGCAGCCGCTTGAAGCGAACCCGCGTCTCGACCAGCCGCTGGCGCAACTTGCCGCCCGGCGTGATCAGGCAGATGCCTGAATAGACCCGGTGCGAACGGCCCGACAGCAGGCCGAGGCAGTTGGCGGCATCATCGAGCGTCTCGGCCTTGGGCAGGATGCGCCGCCCGACCGCGACCACCGTGTCGGCAGCCAGCACGAAGCTTGGCGCATGGTCCGTCTCGGTCTTCAGCGACGCGAACGCTTTCTCGGCCTTTTCCTTCGACAGCCGCTTGGCCAGCGAACGCGGATGCTCGGCACGCAGCGGCGTCTCGTCGATATCGGCTGGCAGGATGCGGTCCGGCTCGATGCCGGCCTGCTGCAGGAGTTCGATACGGCGCGGCGAACCCGAGGCAAGCACCAGCTTCTGCAAAATGCTCATCGCGTTCCGGCCGAGCCCTGATCTTACTTGAAGCGGTAGGTGATGCGGCCCTTGGTCAGGTCGTATGGCGTCATCTCGACCAGAACCTTGTCGCCGGTCAGCACGCGGATGCGGTTCTTGCGCATGCGGCCGGCCGTATGGGCGATGATCTCGTGTTCGTTTTCGAGCTTTACCCGGAACATCGCGTTGGGCAGCAATTCCGTCACGACACCCGGAAACTCGAGGACTTCTTCCTTCGGCATTCGATACCTTTGCTTGGATGGCAATTCCAGCGCCCCGGCTGGAATTTCGGCGGAACCTATATGATAATCGTTCGCTTGTGAACACGCTTAATCCGGATGGTCTGGAGCGACGAACCTGCGGCCGATCCGGGCTTTCAGCCGCTCGCGCACGTCGCGATAGCTGGCCATGATCTGCTCGCGCGTGCCGCCGGCACCGGTCGGGTCCGGTGTCGGCCAATATTCGACCTCGACGGCAAGCGAGCGGGTGAGCTCCAGCGCCGCATGGTGCGCCTCCGGCGCCAGCGTCACGATGAGGTCGAAATAGTCATCCTCGAGCTCGTCCAGCGTCCGTGGATGGCGCTCGCCCAGCGTGAGACCGTCCTCGGCCAGCACGGCATCGACGAATGGGTCCCGCTCGCCGGCGCGCACACCGGCCGAAGCGACGAAGGTGGTGGCGGGCAGCATCCGGCGTGCCAGCTGCTCTGCCATCGGCGAGCGCACGGCATTCATGCCGCACAGGAACAGGATAGAGCGGGGCAGGATAGCCAGGATTAGCCCCGCCAGTGCAGCACGCACACCAGCGTGAACAGCCGGCGCGCCGTATCGAAATCGATGTCGATCTTGCCCGAAAGCCGGTCCATCAGCGTCTGCGAGCCTTCATTGTGCAAACCCCGGCGGCCCATGTCGATCGCCTCGATATGGCTCGGCGTCGAGGAGCGGATGGCGTCGTAATAGCTTTCGCAGATCATGTAGTAATCCTTGACGATGCGCCGCAGAGGCGTCAGCGACAGGATGTGGGTGACGACCGCGCTACCGTCCTCGCGCGCCACGGCGAACACCAGGCGCTGCTCGGCCAGCGACAGTTTCAGCCGGTAGGGACCGGCGCCACTGTCGTTGACGGGCTGAAAACTGTTCTCCTCGATCAGGTCGAAGATCGCCACCGCCCGCTCATGCTCGACATCGGGCGTCGAACGACCGATCGATTCATCGAGTTCGACATCGATCAGTTTTGCGCGGGTTTGATCGGAGCCCGTCATATCGGCCTACGTATTCAGCCGGATGGTGACGGAGCGGCCATGCGCGTCGAGCCCTTCCGCCTTTGCCAGCGCGACCGCCGCGGGCGCCAGCAGGCGCAACTGTTCCGGTCCGAGCTTGAGGATCGAGGTACGCTTGACGAAGTCGAGGACCGACAGGCCCGACGAGAAGCGCGCCGAGCGCGCCGTCGGCAACACATGGTTGGAGCCGCCGACATAGTCGCCAATGGCTTCCGGCGTATGACGGCCGAGAAAAACCGCGCCGGCATTGCGCATCCGCGACAGGAAGCCCTCGGCATCATCTATTGCCAGCTCGACATGCTCGGCGGCGATGCGGTCGACCAGCGGCAATGCCGCGTCGATCGTTGGCACCAGGATCACCGCGCCGAAATCGCGCCAGCTCGCCGACGCCGTCTCGGTTCGCGGCAGGCTCTGCAACTGGCGCTCGACCGCCTGTTCAACCGCCTTGCCGAAAGCCGGCTCGTCGGTGATCAGGATCGATTGCGCCGACGCATCGTGCTCGGCCTGGGCGAGCAGGTCGGCGGCGATCCAGTCCGGATCGTTGCTGCCGTCGGCCACGACGAGCACTTCCGAGGGGCCGGCGATCATGTCGATGCCGACCGTGCCGAACACCTGGCGCTTGGCCGCCGCGACATAGGCATTGCCGGGCCCGACGATCTTTGCGACCGGCTTTATGGTCTCGGTGCCATAGGCAAGTGCCGCTATCGCCTGCGCGCCGCCGACGCGGTAGATCTCGGACACGCCTGATATGTCGGCCGCCACCAGCACCAGCGGATTGATGATGCCGCCCGGCGCCGGCACGACCATGACGATGCGCTCGACGCCGGCCACCCGGGCGGGCACGGCGTTCATCAGCACCGAGCTTGGGTAGCTTGCGGTGCCGCCCGGCACGTAGAGCCCGACCGCCTCGATCGCCGTCCACCGCCAGCCGAGCTCGACGCCGGCGGCATCCGTGTAGCGATCATCCTTGGGCCGCTGCCGCTCATGGTGGGAACGGATACGGTCGCGCGCGAATTCAAGCGCTTCAACCGCCTTCGGGTCGGCCGTTTCGTAGGCGGCCGCAATGTCTTCCTTCGACACCGCAATGCCGAGGCTGGTCAAATCGGCACGGTCGAACCTTCGTGTGTAGTCGATCAGCGCCGCATCGCCCTCGGCACGCACGCGCGCGATGATCTGCCGCACGGCGGCGTCGACGTCCTCGGAGACTTCCCGCTTGGTCAACAGGAAAGCGGCGAAACGCTGCTCGAAATCGGCGTCGGACTGACGAAGCGTGATGGCCATCGGATATTCAAGCCTTGTGGACGGGCCGCGACGTGGCTTCCCACGCGCCGCCGATATCGGCAAGGCGGGCCTCGATGCACTCGACATCGAGCATGATGGTGCCGCCACCGGAAAAGATCAGCTCGACGATGCCGGACGGCTTGCTGATCTCGATGAAGCTGACCGCCAGCAGGGACAGGATCTCGGCCGGCTTGTCGCGGGCTATGCCGTTGGTCTTGGCGCCGAGCACCCGGTCGAAATGCAGTACGGCCTGCCGCCGCTCATTGTGCTGGCGAAACAGGCCCGACTTTGCCTCCCAGACATAGCGGTTCATGGTCAGCACGAAACGCTTGGCCGAAGGCAGGAATTCGAGGTCCGAAACCTTCATCACGGCGTCCTGGACATGGGCCGAGACAATGCTCAGATCCTGATCGTCGAGCGCGATGAGTTTGAGGGCTGCCATGCTGAAAGTGCACCTGAAAGTTGGTTTAAGCCCTCTGTTAGGCGGTCTTTCCGGTCGGTGCAACCGCAGCACGGAATCCGGCCCAAGCAATGAACTGGCGGCGCCATCGGCGGAACCGCTGATCTCCCCCGCAAAGGGGGAGATTGGATGTGGCTTCGGCTTTCGCCAATCGCCAGCGCTGGAAGGCAGTTGCCTTACGCCGAAATCCGCTCGATCACCGCGCCGCAGTTGGAGAGCTTCTCTTCCAGCCGCTCGAAGCCGCGGTCGAGATGGTAGACACGGTTGACCGTGGTCTCGCCTTCGGCGGCCAGGCCGGCAATGACCAGCGAGACGGAAGCGCGAAGATCGGTGGCCATAACCGGCGCGCCTTTCAGCTTCGCCACGCCGTCGACGATCGCCGTCTGGCCCGAAAGCGTGATGTGGGCACCAAGCCGAGCCAATTCCTGCACATGCATGAAACGGTTCTCGAAGATCGTCTCGGTGATGCGCGACTTGCCCTTGGCCATCGTCATCAGGCCCATGAACTGCGCCTGCAGATCGGTCGGGAAGGCCGGGAAGGGCGCCGTCGTCACGTCGACCGGCGAAATGCCGGCGCCGTTGCGCTTGACGCGGATGCCGGAATTGGTCTGCGTGATCTCGGCGCCCGTCTGGGCGATCACGTCCAGCGCGGTCTGCAGCAATTCGGGACGCGCGCCTTCGAGCACCACGTCGCCGCCGGTCATGGCGACGGCCATGGCATAGGTACCGGTCTCGATGCGGTCCGGGATGACGCGCACGCGGGCGCCCGAAAGCGCTTCGACGCCGTCAATGGTGATGGTTGGCGTGCCGGCGCCGGAGATCCTGGCGCCCATGGCATTGAGGCATTCGGCGAGGTTGACGATCTCGGGCTCGCAGGCGGCGTTCTCCAGCAACGTCTCGCCCTTGGCCAGCGACGCCGCCATCATCAGCACATGGGTGGCGCCGACGGAGACTTTCGGGAACACGTAGCGGTTGCCGACAAGGCGGCCGTTCCTGGTCTTGGCGAGCACATAGCCGGTGTCGACATCGATGTCGGCGCCCAGCGCCTGCAGGCCTTCGAGGAACAGATCGACCGGGCGCGTGCCGATGGCGCAGCCGCCCGGCAGCGACACTTTCGCCTCGCCCATGCGGGCCAGCAGCGGGCCGATCACCCAGAACGACGCCCGCATCTTCGACACCAGCTCGTAAGGCGCGGTCGTGTCGACGATGTTGCGGGCGGAGAAGTTGATGGTGCGCGAATAGCCTTCATTCTGCTTCTCGCGGCGGCCATTGACCGAATAGTCGACGCCGTGATTGCCGAGGATCCGGATCAACTGCTCGACGTCGGCCAGATGCGGCACGTTTTCCAGCGTCAGCGTGTCGTCGGTCAACAGCGAGGCGATCATCAGCGGCAGGGCCGCGTTTTTCGCGCCCGAAATCGGAATGCTTCCGGCAAGCTTGTTGCCGCCGACAATTCTGATGCGATCCATGGAAAACGTCCCTCTCGGCCAGAAAAGGCCGGTTCAATCGTTTGAGTATCGGCCCGTCTAGACCATTGGCCGGCGTGGTTCAAGAAATAGGATTTCGCCCACTCCGGTCCAACAGTGGCCGATTTGAGTTAATCTTTTTGTATTTCCTTGGCTCCGCCGAGCCCCTCCGGCCGCTGGTCGGCTTCCCCGGCGCGCCGCTTGTCGGCGTCGCCAGTGCGGCGTGAGCGCGACTGCGCCTTGCGCTTCTGCAGATTGGCCCGCAATTGCTCGGCGAGCCGGTCCTTTCGGTCCGTGCCGCCCTTTTTGGCTTGATTTGTCTTGTCGTTCATCGTCCCGTCCCGCCTGCCTGTCGGCCGACACCCATTCAGGGATAGCCAACATTGTGGCGCCGCCATGTCATTAAAAGCTATCCGGCAAAGGCTTTAACAGAAGCGTTGCACTTGGCCTTGCGCTTGCCGGTTCGATATGGCAGAAGCCCGCCATCAGCGGCTGCGGTAGCTCAGTGGTAGAGCACTCCCTTGGTAAGGGAGAGGTCGAGAGTTCAATCCTCTCTCGCAGCACCAGCCTATCCTTTTGAAATTGCTCAAACCCTTGACACAGAGGGCTTTCTGTCCATTCTGAGGTTACAAATTGTGTAACAAATGGACTGGATTTATGGCTGGGCGCGTTCGAAATCTCCTAAATCGAGACGGTCGCTACTTTGCTCGGCTTGTGGTCCCGAAAGACCTTCGGCCTTTCATGAACGGCAAGACAGAGCTGCGAACAGCCCTTGGACCTGACTATCGAACGGCACTGAAGGCACTGCCAGGCGCTGTCGCTGCCCTTCAGCATCAAATGGCGCTGGGCGAGCGACGTGCAGCCGCGGCAGGGAATCGGGCCCAGGTTCTCGGCCGCTATCCCTTGACGTTGGACCAGATCGCCCTGCGCAATTACAATGATCGCCTCGCGCAAGATGAGAGGCTCAGGAATGCCGGTCCGCAATGGGCCTCCAGCTCTATTGACGATGGCGCTGTCGCACAATTGCGACGGGGAATGGCCGGCCAACTAGACGACAGGGATCTTGCTGAACTGGTCGAAAATCGGATTGACCGTTTCCGGGCGATTGGAAACACGACTGCCGAGTTTGGAACCGAAGAGTGGCGCACACTGGCGCGCGCGATCTGCATTTCCGAATACGAGGCCCTATCCCGTGTCGCCGAAAGGGATGAGGGCGATTTCACGGGCAAGCCGACCCACCCCCTCATCGCCGAGACGAAGCCGATTGAGGATGAACTGCCGCCCGTTCCGCTGAAGGGATTGCTGGTGGATTATATCAAGTCACGCAAGGCAGTTGGAAAGGGCAGGGAGGCCGAAAGGCGCTGGACGTCTGTGTTTGCCAACCTGGCCAAATTCATCGGCCATGACGATGCCAGACGCCTTACAAAGCAGAACCTCTTGGAATGGCGTGATGCGCGATTGAAGACGCTGTCTGCAAAGACGGTTGCTGACGTTGACCTCGCGTCGGTGCGCACTGTCTTGTCATGGGCCGTCAATAACGACCGCCTGGAATCGAATGTCGCCGAACGGGTTCGGCAGGACGCGCCGAAAAAACAGCTCAGCCGCGAGAAGGGTTTTACGCTGCATGAAGCGATTGCGATTCTCCGGAAGGCCCGCGACTACGTTCCCGCGAAAACTGAGAATCCCCGCACTACAGAAGCGCCACAGACAACGGCAGCGAAGAGATGGTCTCCGCTCCTATGTGCTTTCACGGGCGCGCGCATTGCCGAAATCACCCAGCTCCGAAAGCAAGACTTTCGTAAGGAAGGTGAGACCTACGTCATGCGGATCACGCCAGATGCTGGCACGGTAAAGGCGGGTGGATATCGGGACGTGCCGCTGCACCTACAGGTAGTCGAAATGGGCTTCATGGGTTTCGTCGATGCGGCGCCCGACGGCCCCCTGTTTCATGCAAACAGCAAGGATGGGATCACCGCGGCACGCACAGTAGCTGGTCGCGTGAGCCAGTGGCTTCAGGGCCTGGACTTAATCCCCGAAGGCGTTCCGCCCAACCATGCATGGCGGCATCGGTTCAAAACAGTTGGGACAGAGCTGGGGATTTCGGGTCGAATTCTGGACGCAATCCAAGGCCACGCGGGCAAGACCGCCGGTGACAACTATGGCGACGTGACGATTGCTGCAAAAAAAGCTGCGTTGGACAGATTCCCCTTTTTTATTCTTCCACCAGCATAGCTCGGGGTTCGCACCGGCCCCCTCGAAGTGGTGCTCCACCAGCTTTGGCTAGAATAGTGACAGGCGCGTCTGCTAGTCCTCTAGTGGGAGACGTTGTGGGTCGAAGCCAACCATGGACGCCGAGTGGCAAGTGCAACCCCTGGGGAGGGAGTCTTGAACAACAATGCTGTTGTGACATCGAGCATAATTGAAGATGCGTTCTTAATCTCTTGTCTGGTGATCGCGCTCCAGCATGTCGAGCCGGCAATCACCAGGAATCCGGAATGCGACATTTTCCTGGACGACTGCCAGGGCAGCATTGAGACCATGCTCCTCAAGCGGCTTCTCGCTACTGCGGGGATGATCCGCAACATTGTATTTGAAAAATATCCTTCCGACACGAGAGACGACGAATGGAGGATGCTAGCGGATAGGAAGGTCGGTCTGCTTCTCAGGGATGGGCGCGACGATGAGCTGACATTCCGGGAGGCGTGCAACAAGATTTTACATCATCGGAGCTACGCCTTCCCGGCCTCAGTTTCGGTCGTGGGGCTGGCATTGCAGGACTGCGCGCAATTTTCCGGAACGCAGCAGGAGCGCGAGTGGCACGCAATCCTGAACTTACACCAGTTTGCGTCTGCTGCTTATTTTTGCGCAGACATCGAGCGCAGAGTCTAGTGAGGCGGAAAATGAGTGTGGCGTTGTAGGGCTGCGTTGCCTTGGATGGTAAGAAGCCGGCGCGAACTCGGGGTCCACCGTGCTCGCAGTTCCCTCGCGCACAGTGCACAAGAGTTAAGGACAACGAGAAAGGCAAACGAAAAGCCTAAGCATTTTGCCGTGCATACAAAAAAATAACCCATCAGTCGCTCGCTATAACTCACATCAATCAGCGCTCTACGTTGTGAGTTTGAAAGAAAGATCGATGGCAAAGCAGTCAACAAGCAGACCCTATTCCGAAACAAGGCTAGCTAAATTTGTCGAAAAACGAATTCTAGAGCTGAAGTCACGCAAGACTCAGGCGCTGATCTCAAGCGAGGCCGGCTTCGCTCAACATAACATGCTCACCAATATCAAGGCCGGCAACAGCAAGCTACCGCTCGATCGCGTCCCGGCCCTGGCAAAAGCACTTGAGTGTGATCCCGCCTTGCTCTTCATGATGGCAGTCGAGCAGCTCGGCGGTGACACGACCGAATTGGCGATCCGAAAGATTTTCGGGACCCTCGTGACCGAAAACGAGACGGCTTGGTTGGAGGAGATCCGCAAGGCCTCCAACTACTCGGACCCGAGCTTGACGTCGAGGGCCAGGGCTGCGCTCCGAGGGATCTTCGGCAAATGACGGGTGCCGAGGACGAAGTCTCGATTGTCTTCCACCGAAGGCGCACCGCAGAGACGGCGATCACGCCAAATGAAATCGCATGGATTGAATTCATCAGGCTCGCGAGCGGCGATACCGACCCATCGCCTACGCTGAGCCGAGTGCAGACGCTCCGACAGATTTTCCAGGAAGCGAGCAGCTGCCGATGAGCAAGAAGCCTTACTTCAATCCCCTTTGGCTCGGCGCTTCTATACCTAAAAGGCACTGGCATTTTCATCGGCAGCTCTGGCGGCGATACGGGATCGTCCTCCAACCTGGCGAGTTCTCGGACATGGTTCGGGACATCAAGAACGGCTATGCCAAGGCGATCGAGAAGCGATCGAAAAAGGTGTCTATCTACTCGGTCAAAATCGATCGCGTCGGCGAACGGGTCTATGTCCTTTCGGACGGCAAGCATATCATCACCGCCTGGCCGCCGGAGAAACGGCTGAATGAGAAGCGACGCCGAATGCGAGGGCCGGATCACTGACAAATTGATCAAATTCGGACACTCTTAAATGGCGATATGGAGATGTCCGTTTCCTGAGGACATCGAGCTTCCTGCCGCACCTTCGCAGATGCGTCATGTTAGGACGCGGGACAAGCGTGAACGTCTCATCTCAACCATTCGGTCATATTCCAGTTCAAACGGACGAACCCGTGTCTTCGGTGCGCAATGAGCGAAGCTTGCATCAAATCGACGCAAACGGCGTTGTCCGGAACCAACGCAGATTGTGCGACCTCAACAGCTCAATACGTCCAACGCCCTTTGTGCCGTGACGAGGTCGACGATTGGATACCTAGTGTTAAATGTGTGGACCACCGCTTCCAGACGTGTCGCGGCCTCATGGACATGACCTTGACGTGCCAGAACTAGCGCAAGTTGCGTTACGGCGCGAAGCTCGAAGAGTTTCGCTTGCTGCCGACGGGCTGTGAAAATTGCTGTTTCGAATAGGTGCGCGGCACCTGTCAGGTCACCTCTGCTCGCGGCGATTTGGCCTCGTAAGCGAATACATTCGGCCAGGCAACTCGCTTCGTCCGTATCGAAAACGAGGGTATCGACATCATCAAGCATTTGCGATGCGTCTTCGATGCGACCGGCACGCAGGAGAAGATCACAAAGTTCGCATGCTTTCTCAGGGGTATGAAATACGACACCCTGCCCACGCCAAAGAACCATACTCTCCCGGACGTCATCGATGCCGGCATCGAGCTCACCTAGATGCGAACGGGCATGGCCACGCCACCTGATGCCGCCGCTTCGACGCGCGGTGTAACCATGCCGTTCGCAAATCTTGACGATCTTCGTAGCTTTCTCAAGGAGTTCCTCGTATTGACCGAGTAGCGCGCACAACTCGCACTGAGCGAGAAGATACCAGGCGAGGTCGAAGGGCTTATCCAGCTGGTCAAAGGTTCGAACCAAGCGCTCTTTCTCTTCGACTGCAGCATCAAAGAAACCCAATATGGTCAGCGAATCGCTAAGATAGATCTGGGTAGAGACACGTTGATCGGCACCGGCGAGCAAAATACGACGACTTGGGTCAACGCGATCGATCAGAACCAAGGCCTTGCGCAAGGCCGCCTCTCCCAGTGCTGGTTCTCCGCGGTTGAGATGAGCAATCCCCTTTGTTGCCCAAAGACCACTCAGATAAGCCGCTGGAAGGCGACCGTTAAAGGTTGCGATCTGCTCTTCGGCTAGGGTCAGGTAATCGTGATTGCGCCCACTGGCATAAAAAAATGGAGCGAGCGAAAGCGCAACGTCACATTGCAATTCGACCGATGCAGTGTTCGCGGCGGCAAGACGTGCATCTTCAAGCGTCTTCCCGAGGCGCTCAGAACGATACCCTTCAGCCTGCATCAAGGCATTGGCCATCGCAAGGTGGAGACGTGTCATCCGTTCGCCGCCTCCGGACACATCGCCAAGTCTTCGGCTGCAGTCAATAGCACTGGAAAAGTGCGACACGGCTTCCCGAGTGGCAGCTCTGGCCACGGCTGCCTCTCCCGCCTTTTGCCAGTGATCGAGCGCGCGCGCCCAATCCCCGGCTTCCTGAAGGTGATGCGCGAGGAGTTCGGGGTGCGCTTCAGTGTTTTCGGTCCACCTTTCCTCCAACGTATATGCGACACGCTTATGTAGCTCCTGGCGTTTGGCGCGCAGCAGCGTGCCATAGGCTGCGTCCTGAACGAGCGCATGCTTGAAGAGATAAGTGGCCATTGGCCGCGTCCCTCGGCAGAACACCAGACCGGCGCCGACGAGTTGATCCAGGGCGCCATCTAGCTCAACGGTATTTCCCTGTGCGACCGCTGCCAGCAATTCGTAGGAGAACTCCCGACCGAGAACCGCGCCGACCTGTGCGACCTCCTTAACGGCTGAGCCGAGGCGATCGAGCCGCGCCATCAACGAAGCATGCAGCGTGGCGGGAACATTCAACGCCGTCGCGGCAGCTCTTGAGAGCACCGTCCTAGCGTTGCCGCTTTCCAACACCGCCTTGGTCAGCTCCTCGACGAACAGTGGCACCCCATCAGTGCGCTCGATGATCTCCGCGACAACGTCGCTCGGCAGCTCCCCGCTGCCAACGACCCGCTGGACCAGCGCGGCNCCGTGCGCTCGATGATCTCCGCGACAACGTCGCTCGGCAGCTCCCCGCTGCCAACGACCCGCTGGACCAGCGCGGCGCCTTCACGACGGTCGAGTCGATTGAGGACCAGAACGGTGACGTGCGCCTGCCCGGTCCACGGCGGTTGAAACTCGGGGCGGAACGTGAGGAGAAGCAACACCGGCAGGCGCGGCACCCGCTCGATGACCAGGTCGAGCAGCTCGCGCGAGCTCGGGTCAATCCAGTGGACGTCCTCGAAGAGCATCAGCACCGGACCTTGTCGCGCCAGGTCTTCGAGCTGCCGGAGCAGCGCATCGAAGGTTTTCTCTTTCTTACGCTGGGGCGTCAGTTGGAGAGGCGGGAAGCGGCCTTCGGTCGGCAAGGACAGTAGGTCGGCCAGCAGNCAATAAGGGCCGCAAGCTTATCCAGCTTGCTATCAGGCGGATCGTCGCGCTCCAACCCGGCGGCACGTTCTAGCTGCGCAATGGTCGGGTGGAGCGCGCTGTCTTGATGGTGCGGCGAACAGAAATAGCGCAATCGGGTGTGTGGCTCATTCTGGATCCGTTCCTGCAAGGTGACGGTGAGGCGCGACTTTCCGATGCCGGGCTCGCCTGAGAGCAGCACCACTCGACCCTCACCACTTTTGGCGCGATGCCAGTGTCGCTGCAGCAGATCGACCTCCTCCTCACGCCCGACCAGCGGCGTCGGCGTCGTCCCATGCAGCGCCTCGAACCGGCTTTCGACGGCGCTCTCACGAACCACTTGATAAGGATGGATCGGCTCCGGAAAGCCTTTTACCTCGACGGCGCCAAGATCACGATATTCGAAAAGATCGCCGACCAGCTGCCGCGTTTGCGGCCCGATCACGACCGCGTCGGGTTCAGCAAGAGCTTGCAGCCGGGCGGCGAGGTTCGGCGTCTCGCCCACGACGCCGCGCTCTTGCCCATCGCCGGCGGTGATCAGATCGCCAACGACGACCTGTCCGGTGCCGATGCCGATACGAACCTGCAATGGCTCGGGCTCTGGGAGTCGCCTAACGGCATCGACGAGCGCAAGGCCAGCGCGCACCGCCTGCTCGGCGGCGTTCTCGTGCGCCTGCGGGTAGCCGAAATACACCAAAACGCCGTCGCCCATATACTTGGCGACGAAGCCGCCGAAGTGAGGGACGATATCGGCGACACAACGGTGATACGCTCCGATGGTCTCGCGCAGGTCCTCTGGATCCAGACGCGTCGCCAAGGCCGTCGAGGCGACGAGATCGATGAACATAACAGTCAGCTGTCGACGTTCCGCGCTTAGCTCCCGGGTGCGGCTCTGAACCGCGATGTCATCGGTGCTCGCGCCGGGATGACTTGGCGACGGCCCCAACCCCACTACCGCCTTGCGGAATCGCTTGCGATGACCGAGGAGCATACCGAGCTTCTCAAGGTCGGCATCGGTCAGCTCCGGCAGGACTTCCGCGTCGATCGCGTTGTCGCGGAATGCCTGCTCGTATTGCTGGAGGCCGAGGCCTCGCAACCAAGCGGCAACGTCCACACAGCTCTCCCAAGGCTGAATTCGGATCCCTTAGCCGCAATATTAACTCAGATGCCAGGGAAATGCTGTAGACTCGGATTTCTATCGAAGCTGGAGGTCCCTGTCGGAGAATTAGAGGCTTGGAGTCCGACATGGTTACCGCGACGGTGACAGCTTTTGGCAGCAAGCGGACGATACGCTCCTAGTGATCAAGGGTCCGCAGGTCACGACTTCCCATTCAACTTCTCGAAACGAAGGGCGCAGAAGTGTCCGAACTCGGTAGCTCGTTGGGTGTTGTCCCTATTCGGGGTCGTGCAAAATCAGGCCCACCTCCTCATGCCAGGCAGTCAATCTGGCAAGGTGTTCTTGCAGGATCGCCTCGCGGCCGACAGGAGCATCGGTCAGCATCTCCTGTCCCTCTTCGATTGCCTCGTCCAGCGTGGTCCAGCGGCCCGATCGATCGGTCCGCGAATGAATTCGGGCGGCAATGGCACGGGCATAGTCGGCACGCATATTGGCGGGCATGACATGAGGCGCATCAATGTAAACCAGTCGCCCTGACAACCCTCTGAGGCGCCGGTCATCAAATTGCCTAGAGAGTTCAAACCGACGCGGCCAGCTTGCCTCGCGGAACCCGTCGATCAGCGATTGGTCCGAGCGGGAATAGAAGCTGCCGTAGATCTGCTCCTCTAGGTGAGGGCTCTCTTGAAAGGGAGTGCGGCCCTGTAGGACAACCGAGATCAGCCGCTGCCGCAAACCTTCGTCACTGCGCACGAGTTCCGCTCGGCGTGCGATCTCCTCGAGCCCCAACGCGTATCCAGGAGCTTTTTCGCCGACCGACTCGATCGGCATAAACAAGGGTGACGCATTGAGCTTGAGGGAGGATATCGGCCTCGGTTTCGTCGCGATATATGCCGCCAGTTCCTCGTCGGTCATCGCCAAGAGCGCTGCCGGATCCTCTCTTAGATCCAACAGGAAGACTTCACCCGAATTGTCAGGATTGGTTCCGATAGCGGTCACCAGGAAGGAGGAGCACAGACCAAAGCGCAGGCGCGTCGCTACGAAGACGGAATTCAGCTCAACGTATTGGGTCGCGGTGGCCTTCGACCGGTATGCCATGGCGGATTCCCAAACCACCGGAGCACGGTCCTTTATCAGGCGGGCGATATGGATGGTGGCATAAACGTCAGCCAAAGCGTCGTGGGCGTTGCTGTGCTCAAAGCCATTGGCAGGAGCCAGGCGGTCAAGCTTGAAGCTTGTTCGGCCCTTTTCATTGATGGGCCAATTAAACCCTTCCGGCGCGAACGTGTGTGCAGCAATCGCCAGTGGCATGATGTCCAGCCGCGAATTGCCCCCGGTGTTTGTGAGATAGATCGGGAGAAGGCTCGAATAGAAGGCCCGCCGAAGCAGCTCCTCATCAAAACTGATCGAGTTATAGCCGACCACGGTCGCGGGAGACTAAGCCGTCAAGACCTCATAAATTCGCCTGCACATCTCGTAGTGCGAGGGGATCTGCAAATCGAACAGCTGATCAACACGCACGCCAGTGACCACCATGGCGCCTGGGGAGGGGACGATGTGTGGGAGCAGCCGGCAACGTATCTCGAAACTGTCGACGACATTCAGATCATCATCGGTCAGAGCCGCCGCGAACTGCAGTATCTGATCGAAGGACCGATCGGCGCCGGTCGTTTCTGTGTCGTAGAAGATAAAAGGCCTATGCCGCCCGTCCTGGCCAACTATGCAAAAAGGTCCGTCTAAGAAGCAAGGTTGAAATGCATCGGAGCAGAAAGTCATACATACCGGATGCGACCCGTGTGCCTTTGCCCGCTGTTTGCCGACCAGAACACTATTGGCGGTTTCAAACGCTCTCTGCCAACGGTGCGTGCCAATTCCTGCAGGGTTCCCGTCGCGAGGACCTGAGTTCCCGAAACCCCAGGAACCAACCGACATATCTTCATGGGAGAAACGCCCCAGACACGAAGTCCTAGGGATGCCGCGGTCCATGCATCCGGATGCCTTCTGGCGCCACCGAGATTCTGGAAACGGAAGCGCCTGACCCAATGGGTTACACGAACGCACGCATATGGTCCGCGTTCTGATTGGCCATACGGGCATTTGACACGAAAAGATCCGCCTTCCCGGGAACTGGAAGTCTTCTGACTAGATATTATCTCGCCCCTCGGCTGGAGGGCATCTTCGTGGTCAAGGGAGCTGAAAATGACCTCGGCCGACTATCTCACGACCGTAATTGTCGCGACTGCCTGGCTGTCGGTGGCGACCGCTGTGTGGAGGCCTTGATGAGGGTCATCTGGGGTCGCCGAACTATAGCGCCAATTCAGTATATGGAATGTTCTGAGCATTATATTAGCTGCCGCTTTAATTCTCAAGTGTCGTGCCAGTTTAGGGACAGTGATCGATATCAGGTTGGTCCAAGGCTAAATATAGATAGTTGCAAAAACATCACACACTTTTAACACCATCCCCGCTATTGTCCTGGACGAGGGGTTTACTTGGTTTGGGAGAAATACGTGAATAGATTCGTAGCAATTCTGGTTGTTGCAGCCCTATCGGCAAGCACCGCTTCAGCAGCCGACATGGTGGCCCTGGTTGCGGGGTCGCCCTATGACTGGAGTGGTTTCTATGTCGGCGGCCATATCGGCGTTGCCAGTGGCGACATCACGGCGACGGACGTAACGGAGCCAGACGGTGGGTTTTTCACCGACGCCGTGCCAGCTGGAACGGAGGGCTTTGACTTCAATAAGACTGCCGTCGCAGGCGGTATTCATGCGGGCGCGCAATGGCAGTGGGGACAGTTCGTTCTCGGTGGCGAGGCGACCTGGACGGCAACGGGCATCCGCAAGACCATCACGAGCCCCTACTTCCCGGACAGCGACACCGAGACCGCCAAGATCTCGAACTATGCCACTGTCGTGGGCCGCGTCGGCTATGCCTTCGATCGCGTGCTCATCTACGCCAAGGCGGGTTATGCCGGCGGCAAGGTGGACTTCCGCGCCCGAGACAACGACGCCCTCGTGAGCTACGAGAAAAACGAGTGGCAGAACGGCTATGCGCTTGGCGCCGGCATCGACTATGCCCTCACCGACAACCTCTCACTGGGCGTGGACTACACCCACATTGACCTCGGCCATAAGACGAGCACCGGCAGCAACGTGTTCGATGATGGAAGCCTCGGTGCTAATCCTGAGACCTATCGCGCAGAGGCAAAGGTCGATGCCGTGATGGCCAGGCTGACCTACAAGTTCGGCATGGGTCAGTAGCCTCCAGCAGATCTGATCTAGGCTTTAGGGGAGCTCGTCAGGGCTCCCTTCGTCGTATGTGGTTTTCCTTTCCGCCACAAACCAGCCAAATCACCAGATCGCTCTGCGCTACATTGTGACGGTCACGATGACTGACTACACGCTGGGCAACGCGCAGCCGGCGGTTGTGTTGAACTACCAAACAACACTGGCAGGCAGGGCATCGGTTTGCGTTCCTTTCCCGATGTGACCTGCCAGGAACAAGGCGAGTTGCCGCTCGCCTTTTCCTTTGCGATACAGAGCCCATTGAGATCCAAGGGAGGAAAAGCGTGACACCAGCATCCGTGCGCAAGGCCGTAGCCAAGCTACTCGCGACCCACGCACCGAATTACAAAACCGTGGAGAGCACGGTCATCAAGGTCTATGACCCTGCACATCCAGATAACGATCATCACGGTCATCATCACCTTCAGCTCAGGTGATGCCGTTATAGAGGCCGCTCTCCGCAAACGCGTAGGCGCACGCAAGACAGCCGCCGGCACCAGGCGCATCCGCAAATGACGCGGCTCATGATCACCATCCTGGTCTTCAGCAACGACACCAAGATCCAACAGCTCGGGCCGTTCCCAAGCGAGAAGGTCTGCACCGACCTTGGGAAGCTGATGTATGAGACCATGATGCGCACCCGAGGCGAGACCGGCCCGGTCTTCACCTTCAGCTGCGCGCAGAGCACCTGATCGCACCTTGGACGCCGGATCCCACGGTTGGCACCAGGCCCAACAGGTCAACCATTCCCCAGGCCAGGTTCACACCCAGCCAGGCCACGGTTTCCGGCGATGTAAACCACTTCCTGTAAAGTCATCATCCGCAAGATGACTACTGGTTTACCCTAAGTTTCCACTAAGTTGCAAAATCCACGCCCGAATTAATTTTTCGCTCCCGCGCAACCAGAGCGAACATGCCCTAAAACTGACAGGCAAGCTCACCAGCAGCCGTCGACACACTCCAACGACAATAGAGCGGTCAGCAAACGGATAGCGATCAGCGAGCTCCCCTGACAACACAGACACCAAGAGACCCAATCACCCGCAAAGCCAAAAGGCCCAAGGGCTAAATAGCTATTCAGCGATAACCACTAGCGAGCACCTGAACCGGGTGACGCTTTCCCCTATGAAGGCCCAACCAAGCTATCGCGTGGAGAGGAGCGCCCACAAGCGCACGCTCAAAGACCAAGGGGCACCGGCGCCAGTGTGAGTTGGCGAATAGATCGGTGGTCAGGAATTCAATAGTTGCTCGGTTGAACCCGCGCCTCGGTTCACAACGGCGCTCCGGGATTTCCTTTGGCGCGCCCAACCCTCGGCTCGTGGCACTGATCAGTTATCGGACGGATCTGACATGTCGACGTCACCGTCTGGCGAAGGAAAGCAACTCCCCCGACGAACATCCCGGACGACTTTCGCTATAACCCTCATCGGGTAGCTGCTTGGCACCCAAAGCGATCACACGGACGGCCACAGTGTGTGAACTCCAAATGCGAAACGATTTCGCATTTGACCGGCGGCCTGCGGTGATCCGGCTGATCCAAGAGGTTAACCCAAAGGCCGGTCGATCGAGGTTGCTCTTCTACTTGCACTTTGGTATTGACATTTAACAGTTAAATGTTAAATAGGTGGCATTGAACTAAGCGGAGCCCATTATGGCGAAGACAGCAGCCGAATATCAGCGCGCCTACCGCGAGCGGAAAGCCGAGCTTGCGAAGCAGGCCGGGGATCCAACCGACAAGATCTCTAAGCTGCCGTTCAGCGACTATGTGACTACTGACGGCAATTGGCCCGTGGTTGAGGAGGTGCTCGATTGTGTCGGCGTCACTCCGCCGGCCTTTGATGCCGACGACGACAAACAGTGGCGCGAAGAGTGGGGTGAACCCTACCGCGCCTCGATCGGTCGGGCGGAGCGCATGGTTGGTGCTTTCCTAGATGCCGCTTCCGGTCTTGCAGACGCTATTGCCCGATACAAGCGGAAAGAGATCGACCGGGTGATCGCCGACCTGGAAGCATCAGACATGAATGTGCCGGCAGCCAAGAAAAAGGCGCTTGCTGAAATCGTGCGCCTCAATCGAATCCGCGACCAACTGGACAAGCAAGTGCGCTGGTCGCTCTCACAATGGAAAACAACAGGAGAAAATTGAAAATGACCGCACGCGCATCAAAACCCATCGACGGGCAAATTGATGACCTCGACCTGAGCCATGCCGGAAATGAGTTAGAACGCCTCAACAACCATTCGGCCATGGAGACTGCCGGTCACAAAGCCGATGATGCGGTGCCAATGGTGTCATCGGTCGAGAAAAGCCTTTACAGCCATCTCGATCCGGCGATTGCCAAGCAGGCAGTAGAAGCGGCCAACCGTATCCGCAGCCATATTGGTAGCAAAAACCGCAGCATGATTGAGATCGGCAAAGAGTTGCTTTTGATCAAAGCCCAACTTGACCACGGCCAGTTCGGCACGTGGCTAGACGCCGAGTTCACCATGACAACGCGAAGCGCACAGAAATATATGAACGTGGCGCGCATGGTGGAGCAAACCAGTGTCCACGCCGTGCTTGATTTGCCAGATACCGCGCTACAGATACTTGCTGCTCCGAGTGCGGACCTAGTGCGAGAGGAGATCATTGCCGACATCAAGGCTGGAAAGGTGCCCTCACCGAAAAGCCTTAAGGAGATGATCGCCACAGCCATGGGCGCGGTCAACGCACCGGCAAGGGTTGCATCAGCCAAGACAACGCCTACGAGCTTGACGCCAGCCAAGGCGTCATCCGCCGCCATCGCGACACCACCAGCCGACAGGAAGATCCCGCCCTCGGCCAGGGCTGCACCGGCTGTGGCCGAGGCGCTTTTGGCAACCTCGAAGACGCTCTCAAGGACGGGCGCGCCACCCTCGCCGTCGGCCATCTCTGCACCGGCAACTTCGGAACAGGCCAAGGCGGCAGCTAGTTTGATCGGACTGATCAAAGACAAACTCGAGCTGTCTGAGTTCGCCGAACTCTACGCCGTCGCTGGCCACGAGATGTTCCGAAATGCCATGGCTGAAGCGCTGGACCAGGCGAACCGGCAAATTAGACTGCACTGAAAAAGCTGGCCGCCTAGCCGAAGCGCCGGGACGAGCAGGTCCGGCGACATCCGGCGCCTTTGAACGGCATCAGCGACAACCCGAATCCAATGGTGATTGAAATGGATCACAGCCAGCTTACGTCTGACTGCCAGGCAGTTTGCACCGGAATCGGCTCCAGCGATTCCGACTTCGACACCCTCAGTGACGATGATCTAAAGGCGCTCAACGTCCTTGAAGCAGAGGAGCGGGTTGACAACAAAGTAAAGCGAACACGGGTCAAATCCGTCTATCGCGACGCTCTGTTTCGCCCGCTTTTCCAAGCGGTTGCGGAGCTGGACGTGCTGCGTTCGACTGGGGGGACTTCAGTTACCTACGCTACCCCCTCTCACCCTCTGTTCCCTGTCCTACACATAATCAATGACCATAGGCCCTCCAGCACACCCTACAGGCACGAGAACCTGACCGATGCAGAAGAGCGTCGACAGGCCCGGTTCTGGCGCGACTACGATGTGATCGTCAACGGCCTGCCGAAGCACGTTGTTCCGGCCCCCTGGCGCGACCTGAGTGATCCTGCTCGGCTGGAGTGGTTCCACCATGCTCTTCGATCGCAAGGCGAGGTGCAGGCCTTCACGCTGCGCCTGTCCGAAGACGTCGAGGCGAGCGCTAGGGGACAGGGATCAACTGCCAGGTGGCTGTCTAAGCGTATCGCCAGGCAGCTGGAAGGAGCGCTTGGGCGCAAGGTAGATAGGTGGTTCGCGCTGGAGGTCTCGGACCACAACAAACTGCATCTGCACGGCGAGCTTCAGATTACCTCTAGTGAGGCTAAGGCGGCCCGAAAAGCGTTGCGCCTGTCTGGCGGCGAGTGGGTGTCCGTTCGCCAACATCAGGCACATACTAAGCCAGCTCCAAGTGTCATATGGGCCTTCTATAGCGCCAAGCGTTGGAACCACATCCGGCCATGGACAAACTGGCGGCTCGCTCAAATATCCCGGCCCATCAATGGCAATTGGTATTCCGCCACCAAGCCTGTTCGCTCGTTGGCGGCTGAGTTGTATCTTGAGCGCCATCGAGAGGTCCTCAAGCTCATGAAATCGCTTTCTCTTCCGAAATCTGTGTAACTCACTAGTGACTAACTATTTGTTTTAGTTGGATTTTATACTTGAACTCTTGGGCCGCAGCATCCACATATCCGGCGTCTAACACGAACGGAGTTCCGGATATGGATGCCTACCTGCTTGATGAAAATTGGAATGCCCTGGTCAATCGCCTTGCCGGCCCATTTGATGCGAAAGGGCAGGGCTGGACGCGCCGCGATGAGGTGGTGGCGGCACTTATGGACGCTGGCGTCTGGCCGCTCTGCATAAAGCCCAATGATGGTTCGTTAGAATCTGATTGACACGATTCGTTAGTTTCTGATACTAACGATTTGAAATCAGGAGTGAGCGAACATGGCACTTTCAAATGCAGAGCGGCAGCGTAGGCACTATGAGCGCCGGAAGGCGGCCGCCAGAGCAAAGAGCGATGCCGCCGAAATGACGCGGCCCTTTCTGAAGCAGCCGTTTTTCGCCTTCCTCCACTTCGACTCTAATTGGGAAGATGCCGAGATTGCCCTGCGCATGGCAGGCATCGAACCGCCTGAATTCAGCGATGACAGAGGTCCGGATTTTCCGTCCGACCTAGATGGCCTGGACTTACCAACGCACCTGGCTGACTCGATCGGGCGCGCCGAGCTTACTGTCGAGTGCCTGTTGGATGCAGCTACGACCTTGGCCGGCATCATCAATCGCTACAAGCGCAAGGAGCTGAATGACACTTTGCTAGAACTCGAGCAGATCGGACTCCATGACCTGTTCATCAGGGCGCAGGCTGACAAAGACATGTTCCGAATAAGGAAAATTCTGGATCGGCTCGACAAGCAGGTGCGCTGGACGCTGCCGGAATGGAAGATCAAAGACCTGTAAGGTTTTTGGGAATGCCCGGGGCGCACCGGGGGGAAGACGATCTCGCTCGCATTACCCGCCCCGTATACGACTGCGAAATCACCGAGCCGGTGAATTAGCCAATGCCGACGTGCAGCGATACGGCTTTCGCCTGTTGCATTGGGTCTATCAACACTTGAATCCAATGATCCCGCGAGAGGCCCCTTCGATAGAGCGGGAACTGTATCGAGCTTTTCAGGAAGCCGATATCGGATGGGTGTCCATGGCCGATTGCGGACGCGACGGCCATGATGAAAGTTAATAAGAAAAGGACGCGGTCTTTTTCTTGGAACGTGAACAGCGGTATAGAATTGTGCGAAACATAGTTTGAGCCCACTACTGGGTTGATCCGCCCACCCTTTCCGGTTCAATGTCGCCGCCGCGAACAATCGTTCGGCGGGGGGCCATGACGAAACCGTTCTACCAGAATCCGATTCTCAATTCGCCGTATCTGGCGCCGACGCGCCATCATGCGTTGAGTGAGGATGGGCAGCCGCTCGAAAACCCGCCGATCGAGGGGCGCCGAAGGTCGAAATACGTCACGCCGGTTCCCAGGGCCAGAAAAGTCAAGAAAGGCGATCGGGAACAGCAGGATTTCGGCTTTGATCGCGCAGCCGATGGGCAGGCCTACAACCCCACCCCCATCATCAACGAGATCCGCGGACATCTGGAAATTTGGCGCTCGCTGCCGAACCCGAATGATTGGGGTGTGACACCGACAACCCAACGCCTGTTGCAGCATTGGCGCCATCATGATTTTGAGGGAGCGAAGCCGTTCTTCTGCCAGGTGGAGGCTGTCGAGGCGGCAATCTGGCTCACGGAAGTCGCGCGCGGCCGTCGCCAATATGCGCACATCTTCCGCCACCTCGAGGAAGCGAACGCCAACGCGAATCCTGAGCTATTTCGGCTCTCGTTGAAGCTCGCCACCGGCGCCGGCAAGACGACAGTTATGGCGATGCTGATTGCCTGGCAGGCCATCAACGCTTCACGGCAGCCGAACTCGTCGCTGTTCTCGAAGGGGTTTCTGCTTATTGCTCCAGGGATCACCATCAAGGACCGCTTGCGCGTCCTCAACCCAGCCGACGGCGAGAACTATTACCAGACACGGGAACTCGTTCCGCCTGAGCTCATGATGGACCTCGGCAAGGCTAAGATCGTCATCACCAACTATCACGCCTTCCAGCGCCGCGAGAAGCTGGACACCAACAAGACCGGGCGTGCGGTGTTGTCGGGCTGGCGCAACGAGGAACTCGTCACGAAAGAGACCGAAGGCGAGATGCTGCAGCGCGCATGCGGCGAACTGCTGTCGTTGAAAAACATTGTCGTGATCAACGACGAAGCGCACCACTGCTACCGCGAACGCCCTCCTACTGAAGAGGAGCTGGCGCTCAAGGGCGAGGAGAAGGAAGAGGCAGAAAAGAATAACCAGGCGGCTCGGCTCTGGATATCCGGGATCGAAGCCCTGAAGCGGAAGGTCGGGGTCCGCGCCGTCTATGACCTTTCGGCGACGCCGTTCTTCCTGCGTGGTTCCGGCTACGAGGAGGGGACACTGTTCCCCTGGGTCGTGTCCGACTTCTCGCTCGTTGACGCAATCGAATGCGGTATCGTTAAGTTGCCCCGCGTTCCCGTTTCCGACAACGCCGTGAACGCCGAGACACCCGTTTTTCGCAACCTCTGGGACTACATCGGCAAGGACATGCCGAAGAAGGGCAAGGGCAAGGCGGGAGAACTCGATCCTCTGCAGCTGCCTGCCAAGCTGCAGACGGCGCTCTACGCGCTCTACAGCCACTACGAGAAGGAATATGAGGCCTGGGAGCGGGCGGCCATCGGCGTGCCGCCGGTCTTCATCGTCGTTTGCAACAACACGTCGAGTTCCAATCTCGTTTACGAATGGATTTCCGGATGGGATCGGGATGTCGAAAGCCAGCGCCAAAACATTCATCGCGGCCATCTGAAGCTCTTCAGTAATTTTGACCAATATGGCAATCAGCTCCCGCGCATGAACACGCTGCTGATCGATAGTCAGCAGGTTGATTCCGGCGAGGCGCTCGACGAGAATTTCCGCAAGATCGCTGCGGCGGAAATCGAGTTGTTCCGGCAGGAGAAAGCTGCTCGCGAGGGAGCCGCCGAGGCGGCAAACATCTCCGACTCGGATCTGTTACGCGAGGTGATGAACACCGTCGGGCGGAAGGGCCGGCTCGGCGAACGCATACGGTGCGTGGTCTCCGTCTCGATGCTGACCGAGGGCTGGGACGCCAACACCGTCACCCATATCCTCGGCGTGCGCGCCTTCGGCACCCAGCTTCTGTGCGAGCAGGTGATTGGCCGTGGTCTACGGCGACAGAGCTATGAGATCAATCCGGAGACCGGGCTGTTCGACACCGAATATGCCGACATTCTCGGCATCCCCTTCGATTTCGCCACCGAGCCGCAGGACGTGGTGAGAAAGCCACCAAAGCCGGTCACACGCGTCTTCGCGGTTCGGGAGCGAGAGCGTCTCTCGATCCGCTTCCCTCGCGTCGCAGGTTATCGGATCGATCTGCCGGATGATCGCATCAGCGCAACATTTACGGAGGATTCGCGGCTTGAGCTCACGCCGGAGCTCGTCGGCCCCTGCACGGCCCGACTTGAGGGCCTTGTCGGAGAAGGCCATGACATCTCTCCCGATGCGCTTGACGATATGAGGCCGAACACCGTTGCCGTCCACCTCACGAAGAAGCTTGTCGAACGCTACTTCCGTGACCCTGACCAGCCGCCACCTTATCATCTCTACAATCAGATACAGCCCATTACGCGTCGGTGGATCAGGGACTGCCTGACGATGACGGGCGGAACCAAGGCCGGCATGCTGACCTACGCCGAACTCGCGGATATTGCTGCCGGATTGATCTACAAGGCTATCGTGCACGAAGCCGGCGCAGGCGGCGAGCCCGTCGTCAAGGCTATGCTCGATCCCTACAACCCGAATGGCAATACAAGCCACGTCTCCTTCATCACCACGAAGATAAATCTTTGGACGACCGCAGCCGACAAGTCCCATGTCAACTACGTGGTCTGCGACTCCGCCTGGGAAGGCGAGTTCGCCCGTGTTGTCGAGGCGCACCCCTCGACGCTGGCCTACGTGAAGAACCAGGCCCTCGGTTTCGAAGTGCCCTACCGCGACGGTTCGACCAATCGCAAATATCTACCGGATTTCATCGTGCTCCTGGATGACGGGAATGGACCGGACGATCCGCTCCAACTCGTCATTGAGATCAAGGGCTTCAAGGATCTCAATGCTCAGATAAAGGCCGAGACTATGCGCGCTTTCTGGGTTCCGGGCGTAAACAACCTCAGGAACTTTGGCCGGTGGGCATTTGCGGAGTTCCGCGATGCTTTTGCGCTCGAGGAAGAATGGGTAAATCTCATGAAGACGTTGGTCAACACGCGTCGACCTGTCGCCGGTGACTCACCACTAAAGACGGATTGAAGGGCGACAATGGGATACCAATCCGTAAAGGTCAAAGACATAGTTAAGCGGTCTGTTGGACATGAGTGGAGCATCCCAGAGTTCCAGCGAGGGTTCGTCTGGAAGACGACCCAGGTCCGTGATCTGGCGGAGTCTTTATGGCTGAACTATCCAGTCGGCACACTGCTCATCTGGGACAGCAGCGCCGAGACGCAGGGCGCGACAGACGGCCAAGCTCCGAAGCAATGGGTCGTCGACGGGCAGCAACGAACGACGGCGCTGTGCATCCTCAGCGGGCGCAAGCCGTATTGGTGGAACGCAGGAAAGCCCTGGAACGATCTGGTCAACAAATACGACATCAGGTTCGATATTCACGCCAAACTCCCGCCTTTCTTCGTGGTCGCGAATGCTGCGACCAGAAAGGTTGCTACAAAACGATACATTCCCGTTCGAGAAATTCTGAACCTCGATCCTGAAACTGAGGCCGATCAGAGGGCACTTCTGGAACTTGCCAGGAATGTGAAACTGGACGGTCTCTGCGACGGCATGGACGTAACCGAGGTCTATACCCGGTTAGATCGTCTCCGGAAAATCCGGGACAAGGAAGTGGTTCTGATCACCGTCGACAACGACCTTGAGGACGTTGTCGAGATATTCGCGCGCTTGAATAGCCGTGGCACCCGCGTCACTGAGGCAGATATCTATCTCGGCGTTGTCGCGGCACGAACTCCCGGTTGGGTTCGCGAACACTACCTTCCCTACATCGAGAATCTCAGCATCGCTGGCTTCGACGTTACACCCAATCTGGTCTTTCGCACTCTCACAGGTATCGGAAAGAAGCGGATTCGATACAAGGACATTGACGTCGATTTTTGGAACGCTGCGCACATCATGCCCGCATGGGAACGCACCAAGAAAGCCTGGGCGCTGGCAGCCAAACATCTCCGTGAACATGGCATAACAGGAAACGCGCTTCTTCCATCGGACAACGCATTGGTGCCGCTAACTGCCCTGTTGGATCGATATCCTGATGGGACTTTTGACCAGATTTTCTACTGGTTCTTGCAGGCGTCTCGCTTCGGCCGTTACTCGACGTCCTCGACGAGCTCAATGGAGGAGGATCTTAAGGAAATAGCTGAGTCCTCAGATCTGAAAAATGCGCTGGAGCGTCTGCTAGCAAGAATTCGCTATCTTCCTATGCTGAGTTCTGACGATTTCATGCGCGATTACTCAGATAGCCGCTTCGGCCGCTTGCTGCTTTATATACTGATTTACAAGGTCGACGCCGTCGATTGGGACAAGCCGCACATGAGGATAGGATTCGAAGCAGACGAGCTGGTTTCAGGTTTCACCCCACAATTCCATCATGTATTCCCTAAGGCATTCGTAGGGAACAACCATCCGGAAGCATTGGTCAACGCGCTGGCTAACATCGCGCTTATTGGACCGAGGGCGAATATTCGCATTTCAAAGCAAGATCCGATGAACTACGTGGGCAAATACGTTATTGGTGAGACCAAGCTCGCACAGCAGTTCATCGCGCCCTCGCTCGCTACGACTGGCATTGGCCAGTTTCCGGAGTGGATCAAATCGCGAGCTGAGCGGCTCGCCAAGGAGGGCAATGACTTCTTGGCGACGTTACGCAGTGATCTTAAAATTCCAGAACCTGTTGCTTCCGAGGCGGCGGCCGAACATGCGTTCAGCTCGGAATAGGGAGCGTAAGCTCCCATGAAGGCCCCAGTGTGCCAAGCCAGAACTGTAGAAAGAAGCCCAATGACCAAGGCGCCAGGCTCTCCCCGAAAAGAACGACCGCGCTTTCCCACCGCAGAACTGAAGCGGCAACTTTCATATTTCGACGCAACTGCGCCTGACAGAACCACGTTTAGGGGGGTGGCGTATCGCTTTGCCGAGCGTGCTGCGAACTTGGCCCCTGCGATCGCCGACAAAGCTGAACGCTACTTCCGGCGCGATGGACCCAATGCGATCACTTGGCATCAGCACAGTAACCACATGCTGTCATCACAATCGTGCTGCCTAAACTTTCTAATGCCCTTAGCCGAGGATCCGACGAGGCTTTCTGCCATGGTTGGATACGCACTTGATATCGACCCTCCTGAGATGCTGGAGGTGGAGCGGGGCCCGGACGGCGAGCCTTGGTATATCGGCTTTGAATGGGTAGGCACCCGAGACTATCTGAACGAGGTAAGAGGAAAGGGAAACCTCCAGAGGGGGGCAAACTGCACAAGCGCCGACGCGTTCATGCGCTTCAAGACCCCCAGCGGGATCGAGGGCCTCCTTGTCGAGTGGAAGTATACCGAAAGCTATGGTGCGCCGCTGCGGGACGGTTCACGGATAAAGGGTGGAGACGCTGCACCAAGCGGGGGCCATGTCACAAGGCGCGCGCGATACAAGGACCTGATGTTTGCCCCTAACGGGCCTCTTAGGACCGATCCCAACCTGTCGATTGACGACTTCTTCTACGAACCGTTCTACCAGCTTCTGCGCCAGCAGATGTTGGCGCATCAGATGGAGAAGAACGGCGATGCCGATATCGTTCGCGTTCTCCACATATCGCCAAGCGGCAACCGCAAGCTTCACGCTGTAACGTCGCCGAAGTTTGCTAAACTCGGCGCCATCGACGCTTTCGAGTTCTTCCGATCTCTGCTCGCAAAACCCGACCGCTTCGTATCGTGCACTACGGAAGTGCTTTTCGGCAACCTGCTCGCAGAGGCGCCGGCTGGCGATAAGTGGGCGGCCTATATCAAGGAACGCTACGCGTTCGTGACTGATGGAATATCAATCTGATGGCTAAGACCCATTGTGCGAGCAATGCCCTCGCCACAACTGAGTTCGCCCTGGCGTTGGATGCATGAGCGCACTGAACGACCTCAGTCTTAGCTCGGAGCGCACCGCGCAGCAGATTCGGTTGCTCTCGTTCCTGCAAACCTGGCGTGCCGGACAAACGGGATCAGCGGGCCCGGCAGACCGACTGCGGTCTGTAATCCGCCAGATTGCTCCATATCTCGCGCGACATTCGACGACGGTCGAGATTCAGCAGCTGCGGACAAGTCCAGAAAAGCTGACCCACACGCTCAACGTGCTGAAGGCGCCGTTGCAGACTGCGCGAGGACGGGGGGAGTTAAGCGACATTTGGTCGATCGCTGGTATCGGCCTTGACGAAGTTCGCAATTCGCGAGTCTTGGCTTGGCTTCTGAATCCCTTGGGATCACACGGCTTTGGCGACGCATTCATCCGCGCTTTATGGCAAAGAATACGAGGTTTCGAATTGGCAGGATTCGAAATGGAGGGCGTGCTGAGGGTTACGCGAGAGAACTACCCACTTGCGAGCACCGAACACCGTGTTGATATCGAGATTGGCGGTGCGGATTTCGTCGTCTTTATCGAAGTCAAAGTCTACGCAGGAGAAAGCAAGGCATCCCAGGTTGCGCAATACCTGGCACTCGCACGACAAAAAGCAGCGATCCTCCACCGTAAGAATTGCGCAGTCGTCTTTTTATCCGAAATGCCACTGTCAGCAGTTGAAGGCATCTTGCCGTGTCGATGGAGAGACGTAGCCAATTCGATCAGAACGGTGGTGAACAACGCCGATCGGACCACCGTAGCGGCCCAGTTGGCCACACAATTCGCAAATCACATCATGCGGTTCCACTGAGGTAACGGATGACGGACACATCTGAACTCGATCGCCTTCTGATCGACAACCTGAAAGACCTCGACGACGCAGCAAAGCGGATCGAGGCATTGGGTGATCGATTGTGGCGCGAGATATGCACGGCTTGCGAGGAATGGACTGGAACTCACGGCTGGAAAGGAGAATACAGCTCAGATGAGCCATGGTTTGCGCCGGCCGAATGGTTCGATGAAGAAGAGCCTGAAGGGTGGTTTTATCTCGACTTTGGTCCAGACGACGCAGGTGATGGTATTGGCAGCACTCCATATTTCTGGCTGTCCCGCTACGTTGGCACCGGTGGAGGGCAGTTATGTCTGTGGCTTGGGCAGGAGGCGTTGGGGGCGAGAAAATGGAAGCCACTCGCGCGGGAATTCGCGCATTTGCTATCGCCTTTCGGCTTTCACCTAAGTGACAGCGGAAATTTCTATTCAAATTGCACACTAAATTCCGGTCGTGTCGCTACCGCACTCGCCGACAATCAATTGGAACATGCAATGGAGGCAATTGAGCTGGTGCTTAAACGTGCGGCAGATGCTGTGCCAGTCTTTAGCAAGCTTCTAACTAAGGCGAGAACGAACTGATGGCCAAATCGCCACGTGAAATCGAAGCCCTCACCCATGACGCCGCGCGGCGCATCAACGTGCCGACCGCCGAGATGGCTTCGCTGTTCGAGCAGCAGGAGGAAATCCTCGGCGGGGCCGAACGCGAGATGACGATCGCACGGCCTCGACCGCTTGCGAGTGGTGAGGAACGGGACCGCGATCCTGATCTCGATCCGCAGATCGTCTGGAATGGCGCGCGCATCCGCATCACGAAGGAGCAGATGCGCCAGCTCGCCGAGACGGGCGAGCTCGAGCTTGGCGACGCGCAACTCGTCTGGCGCGGTAAGGACCGACAGGACTGGTCCGATCTCATAGTCAACGCACCACCTATTTATGTGCAAGAGAAAGTTCACCCCAAGGCGATCATCGACGACCTCAAGCGCCATTCGAACGCGCGCCGCGAGGCCGAGACCGACGCACCGGACCTCTTTGCCGATTTTAACGGCATCCAGGATCCGGAGGCGCGGGCCGAGTTCTATCAGCACGCTCAGCACTGGACGAACCGCTTCATCCTCGGCGATAGCCTGCAGGTTATGGCGAGCCTCGCCGAGCGTGAGGCGATGCGTGGGAAGGTGCAGTGCATCTATTTCGACCCGCCTTACGGCATCAAGTTCAATTCCAACTGGCAGGTTTCTACGCTTTCGCGCGACGTGAAAGATGGCAAGAAGGAAGACATTTCTCGCGAGCCGGAACAGGTGAAGGCTTTTCGCGACACCTGGAAGGACGGCATTCACTCCTACCTCACCTATTTGCGCGACCGACTAATGGTCGCACGCGAGTTGCTTTCTAGCAGCGGCTCGATCTTTGTTCAGATCGGGGATGAGAATGTCCATCGCGTGAGAGCTGTGATGGATGAGGTGTTCGGGGAGGAGAATTTCGTAGCTCAGATTGTTGCAAAGAAGAAGGGCAGCCAGGTTGGAAATCTGCTTGAAGCCGTAAACGACCATATTTTGTGGTTTGGAAGATCACCAAAATCGTCCGGGGCCATTAAGGTCCGTCCACTTTTCATAGTTCGGAATAGCACTGAACTCGTTGATGACTTTCCGATGGTGGAAATAGAGGGCCGTCGTAAGTCGCTGCGCGAACTCGAGAATGAGGATGGAATTGCATACCGTGATGATCCCTCGAAGCTCTTCGAGAGGAGGCCTGACGCGAGGCTATTCGCGTTACACCCTCTGAAGAGTGGCGGCTTTAGAAAGAACCAATCGCATCCGCTCAAATTCTGGAACAGAACCTTTCCTATTGGCGATTTACAATGCTGGAAGCATACGGTGCTTTCTGACGGGCGCGCGGCCGCTGGCATGACACGTCTTTATTGGGCCGATCGCCTTTACCCCCTCAAGAACGATGTGCGCTTCATAAGATACGCACCAAACCCTCCGGCTATTCGAATCTCGAATTGGTGGGACGGACTAGGTGGTGCCTCGTCGCCCATCTACGTCGTGCAGTCGAACGAGGAACTTGTTAAGCGCTGCATTCTGATGACGACCGACCCTGGCGATGTCGTGCTTGACCCAACCTGTGGCTCAGGCACGACGGCGAATGTTGCAGAGCAATGGGGCCGGCGATGGATCACCATCGATACGTCACGTGTCGCCCTCGCCCTCGCCCGCACACGGCTGATGTCTGCACGCTATCCCTACTACCTGCTAGTCGACAGCACAGAAGGCCGTGCCAAGGAGCAGGAGATTTCGGGAAGAATCCAGTCGCAGACAGCAACCGGCAAGGACATTCGGCAAGGATTCGTTTACGAACGCACACGGTGGAATACTTCAGGCTCCATCGCCAATAATGCCGAGATTGATGTTATCAGGGAGAAGTGGCAGGAGGTGCTGGAGCCGCTGCGTGGCGAACTAAATGAGAGGCTCCAGACGCGGTTCGAGGAATGGGAAATCCCCCGCGATATCGACCAGTGGCTGGAGACGAAGGACGGCGTCGCAAAGCTTGGTCTCGTCAGCGCGCGAGTGCGGGAGCTTCATAGCGGCTGGTGGAAAGGCCGCATGGGGCGTCAGAAGGAAATCGATGCCTCCGTTGCGCGCGCGTCCGATGTCGAGACGCTCTACGATCGTCCTTACGAGGACAGGAACAGGGTGCGCGTCGCTGGCCCGTTCACCGTCGAGAGTCTTTCGCCACATCGGGTCATCACGGCGCGTGACGATACGCTCGGGGCTGAGATCAAGGCCGGCGAAGGCGGCATGCAGCCGACACCCGCCAACGTGCCGGAGATCGATTTCGGTCAGATGGTGCTCGACCACATGCGCGCCGCAGGTGTCCACCAACATGCGAAAGCCGACACGATCCGGTTCAATTCGGTAGAGCCCTGGCCTGGCAATTGGCTGGCGGCGGAAGGTAGATATACTGATGGAGGCGGCCACGAGAAGCGCGCAGGAATCCTGATCGGTCCGGAATTTGGCACGCTGACACGCAGCCAGATCACCGCTGCTGCGCGCGAAGCCTCCGACGCTCGCTTCGACGCGCTGATCGCCTGCGCTTTTAACTTCGAGGCTCAGGCAACGGATCTGAACCGGCTTGGCCCGCTACCTATCCTGAAGGCGCGCATGAACCCTGATCTTCATATGGCTGACGAACTGAAGAACACAGGCAAGGGTAACCCCTTCGTCGTTTTCGGCGAGCCAGACATCGATCTGATCGAAACAACCGACGGCGAGTTGCAGGTGAAGGTCAATGGGGTCGATGTCTTCGATCCCTCAACAGGTGAAATCCGCTCCTCCAACACCAGCGGCATCGCCGCCTGGTTCATAGACACAAACTACAACGAGGAGAGCTTCTTTGTCCGCCACGCCTACTTCCTTGGCTCAGCGAAGGATGGGGGGGCCGATCCATATAGGTCGCTGAAGGCTGCTCTGAAGGCCGAGATCGACGAAGAAGCCTGGCAGACACTAAATTCGGACACGTCTCGCTCCTTTCCGCGTCCCAGCACGGAGCGGATTGCCGTTAAGGTGATCAATCATTTTGGTGATGAAGTGTTGAAAGTTTTTGGGGTGTGAGCGGACTGGGAGGGCGCAGGTGCTTAAGCTTTTAACACCTCACGTTTGGGCGGACATAACAAGCGAGGCAAAGAATGCGAACAAACCAGCGCATGTCGCCGTGGCATATTTCGGACGGGATGGTCACGGTCTGCTGCCACTGAAGGCTGGAAGCCGGTTGGTGGTTGACGCAAGTATTAATACCGTTAAATCGGGAGTAACTTCGCCTAACTCACTTGAAAAGCTAAGATCATTTGGCGTAGAGATATATTCCGCTCAGAACTTACATTCAAAGATATTTGCGTTCGACAAAGTAGGATTCGTTGGGTCTTCAAATGCTTCAAAGCATTCAGCATCGATATTAATTGAGACCGTTCTACGGACCGATTCAAAGCAGATTATCAAGTCAATCCGTGATTTCGTAGACATCCTTGCAATTACGAAGCTATCCAAGAGTGATCTCAGCGATCTTGAAAGTTTTTATGTTGCTCCAAAGAAAAAGCAGATTATCTTGCCGAAGCAAAGTCGGCTTTCTACCCTAATAATGGAGCTTACTTTTGAGCAGGGAGGCGGACGCGCAAAACAAGTTCAGCCGCCAAAGGCGGTATGGGAAGAATATTTCCAAATTGATTTAGCGAAATATCAGTCTGTAAATATTTTTCTTACAGATGAGAATAGTAATATTAAATATAAAAGGCCAGTTATAAAGCATGACCATAATTATACCATCGAAATTGCTGGCGCAGAGTTGCCTAGACCTGCTATACTTCAAGTAAGAAAGATTGCCAGTAAGCAATTTCGATATTCGGTCCACAGGCCTCAAGATAAGACATTCTCAGGGTTGCGAAAATTATTGGACGAAATAGATAATCCCATGCGAACAAGCGGTCGAAAATGGTTATTGATTTAATAGAGTATTTAATGCTAGCCATATTCGTTGACATCTTCACTTGATGCTTCGCGGCCTATTTAGGCCATGAGGCGCCGAACCTATTTTGAGTTTGAGATAGTGGGCCGCTACAACGGGTATAGTCTACCCCAACACATCAAGTTCGAGCCGGCCTAATCGCAAGGCCATCGGCAACATGACACCCACCATGGTAACTCGGCGGCCGACGGGCTCGGGAATACAGGGAGGTTACGACCGCCTAGGTATCTCAGCTATACGCCGCTGGCTGGCGTGGGTCACAACAGTTTTCGATCATGCCAGCGAGTCCTGGTGAAAGTGATTAGGGTGTAGGCAATGGGGCGAGGCAACAATCACTATTCCAACTGTGGCTGCGGTTGGTGTTCTAGCACGTGGGGCAACGTTAGGATTGATCGTTCGCAGTTGCGCAGGTCGATGCAGACCCGCGATGCAGAGCGAATCCTGCGGGACCAGCGGGCAAGCAAAGGCTACTCATCATGCTTTGTAAATCCGAACGCGACTTGTCCGGTCTGCATGGCCACGGTCTTCTATTATCAGAATGACAGAGGCAGCCGCGTGTTCTTCGACGATCTTGGGCCACCGTGGCCGAAACACGGCTGCACGGACAACCCTAAGCGCTCAGTGAACGCAGTATCTCCGCGCCCTCAAGCACGTGCACGCGGAATCCGGCTTGAGCTAGGAGAAGCCGCGAGTTTTCTCGGCATCTACGACGGCGGCCGCTACCATAGCTCTGGCTACGCGATTGACTGGCAGATGATTGAAATCCTGTCGATCGAGCGCAAGGGTTTGCAACTTTTTCTGGCTGGCCAACTGATCGAAATGGCCGAAGGGCCTGTGGTATATTTCTCCATCGTATGTCCAGAAGAAATCATCGCAGCTGGTGATGTGGTCAGTGGCTCATATTCTGGGATCAGCGTATTTCATGCGTTTAAGCACGCTCCGTGCTCCTACAAAGTTACATGGTTCGAAAACGAGCGGTTTCTTAAGGCGATTGCAACTGGCGAACATGTCCTGAGACCTTTGCGTGAACCGAGCACGTTCACAAACACGAGGCCCCAGTCACTCATTCCCGCATCAATACTAATTCGACGCTCAAAACTTCGCCGAGCCCGCTCAAAGACTGTCTCTCCTCCACCGGCGAAAGAGAATACCGCCAGAACCAAGCCACGTCCGAAGAGCAGGGTGATAAAACCCGCGCAGCCGAAGAAACGCATCGGGGAGCTAAAGCCTAAATCGGCAAAACAATTAAAGCGTGATGAAATGATTTCGAAAGTCGTTGTGGAATACCGTCGGGGCCGGCATTCTCGGTCGCCAAAGGACGGAAAATAGAGAGTCTTCACATTGTCTACGATCCTCGCCGACAGCTTCACCTCATCCCTCGCCAAGCTCAGTAATGACGAGCAGAAGCAGGCGAAGCTGACGGCATTCGACCTGCAGGCAAATCCTGATCAGCCGGGTCTGCAATTCCATCGCATCGACAAGTCAAAAGACCCGAATTTCTGGTCCGTGCGGGTCAATCGGGATCTGCGCATCATAGTTCACAAGACGGGCGGAAGCCTGATGCTTGCTTATGTCGATCACCATGACGACGCCTACAAATGGGCCGAGCGACGCCGGATCGAGGCGCATCCCAAGACCGGTGCGATCCAGATCGTGGAGGTGCGCGAACTGGTCGAGGAGATAGCGGCTCTGCCAACGGGCCTTGCTCAGGCAACATTGCCCCTCGAAGCACCGTCGCCAGTTCAATCGCCGTTACTCTTTGCCCCCCTGTCACAGGACGATCTGCTGTCCGTCGGCGTCCCCATAGACTGGCTGGACGACGTCGCCTCCGCCACCGAAGACGAGTTCTTCGCCCTTGTGGGCTATCTGCCACAAGAGGCCGTCGAAGCACTATTTGAATATGCGGCTACTGGGGTGCTCAAGATTGCCGCCGCGCCGGCGACCGATCCGCTCGCACATCCTGATACACAGCGTCGTTTCCGGATACTCGAAGGTGCGGAGGAGTTGCAGGCCGCACTCGACGCGCCTTTCGAGAAGTGGGCTGTCTTTCTGCATCCCCTGCAGCGCGGCGTGGTCGAGCGCGACTACAATGGGCCAGCTCGAGTGGCCGGCTCGGCGGGGACTGGAAAAACCGTGGTGGCACTGCATAGGGTGGTGCGCATTCTTAAGACCCGTGCCGATGCGCGCGTGCTCCTGACCACTTTTTCCGACCCGCTTGCACACGCTCTTGCCAGGAAACTTGCGATGCTCTCGGCCGATCGACCGGGTTTCCTGGAACGAGTGACGATCTCTTCCTTTGAACAGACGGCTCGCGAACTTTATGCGCTAAGCACCGGACGAGAGCCGCATGTAGCCGATCAGGCGACCATGCGAGCGACCGTTCTCAAGACCGCAGCCGACCAGCAGGAGAGCGAATTTCGCCGCAGTTCCTTGTCTCGGAGTGGGAACATGTCATCGACGCCTGGCGTATCGACAGCGAAGAGGCATATGCCGTTGTCCCACGCATGGGGCGCAAGAACAGACTTGGCGCACGCCAGCGCGAAAAACTTTGGGGAATATTTGCGCGGGTGCGTGAATCGCTCGCGAGGCGTGGACTCTTGAGCCCTTCGGGCTTGTTCGAAGCGGTGACGCTCACTTATGCGACAAGAGCCGAAAAGCCTTACACGCACATTGTGGTCGACGAGGCGCAGGATCTTGGCATCGCGGAGTTTCGCTTTCTTGCCGCGATCTCGCCAGCGCAGCCAGATGCCCTGTTCTTCGCGGGCGATCTCGGCCAGCGCATTTTCCAGCAACCATTCTCCTGGAAGGGGCTGGGTATCGATGTTCGCGGTCGCTCCTCCATTCTCAAGGTCAACTATCGCACCTCGCATCAGATCCGCCAGGCAGCCGACCGGCTCCTTCCCTCCAGCGTTCGCGACGTAGACGGTCTAGAGGATCAGCGGTCAGGGACTGTCTCGGTTTTCGAGGGGCCGGAACCGCAAATCGTCATTGCCGAAAGCATGGAGGCAGAAAAGGTTCTGGTCGCCGCGGTGCTGCGGGAGCTGATCGGCGAAGGATTTGCACCCAGCGAAATTGGGATTTTCGTGCGTTCACAACAACAATTGCCGCGCGCACGTGCGGCCGCGGAGGCGGCGTCCCTCAAAACCCGAACGTTAGTCGATGGCAGAGCCGGCGTGGATGAGGCGTTACTCGGCATCATGCATCTCGCCAAAGGCCTGGAGTTTCGCGCAGTGGTCCTCATGGCGTGCGACGAAGGTGTCCTGCCACTGGAATCCCGCGTAGTGGATGTGGCCGATGAATTCGAACTCGACGAGATAATCGCGACTGAACGGCAGCTGTTCTATGTCGCGGCTACACGCGCCAGAGAGCGGCTAGTCGTGTCGTGCGTCAAACCTGGTTCTGAATTCCTGGATGACCTTCGAATCTAGTCGATGGTAGTCACCAGAACTGCCGGCAACTTGCCACCTCGAGGGGCACGTCTAGCGCGGCGCGGCGACGAAATAGGTCTTGCCTATGCCATTTCTCTGCAGAACTACGTTTGTGGTGGCAAGTCTCCTCACTTGAGTGGCCGCATCAGCTCCGAAATCGTGCCGGACCGGAATATGTCGTGGTGCTGACCAAGCACCGAAACCTTGGTCAAGAACGATCGTAGCGCGACTTCCGTCTTTGAATTCGATATCCAGGTAGCGACCATGCGGCACATCCTTGTGAACTACCGATACGCGTATTCCCCTGTGCTGCCCAAAGAGGTCAATCACGGCCTTCTGGTCGCCCGCATCACGCCAATCATGCACGATCTGCCAAGGCTGACCTCGCTGTTCATTAATACGGGTCGATCGAGTTTCGAGAGTGAGTGACGCATCACTTGCCCCGGATTGAAGGACTACCTGACTGATCGTGTCGACCAAGAGGCGTGCCACTAGCGGAGAGGAAACATAAGGGTCCTGATAGGTCGCCTTCTTGATGCCAGCTTTTGACCAAGCACCACATCTGGTTAGAAGATCGACCATGATCTTGGACGCATTGGCGCCGAACGCGGCAATGTCACAGTTGAGCTCCGAGTCGATTTGAACGAATTGAGCCCCGGGAGCCGGCAAAAGCGTCTTAAGATCAATAGTTGCAAATTGCGATTCCACCGAGACGTTGCCAACCACCACTGGATGGATTTTCGGACTTCCCCACCGCTTTCCTGGCAGGCTGGGCTCCAGTTCGCGCGATGCCCAGACAGAACCCAAATCACCTTTGTCGACTGCCGCCAACGCCGATGCCCCGTTTTCGAAGATTGGCGCGTCCGCTGAGATCAAATCAACGTTGTGCCCGATTGCGAAATCTCGAAGACCCAGTCTGTCGGCCGAGCTAAGCTTCTCAACCTCTCCAGAGGGCACGGCCAGACGCACCAAGTGCCCTCGCATGCCCCATCGTTGGAATTGTCCGGCCAAAGGCCAATCTTGTATCGATGCCGAGATGCTTTGATGAGGTAGATAGATCGTTAATTTTGATTGCGCAGAACGTCGTAGTTCCCTGTCAATTTCGTCGATCGGGGCGAGCGACAGCTCAGCGCCTGGAACAAAGCAATCAGCCGGGTAGAGGTCGTCCGGAAACGTGAAATGATTGCGAACAAAGTTGAGCGCCGCCTTCCGGTCCAGGTCATCCTTACCATCCGGTGCATCCGAGGTAAGCACGCAGGCGGCGCAGGCTTTTTCACAACCCGGCGTCTTGCAATCCAGGATTTGCTCTGCTCGGCGAAGGATTGGCCGCATCAGATACTCGAACGACACCGCAAAGCCGGCTCCGCCAGTCGCCCGATCGAAGATGAACAGGGATGCGGTGGATGCCCCCAAGGCATTACGGCTTTCGGCGACGGCAAAGCCCATTTCGTCAGCCTCAACACCAAGTTCCTGAGAAAGAGCTTCGCGCAAGGCAATGACGAACGCGTTGGCGGCCGCCCGTCGCAAGGGGTGCTGCGGCTGAAGCTCGAAAACGTCCGTGGTGATTTCGTAACCAAGGGAGATGTTCCGCTTGATGCTGAACGGCTTTTCGTTGCCCGGACAGAGCTCTTGCCCCTGACGATAACGCAAGGGCTTATGATCAACGAGCGCAGGGGGCGGTGAGGCTAGCCCGCGATTGTCGGTATCGGGTTCCGCCCGGCCGCACTGCAAGCAGATAGCATACCCAAAGCCTTTTTGGCCGCCTCGGTTGGAATAGTATACGAGGCCCTCTCGGCTGCATCGATAGCGGCCTAGTTCAGGGATCGGAAGACTCCGCCACGCCGTGTCCCGGGCTGACACCACCGGATCCTCTGGTGGGATATACGACAACGTGTCTGTATCAGCGTGCACACGTGCTCTCGGATCGACGGAGAACCCAGCCGGTCGCAGGAACTCGTGGCTGAGTGGATGCTCGGCGCCACAAGCCTGACATTGCTCAGGGCCAGAGCCGCGTTTCGTATCGCTTGCTCCGCACTCTGAACAGCGCCAGTGAAAGCGAAGGCTCTGGACTTCAGCCAAATTCTCCTCGCTTGCAGGCCGTTTCCAATTGAGCGTCACTCCGGCTGACTTGTGCACAAGGCCGTCGAGCACTACTTCCGATCCTGGGGCATAGTCCCGAATCGCTAAGTCAAGCGAACGTTGAGGGCCGACCGTTCGGAATTGCCTCGTCCCATCCTGAGTATCTTCCGGTGATTTGAACTCCTTTCCTGGGATGAAGGAGACTACGTCAGTCGGAAAGCCATGGCCGGGAAGGAAACCTCTGTCAGCTAGGCCGCTAAGCAGAAATTCGCCGCACATGCGCTTGAGCTCGATCGCCATCCGGGACTTGCCTGCCTCTCTAACTCCTTCGTCCTTTGCGAGTGCTACTAAGCCCTCCCATTCCGCGACGAACGCCTTTGAGAGGTCCACGATCGCACTACGGGTATGTTCCACCAGTGTCTGGTCGCCCCACAGGATTGCTCTCCTTGTCAGTGCCGCGAGGCCCATTTCGTAGGCTGTTGCTACCGCCGGTCGCTCAAGCCACTCAATGAAGGTCTCGACCGGGCGGTCCGACTTGAGCGGGCGGGTCTCTGAGGGTTCGGTTGGACAGCCGAGGAAAGCGCCGATTTGCATCTTGAGACTGTCGCCTCCTCGCTCGCGCATAAACCCGCTCAGCAGAAAAGCATTTACATGGCGTTGCACAATCGGCCGGCTGCTTAGCGTCACCTTTGGCGCTGACAAGTTCCGTCGAAGAAATGCGTGCGGATTTCGAAAAGCCTCACGGTCAAGGGGTCTGTCCTTGCAGAAGGTGAAGGCAAGAGAAATTGCTTGGCCGCGGCGGCCGGCGCGACCAACACGTTGGCGGTAATTCGCGATGGACGGAGGCACGTTGGTCATCATTACTGACGAGACCGAGCCGATGTCGACGCCCATTTCCATCGTGGTTGAGCAGTTGAGAATGTTGATCCTGCCGGCCTTGAAGTCCCGCTCGTATCGGCGCAGCCGTCCGCCTGTTTGCTGAGCTGAATGCTCCGCCGAGCGCGCGTAGTCGGCGAACAGTGCTACGCGATCAGAGATGTTGTTCCATGCGCCTAGATTCCGCAATCCGACAACAGCCGCGTCGGATTCGATCCACTGACTAACGGCCTGCCTTGCAATGTCCATGTCAAGCAGCCCAAGCAAGGCTTCGGGATGTAGGGGCATGACAACAGGAACAGCCTGGCGTCGATCCCCTAGCTTGCTCTCCAGCCCGTAAGGCGTCATTCCGAATGGTGCGGCGCCGAGAATTCGGCGGGTCGACGGGCAATAGAAAGCGTTCGTGACTGGAGCGACGAAGGTTTTAGAGAAATCAAAGACGCGTCGTTCGGGATCGGCGGAAAACGTGTGCTGGACCTGTCGCCAGGCCATACTCAGACACTCGTTGAGATCAGCTCTATCGCCTGGGTCACTTAGCTCGAGGCCTAGGCCATGAACAAGCAGCGCAACCGGCCGCGATCGTGGGTGAGCACGAAAATAACCGTTTGGCCAAGCCTGAAGGCTCTGGTCGCCGTCGGTGTGTTCTTCCGGCCCGATTAGCGACTTCAATTTCGCTTTCGGTGATATCCAATGTTGCAACTGACGCGATATCGAAACCGCACCATTGGCCCGAACAAAATGAGTAAGGACGGCATCAAGGTAAGATCGCCACTCCGCGATTGTCTTGCCCCTGCGCCGGAGGGCGTCTGGCAGTTCTGTCAGCCTGTCGACGGCCGGGTTGCGCAGCCGCGCCATCCCCATCGTTTCCAGCGAATTGGCTCGCCGCGGCCGCCTGGAGAATTCGCGCAACAATAAGAACTCGGCGACCTTTCCGGCGTCAGCGAAGAGGGCCTCGTCACGCACTTGCCAAATGGACTTTATCCATTCGGCGACCTCCACCCGCTCGGACAGCCGGTTAACAAGGTCCGGCCAAGCAACACCGTCTAGATTTCCGGACGTCAGCCCAGCCAGCGTTCGCCTTTTCTCTGCGATAAGATTCTCTAGCGCGGGCAAGCGCGTGGCTGCGAACGCGGCCTCGAGCTGCTCGATCTCAGTCGTAGTTCGAGCGATCTCCTCATCGGCGCCTGCTTGGGGCTGCGTGGATGCTATTAGCTGATGGTAGACGAAGCTTCTGACAAAATTCCGCTCCGCCTCGACCTGTAGCTTGGCCGCCATACGCGCAGTCCCCTGTCTGCTGTCAGTGAATGACAGCAGGCGCCGTCCGGCTGAAGGGAGTTTCTCGCCGTCTGTTGGTCGCGCTGGTTCCACTCCTTCAAGCAAGATCGGTGCTGCGTTGCCGAGGATAAAGGGAGCACCAAATCTTAAGGGTCGCAACATTTCAGATCTTTTGCGGCCTTCCGGACTGCAGTGCGGGCAGTGACGCGGTCCCGCATGTTCCTCGGACAACAGAGATGCGCCGCCCTCGGCAGGAGCATCAGACACCCGCCAACCAGATTTTCGATCCAGCCAAAATCCGCGAGCAGCAGCCGTCGGGTTGGTGGCGAACAGACGATCGCGCTGGAAGACGGCCTCTTCCTCTGGCACCTCTTCCTCTATCTCGTCGCCGGCCTCTGATCCGGCATCGTTTTCGCGCGCATTCTCGAAGGCGAATTCGTCGCGCGGGGGGTTGCGCAACGGTGCCGCTAGCCGTTCACCCCTTTCCGTTCCTTCTAAGAATACCTCACCACACTCGGTGCAACTTATGATCTCCAGCACCGGCGCTAGGCATAACGGGCAATGGTCGGAGCGATCGGACAAGATACCTCCAAACGGCCAGTCCGAAGGTCTGCCGGGGCAGTCCGTGTTGATGCAGCTCCATATGCCAGCGACCGCGCGTTCAAACGCATGAAGACGCATCGGCGCAAAGGGCTCGACCTCACCACCAGGAGCCTTTCGCGTCGCACGTGACATCGCTGAAACGAGTTCGGGGGCGGATATGCTATAGGCGCGAGCGGGCAGCTCGAAGTCGGCAAGCGGCACGCTTCCCTCGAACAGCTTTTCGACTAGACTCCAAGTCTGCGGATCACGGCCGAGGGCCTCATACAGCCGATTGGGGTCCGCAGTTCGAATATCATCTGATATCGGCGAGTGCCGACCCTCGGGGCGACGAGGCATTACGCGACGGCCCTCGATCACATGAACTCGGCCGTCAGGAATGCCAGCCACGTCGGCTAAGAAGCTCTGGAGCTGCTCACGCACTTGTTCGCCCGATCCGATTGTCGCCGAGGTGGCTACGAAGCGGACATCTTCTGGTTTCACATCAAAGGCGAGTAATACTCGCCGGAGCAGCAGTGCTATCTCTGCGGCGGCAGCACCGACGAGCGAGTGAGCCTCATCGAGGACGATCCAGCGCAGCTTTCCCTTCGAAACATCAATGATCGGCTGATCTTCGGCGCGCGCAAGCATGTATTCGAGCATGGTCACGTTTGTGACCAACACAGGCGGAGGGCTTGAGCGTAAGCGCACCCTGTCGACCACTCGCTCTGGGGAGCGACGGCGATCGGACTCTTTTGCATCCCTTGGAAGATCGCCGTTGTATAGGCAAAAGCGGAGCTTGCCGCCGAACGGCTTCGTCCAAGCGGATAGACGCTCGCGCTGGCTCTCAATCAGAGCGTTCAATGGATAAAGCATAATGGCCTGCACGCCTTGAAGAGGTTCGCGCTGCGTGCCTGCTTGCGCGGCCAAATCACTCAGGATCGGAAACAAAAAGCATTCCGTCTTCCCTGAACCCGTTCCCGAAGTCACCAGGACCGATTGCGGATCCTTTTCCGCGAGCAGCTGCCAGGCTTCGACCTGATGCTGGAAAGGTTTCCGCGATCGCGGAAACCGGTAGTCGTGACCGTCCGGCAACCCATCCAATGCGGATATCAGATCACGATGGAGCAGCGACCCAGAGAAATCCTGCATGGTCTTATCTGCGGCAACAAATGGGTGCGCTCCCTCTATTATCGCCTGCTGCATCAAAGCGCCGCTCGCAGGATTATTTCCGCCGAGCAGTTCGCGGAGATGCCGTCGCAGTCCTTCATGCGCGAGGCCGGATTGGGCAACGACGGCTTCAGCCGTGCGTCGCTTCACTTCATCCAATACGTCGAACTGGGTCATTTTCATTTCGAATCATAAAACTTCAGAAGGTGAGCGTAGGCTCCGGACACGTAGGCCGGGTTCTCTCGGAGCGTGCGACGGGCAAGTAGCGCCAGGTCGCGTTTAATAGTCAGTCTTCCCTGGGCGCTAGCAGCGAGCAGGATCGGTGCGAACAGGCCATCGAAGTCCTCGTGCGATTTGGTCAGAATTTCCGATGGCAGCTTCAAGCCGGCAAGCTCGAGCCGAGCGGCAAGATCATTTCGCCCTTCGCTGCTTCGGTGGATTTGGCTCGCAATATAGGTCCCGGTGAGATCGTTCAGTGACGGAAATCGAGTTGCCTCTACTGTGGCAATTCCCGCTAGGCTGAAAATCCATGCCAGCGCCGGTTCCAGCGCATTCAGTTCGGCACGTAATGTAGCCACCCGCCCTAGCGCCTCCGCACCAGCCTTTCCCGCACCGAGAAGTGGTTCGAGCGCCACAAAGACAGCAGCATAGTCGGCCTCAAGCGCTGCCCGCCACGCGGATAGTGGCAATCCCAACCAAAGGAAAGGCAACTCGTTTTGAAGAGACCAAATGGTGCCTCGTTCTCCAGCATCCCGGGCGCTAAGAAGAAGGCCAACCAAGGCCTGCGGACAGGACGGCAGCAGTTTCAGAGCATCAAAGGCGTTTGCCGGGAGGCCATTCAGGGTCGTGGCGGCTTCAAGCAGGAATCTGAAGCCCCCCACATCTTCAACGATATGGTGAAGTGCATTCCCTATCTCGGCTTGCCGAGTTTCATAGTCAGCTATTGCGAGCGCAGACACTAGGTTTCCAGTATGAGCAACGGGAGATCCCGGTTGCGGAACGGGCAGTGGTCTCGAAACAACATCCACACCGTGCCGGAGATAGACAAGACAGAGCCCCTTGCATCGCTCGGGGATTCGCCAAAGCCCCTCAGCCTCTTGTTCCAGTGCATGTTCGTGTCGAGGATCGAGAACCATCCTTGCCACAGGGAGGACTTTGGGTGAGCTAGACCCTTCTGACCAGCTCACTATGCCACCATCGTGAGCGAGTTGTTTGTTGCGGTAGCGGCTGATGCGGATGGGCAGGCGCGTGTCCCCTACGAATTCGAGCTCAGCCAGATCGTCCTGGCCTGGCAGGGTTGTGAGGATCTCATCAATGGCGCTTCGCAGAACGCCCAAAGGCAGCTCGCCGTCGACCGCTGCGCTCAGTCCGCCCGACTTGGCCCCCTTGCCGGTCACGTGCAGGACGGTTCTTCGCGGTGATATGGCAACCGCACCCCTGAGCGTCCCAAGATCAACCTGGGCTCCGGGTTCCAGAACCGAACCATCGGCCAGGGCGATGGCCGCATCGCGACCGATCAGGGGAACGACGATCTCGAATGGCTGGCCTACGGCGGGGCGAACCATCATTGGAAGGCGATATAGCGGGCGTCCTAAAAATTTGAACGAAAGCGTAGTTGAATTGACCTGATCGACTTCACAGGCTGCATTGGCAATCGAAGCTGTCCAGCCCGGTAGTCCTTCCAACCGGATTTGTCCACGACGCGCATCGTTCATCGTCCCGCTGATGCGCGCACCAATCGGGAATAGGGCTACCAGCCGCCTCTCGATTTGAACGCCAGCCTCCGGGTCGCGCAACGAAAATTCTGTCAGGCCGACGCTGTCGATGCGACTGGACAATGGCACCCATTTCCCTCCGGGGCGCCGAGAGAATAGTTCGCCGGCGCGTGGTGGCCTTGGCTGCTTTCCTCCATCGCGGATAAGTGGGTCAGCTGGCGAGACAGCTAGTTCGCACTGCTCATCTGCGAGCTCGAACCCGGTCGGCGAGCCAGATGGAAATTCAAGGTCGTGTTCGCGACCCTCTGTGTCTGGTTCTACTCTAAAGCGGATCGCATCGCTTTCACCGCTCCGGAAATATGCCGTCCCAACCAGCCGGGCAAGTTTGCGGTTAAGATAGGGCAAGCTTTCGATTTCGACGACCGCGCTTTCTGACGTCGGCTCAATCGTCCAGTCGTCTGGAAACAACACATGGAGAGTCTTGATCGCAGAACTTGCAGATCCCGATCGGAAAAAACGAAGAAGGGGTGTAGCTGCCGTTGATCCTTCGTCCTCGCGAAAAACTAGCAAATCCGACCTAAGCGGCTCTCCATGCGGCCAAGTCCAGGGACAGGGGGCTACGTTTGGAGAAGTCAGCGTGGCGGTGACCGGAGATGTGAACGGGAAATTCTTCAGCAATTTACCGGTCCGAGTGAATGGCAGGACGCGCCAGCGCCGCTGTTCCCCTATCGGCGCTTCAAACAACGCCAGCTCTCCCGAGAGATGATTGCCGAGTTCGCCGGTTGGAACCGCCCGCACTCGACCCTGCGTCGGCAGGTTCGGCAGTTTCTGGGGCGCGATCTCTCCATCGGCGAGCAACTGTATCGCCGGAACCCATTTACCGTCGCATTTTACCAAGTAGCGACGCGTCTCAACGCCCTCGGTGGATAGCCCGGCCATCTTTTCATCGAGCAGTCCGGTCAGCAACTCTGCCACGAGGGCTTCATCTTTTGCTGGAACGTATATCGGCAAATTTTCCCGCCAGCCCGGCCGCCTAATGTCGAGCAGGGTAGAATTGCTGATATTGCTAACGCCCTCAGCCTCGGCGGCTCGCCGTAGATCAAGAAGCCTTTCGACTAGTTCAGAGCAGAGAGCTACAAAATCGGCACTCTGATAACTCTTACGCATTCGGCCGCGTTCTTCTTCAGAGATATCGAGGATCTCCTGAAGGGTGTCCACTCTGGATGCGACTGCGCGGCGCATGATTGAACGCAGATAGTCGCGAAGCCATGATCTCGCGCCGCTCGTAAGAATACGGACCGGAAAGCCACCTTCGAGCGCCACCGTGAGCAAGAATTCGCGGCCTGATTCACTGCGTCTCAACTCGCGTCGCCAGAATCGCAGCCCACGATCGGCCAGATCACGTTTTGCAGAATCGGGGATAGCAGGAAATAGGTCCGGGGCAGGGTCGTTCCATTTAAGAAAGGTTGAATCCGATTCGCGACGGAACCATTCCGAGCAAAAAGCCACGAACAGTGCGCCCGATCTGTCGTCCGGAACAGTTAGTCGCCCTTGAGCCGCGAGATAGCGCAGGAGCTCCTTCGCCTGGTCAAATTCGCCGTCGGCCATGCGGTAGCGATATAGCGGTTGGGAATTCGGTCGCTGAATATCTCTTGCGGAAAGAAATGCGCGCAGCCAATCGCGGACGGGGCCTGACGCTCGGGGTTGATGGTCATTACTGGCGGGGGGCGTAGTTCGCGCGAAGGCGCGACGTGCTTTGATTACCTCGAACTGAAGTTCAAGTGCCTCGTCGCTTTCTCGTCGGTTCAGCTCTCGGTTAAGATCTTCCAAGAAATGCTGATCATGACGCTTTAGCTCGAATATTTCACCGAGCCGCCCGTCCTCGAGACGAGACAGATCGACACGCTCTTCCCCACCCAATTTATGTCCCCCTTGCCCCCTAATATAAGAATGCATGATTTCGTTGGAAAAGAAACACGCTTCGACAGGCCGCCGTGGATACTCCGGCGGGGGTGAGAATTAGTGGACGACCCCGTGTTGCTAGGCCGAAATGACGCAAATACCGTGCCCGCTCTAACGGTTCGCTGGTCAGATCATCGTATCCGGCGCATCCTGTGAGCGCGAAAAAACGATAGCAATTCTGGCTGAGGACACGATGGCTAGCCGAATTTTTTGCCACCGACCGAAGCTTAGCAAGCTCCGCCGCTTTCGAGCGTTACGTTCAAAAGGTAGCTCACGGAAACGCCGAGTAGCAGCAGACTCTATTGCGTCCGTCGCTAGGCTCATTATGTTCATGGCATGCACCTTTACGATTTTATATCCGAGGATGAACTGAATGACCTGCCTGAAGACAATCAGCAGGCGTTTTCCTCATTCGTTCGCGTCGCGCGGCGAAATCTTTCGGAAACATCTAGAGGATTGAACGATGGCGATGAGAACGACTGGCGTCAACTACAAGAAATGCGCCATGGTTTCACCAATGTAGTTCTCGCCGCTGCGAAGCGATACGGTATAGAGCCGTTTCTATTCACAAATGTGCCAAAAGTTAACAAGTTTGACAGTGACATTTATTTTCAGTTGGTCGCTGACCTAGACCATTACATGACTCAGCTCGCGATTGACACGAGCATCCGTCAACGTTCCGAATCAACACGTCTTCCGGAAGCTTCGAAAGACAAAATCCGATCTTACATTCATCATCTGAAAGAGGCGATACAAAAGTCGCCGAGCTTCAACGAAGCGAAGAAAGAAAGGCTTCTCGATAAGGTTGCCGAATTCGAGGCTGCACTCGGAAAAAGTCGATTGAGCTATGTAGCGGTTACACGCCTTACGCTGGAAATTCTCGCTGTCCCTGTCACCCTTTGGAGCGCCTACGACGTGGCTCACAAGCTCCTGTCAAACATCAACCAAGTAGTGGCGGAGGCGAAGGTTGAGGAAGATGAACAGCGTAAGCTGCCGGCCCTTCCAAAGCCATTCGTTATGATCGCGCCGCGCGCTCCTGAAATTGAAGAGCGGAAGAAGAAGGCAGACTTTGGCGGCGGTGGTGGCCGCGACCGTAATCTAGACGATGAAGTCCCTTTTTAGGAACCATTTCGACGGCCGTCACAATGTTACAAAACGTTTCGTAAGTTTATTGATTTTATTAAAACCTAGAGTTCAATCCTCTTAGCGCCATTCTTTCCCATTGAACTGCTCAAGACCGTGACTGAGACCCTAAGTTCCCGTTCCTATGCGGTGCGAAATGGCGTTGGCACGCAATTGTGTCTATCCACACGCGTCTATCCACGCATAATGCGATAGACAGTTGCGTCACCCTGCACACCCCGAAGGGGCGCGTCAAAAGCCACGACACGATGGCCGGCAAGCATTTCGCGAACCCCGGGCGCGGAATAGAGCGCCTCGGAAATGCAGACCTGTCCGGCTTCCGCCAAGGACTGCACGCGTGCGGCGACATTCACGGTCTGGCCGAAATAATCGAGGTTGTCGTTGAGTGTCACGGCGATCGACGGTCCACAGTGGGCTCCGATCTTGAGAATGATCCCCGGCCCGTCATGGTCACCGTTGAAGCGATCGATTTCTTCAAAGATGTGAAGTGCAGCCGAAATCGCATCCGACGGCCGCGAGAATACCGCCATCACCGCGTCGCCAATCGTCTTGACCACCGCTCCGGAATGTTGCTGAACCGCCACGTTGACCAGAGCGAAATGCTCGCGGACCAAGGCGTAGGCGTTGAGGTCACCTAGGCGCTCATACATGGCGGTCGAACCACTTAGGTCCGTGAACAGGAAGGTGATCTGCCGGATGCCGAGCCCCTCCTTCTCGTCGACACGTTCGGACCGGAACAGCTGGCGGAACGTTTGCCGCGCAAGCAGCGCTCCACCGGAAACATAGGGTTCGAAATCGAGCGCTGGCTTGGTGGTCAGCGTGACAAGCTCGGGCGGCCAGTTGATAACAAGCAACGAACCTCGCACTGTCCCTTTATTCACTACCTCGATGACAATCGGGCCAGGTGGCACAGTGGGCAAAGCCGGCAAGAAGCGTTTGCCGTCGTAGTCGATTTTCAGAAGTGTCGGTGCGAACACCGGATCGCCTGATATTGGCACAGCGAACGCGGCCTGCGTCTGGACGTTGACGCCAGAAAGGGCGCCCGGTCCCAGGTCGCCGCGGAGAACTGTGGTGGTGCCGGGTGGCAGAAACGTCATGCCCCGAACGAAGCCGCGCAGAACGTCAAGAAAGCGAACGTCTTGGCCCGGTAGCCGCCCGTCATGTCCGAAATGGAGCTTCCAGTGAAAATCCTCGACAGGGAGTGTCTCGGGATCGTGGTAAGGCAGGCGCCGTAATTTCGGCGATACCGAGAAGGTGACCTCGATGAAGTCGTCGAGGTCGGTGTCGCCCGAGACGTCGCACAGGCCACAGACGTAGTGGGTCTTCAGCGTGCGCAGGGCGCCGAAACTATCGAGCACCATCCCGGACTGGGGACACAGCACATCCCAGCTCATGTCGAACAACCCACAGCGGGTGGCATGAAGGAAGAGGTCGATTGCTTCAGGCTCGGCGATTGCTCGGTCGCGAGCGAAGGACCGCGGATTAATGCGATAGAGTGAGTGGTCGTCGGCGCTCTTGATCAGCGTCTCGAATTTCGAGATGACGCGTGGGCTCCAGGCTCGCGCCTGCTCCACCTTGGTCATCTTGCTTTCGAGAAGACGATCGTCGACTACCGTCACGTCGGATCCTCAACCTTGCCTCACGACAGCCTATACGTCGAAGGCTCAGCGGACTCCAGCAGTTCGTGCGTCGCTCGTTGATTTTGATAGACGGGTGCGCACCAAGCCCCCGGTTGGGCCCCTTCAGGTCCTGATGTCGGCGATGACCGTTCCGGAGACCGGATCGGTAATGCCGAGGTCGCCGCCGAGATCCTCCAGCATGTCTCACATTGTGCCCAAAAGGCCGATCATCTGCGGCCGTGCCGCCGCGAGGCTGCCAAGTCGTTCCATTCACCGACGACGCAGAAGGTCCGATCGCCGGTCTTGATCAGAGCGGCCTTTTGGAGCCCGTGGCGTCGAGGGTCGCCTTCTTGTGTGCATCGATGAATGCCTGTTCCTTGCCCGGCTTGGTGCGGAACCGAACGACGTTGTAGGCAGTCATGCCTACCTCCACTGGATTGCGAAGACTCTCTTGCTTGGCCGGTCCTTACGGGCGGCATGCCCTTTTGTGTGCGGCGTGCCTTGCGCTGCGCGGGTTAGTGCGCCGTTAAAGCTGTTGGGTTCGGGTGGGCATGAAAGATGAAGATGCGCACCGCGCTTCCCTAGCTGGTCGAGATGTTCATTTTCTGGATGCTGAAAAGGACCGCTCCGCAACGTAGTCGAGCGAAAAGACGCCGGCGCCACGGGTCAGCACGAGCAGGAGCAGCGAGGCCCACAACAGATGCTCGGCCCAGTTCTCCGGGAAAACGAAAATCTGGATTACCGATACGATACCGAGCAGCATCAGTGCGCCAAGGCGGGAGAACAGCCCCAGGAAGAGCAGCACCGATCCCGTGATTTCGGCAGCCGTTGCCAGAGGCGCTGCAATCGACGGATCGATGAATGGCAGATTGTATTCGTTGGCAAACAGCTGCAGCGTCACCGGCCAGGAGGCCAGCTTCGTTTGCGCGGACTGCCAGAAGACATGCGATATCGCGAGGCGGGCGGCGAGCTGGATCAGCGAAAACGGAATGCGGTCGGGTAGTTTGATAACGCGCCTGTAGAGGCCGACAAGGCCGCCAGAATTGGGCGAGGAATATTCTTGTATCGCGGTCATGACTGTCTCCATCAGTTTGAGAGGGGATGCGTCGGGATCCGAACATCCGTGACGAGCCCGTCGCCGAACAGACGCACGAGCGCGGACACGAGATCGAATGAGGGATCGAGGGCGAGGGCCCGGCTTGTGGCGTGTTCGAGGCCTAGGCCGTGCTTCAGCGAATGCCGGAACGCAAAGTTCGCCCGATCGAGAAGGACCAGCCGGACGCTATCTCCGGCTCGCCACAACGCCACGCGTTGAGGGCGCCTTATCCAGGCACTCTGCTGGTCGATCATCGCCTCTTGCTGGTGCGCCGTCCAAACGGACAGGATCGACCAGTGCGAAACGATCAGCCGCAGGGAGGGCTGCAACAGGATATCGGGTGAGGGTCCCAGATTGGTGCTGTCATATTCAGACAGGGTTCGCGACGGCAGGCAAACGGCGTCGAGCGCTTCTGCGATGGTCCATTCGAGCCGAGCCGTTTCGGCCACGATCGGCATGTCGGAAAGTGTGTCGATCGTCTTCAGGAAGCGCGGGAAGCCGGCGCCATAACGCGCCAGCCGCGACTCCACCGGCGGATGCCGTCGAATGAACTCGCTGGCTACGAAACGGAAAAACCGTTCATCGACAAGGCGAACCGTGACGGGAAACACCGCCATCAGCACCGAAGTGAGCGAACTGCGGGTGTTGTTTTGGTAGATACGCAGGCGCGCCAAAGGATCGGCCTTGCCGGCGGTCAAAATTTTTGCGGCGACCAACGGCTCCATGGAGAGCACCGAGCGCGCCATGGTGGTCTGCAAGTCTTCAAGCGGCAGCATGGTATCCTCCCTGTATTATTTGCGGCAACGCCGACGGCATGACCTGTCCGGCCTTGGCGGCGGCAAATGCCGCAAGCACGGGCATGCCTGTCCTTGCCTCGGTTTCGAAGGAAACGAGGGTGGACTGTGGCCGGGGTTTTGCGGCCGCCGTTTGTCTCGCGGCCTGCTTGCGGTTGAACATGATCGAAGCGGAAAGCATGTCGGCCCACATCGCTTCGCCGAGCAGCACATCGAGAACAGGAACATCGGTGTCCCATTCGATCAGGGTAGGGCGCGGTCCAAGCCGACTTATGGCATGCTGGTAGAGCGCCCAGACAACCGGTGGCACGCGCGAGCCATGATCGTCGATGAGCACGGTGTCGGTCCCGACGTGATTGATCGCATGTCCGGCAAGATGGATCTCACCGATAGCCTCTACTGGCAGCGCATCGATGAAGGCTTTTGCATCATATTGGAGGTTGTGCGCCGAAACCTGGACATTGTTGACATCCAGCAGCAGGCCACAGCCGGTCCGCGCGACGAGCTCGGCCAGGAATTCGGCCTCGTTCATAGACGAACCCACAAAGGCGACATAGGCAGACAGATTTTCGATCAGCACCTGCCGCCCCAGCGCGCCCTGGACGGTCTCGACATTGCGCGCCACGATCGCCAGCGCCTCTTCGTCATAGCGCAGCGGCAACAGGTCGTTCAGGTAGGCGCCGTCGGCCACGCTCCAGGCGAGATGTTCCGAGACGAGATCGGGCTGGAAGCGCTCGCAGACCTTGCGCAGCCTTTCCAGATGATCGCGGTCCACTCCTCGCGCGCTGCCCAGCGAGAGNAGCGCTCGCAGACCTTGCGCAGCCTTTCCAGATGATCGCGGTCCACTCCTCGCGCGCTGCCCAGCGAGAGGCCAACGCCATGAACCGATAGCGGATAGATTTGGCGCAGCCGATCCAACGCCTCGACGCCGGCGCCATGTCCCATGTAGTTCTCGGCATGCACTTCGAGCCAGCCAGCGGAGGGTCTGCGGGTCAGCATCTCGCTGACGTGAGGTGAGCGAAGACCGATGCCCGCTGATGCGGGGATCGAGAGGCGCTGAAATGCACGGGACATCGGTCTGCTCCTTCCAAGGGGGTTGGCTCGAAGTCTGATCGGTCAGGCCTTAGGTTTGTCGCTGCCGCCAGCGATCTTCGCGCAGCTGCCGGCGGGCACGTAGAGCCACGAATCCGGCTGGTTGTCTGCGGTGGAGGTGCCGGCGCAGGAATGCGTCGCGGTCTGGCAGTCGTTCTGGCCAGCCTTGACGACGCCGTAGCACTTTTCGAAGGCGAAGGCGGGCTTGGCAGCCGGGCCGCTATAGGCGGCCGTTGCGGCCAGCGAAGTGGCGGCCGCTAGGGCCGATCCGATGAGGGTTTTGGCGTTGATCACAGACGTGTCTCCTGGTTGCGTTTCGAGGGAAAGACCGACCTTGCGGCCTGTCTGCAAGCAGTGTCCCTGATCCGGCGGCCGAGCTGAAATGCTGTCTCGGCATGGATTTGATACGCGGTCACTATGTTGAAGCCCCTACCAAGCAAAAGCCCTCCGGCGGGGAACCGGAGGGCTTGGCGCCCGCATTCGGGAGCGGAGCGAAGCAGGCGCGACTAGGCGGGAGGGAGGCGCCTAGACGTATCGATTTTCGGTGTTGGCGGTCGGGCGTTCGACTTGAAAGAGATGATCGGCGAGAAGCCAATCCTCTGCTCGCTGCCGTCCTGTGTCGCGCATGTCGGTCAGTTCACCCCAGTCGGTCCACGGTCTCGTGAACAGCGCCGAGGCGGCCCGGTGCTGGCTATCGAAGATGAAGTGAATTGGCATGCACATCATCGGGCAAGGACTGGCGGCGAGACGGCGATCCGCACAGGGCGTCATGGACAATGATTCCTTACCGGTGACGATCAGCCGATGGCCGGTCTCAAACGGCTGGACCAACGGCAAAGCCGAAGCGTCGCCGTGGCCCCAATAGGTATCGCCGTCGATCTCCACGGCCGGGAAGAGGAAGGGGATCGTGGCCGCCGCCAGGATCGCCTCGATCGACAATTGATCGCTGGCGAAGGTCTTCAAGGCTTCTGTGCGGGAATTCGAAGCCTGAATGCTGAGGCTCACCGGGCAGCCTGTCTTGCGGATCTCCGCAATGTCGATTGACTGTTCCAGGATCGATTTTAGCGGATTGGCTGCATCGAACATCGACGCATGACTGACGCGTCGCCAAAAGTTCGTGAGCGCCGTCCGGGCGCCACGCCGACCGCCCAGGGCCAGGCCATAGGCGAGCACCGCTGCCTCAGTTGCGCCGAAACCGGACGCCGTGATGTTGCCGAAGGACAGGGCAGGCTCGTCCAACAAGCGGTCGAGGACACCCCAGACAAATGCGCCGTGTGCATCGCTAGTCAGAACAATGTCCACGACTTGCATGTCTGCCACTGAAGATCCTGCAGCGATGAGTTGGTTGGTTTCGATTCCGGTCTGGATATGCATTGTCTCAGTCTCCATCCCAAAAGCGCCAAGCTGGGCGTTTGACGGAAAGACTGCCGCACATTCTCCTGTCGGCGAAATGCCAAGGTGGCATGAACTCCATAGGCAGATTGCATTGGCTGCATCGCCTCGTGCGTCGCAAGGTTTTGCAAGGCAGGCAAATCCCAGGATTTTGCTTTGAACCTGCAACACGCAGGTCGCCGGCGAACCTTCAGCACACAGAAAGGAGCGTGCCATGACAATACGAACTGCCTGTCTTGGGGCGATAGCCCTCGGCCTGTTTGCCGGGGCCGCGGCCGCGGATCCCTTCAGCGATCTGGCTGCGTTGCCGACGTTCTATACAGACGCCTCGATGAAGACGATGAAGCCGATGGCTGGCTTCAAGAAGGCCTGGCTCGCCATGCCGAAGCATGACCGGGTCACGATGACCAAGGCCTGCAAAGATCCCGCGATGGGCAAGCCCCATGCGCAATTTTGCGTCAACGTGCTCGCCTTGGCCAAATAGCGGCCGCCGCCGCGCATCCGCAGGATGCAGAGCCGGTATAAACTTCATACGCGGACGGCATTGGCGAAATACTGAGTGATTGCACCAAAATTCGTATTGGCGAGGAGGAACCACAGAGTTTTGAATTGCTGACGAATATTACCGCAGTCGTCGATGGGATGATTGCTAAACTTCAGAGAAAGATCATACTATGAATGTAAAATCTATCTGCCTCGGCGCCTTCGCGCTTTCCGCCCTGAGCGGCGTTGCTTTCGCCGGCGTGCTCGACGAGCCGTCCAACATGCAGCCTTTCTTCACTGACGCCGGCATGAAGACGATGAAATCGGATGCCGACTTCAAAGCAGCTTGGGGCGCTATGTCGAAGGACAAGCGGGATGCCATGAAGAAAGAATGCAACGACGCAGCGATGAGCAAGCCCCATGCCGAATTCTGCGTGAAAGTTCATCAGCTCGGCGGCAACAGCTGAACGTCACCCTGGCTTTCCAGAGCGCGGCGGCGAGCAAGTTGCCCGCCGCCGTCCCTGTGTCCCGCCAAAGCTTTCAGGGCGCCAAACCGCGCCAGCCCATGACGATATGCTATGAACTCTATAGCAGCGGCGCATTGGAACGTTGATGTCGTTTGCGGCAAGGTTCGGTTGAGCAAAAAGGACTACGCAACGGGGACAAATCGGCATGGACATTCATCACATCCGCTACTTCCTTGCCGTGTGCGAGACGCGAAATTTCACGCGCGCCGGCGAAAAGTGCAATGTCACCCAGCCGGCGCTGTCTCGCGCCATCCAACAGCTCGAAGACGAGGTCGGCGGCCTGCTGTTTCGCCGCGAGCGAAACCTCACGCACCTCACCGATCTTGGCGTGCTGCTGCGCCCCCGGTTTCAGCAGATCCTCGACGAACTGACCGGAGTGCGGCAGGAGGCGTCGAGATTTTTGTGCCTGGAAAACGCCAACCTCAAGGTTGGCGTCATGTGCACCATTGGTCCGCGCCGCTTCACCGGCCTGCTGACCGACTTCAACAGACGCCAGCAGGGCATCCAGCTGCAGCTGGTGGAGGGCGTGCCAGCATCGCTCTCTCAGCTGCTTGAGTCTGGCGAGATCGACGTCGCTATCATGGCGTCGAGCGACAGCTTTCCGGACCGATTCGATGTCACGCCACTCTATCGCGAACGCTTTGTCCTGGCTTTTCCAAACGGCCATCGGCTGGCTCGCAACGACAATGTCGCCATCTCCGAACTCGACGGTGAAAACTATCTCAGGCGGCTCAACTGCGAGTATCGTGATCACCTCGCCGGACTGTGCACCGACCGCGGCGTGAAGCTCAGGATCTCCTACGCCAGCGAGCGCGAGGACTGGATCCAGAATATGGTTTCAGGGGGACTTGGGATCTGCTTCATCCCGGAGTTCAGCGCAGTGATCCCGGGCTTGCAGGTCCGGCCCGTCATCGATCCCGAAGTCTGGCGGGAAGTGTCCCTGGTCGTCGTCGCGGGACGCAGGTTCTCGCCGGCGGCATCGGCCTTCGTCAACAGCGTCAAGGCGCATGGCTGGCCGGAAAGTGCCATAGCCCAGGCAATCCACAAGACCGCAGCCTGAAGCAAACTCAAGAAATTCTGGCACGGCGTGGCATGTGATGCCATGCGTCTGCATGCAGCCATGATGGCTCACGATAGTTTTCAGGTATCGAATTGAAAGCCAGTCAGCATTTCTCTTTCTTCGCGGCTCCGATCATTCTCCCTGTCATGCCCCGCCTCCCGCGTTTGGGCACCGACAAAGGAGAAATACAAGATGGCTACCAAGAAACTCAACCTCGCGTTTGCGGTCGGGCTGCTTTCCGCAACTGCTGCCTTTTCCGCTGCTCCGGCCTTCGCCGGCGACTGCCCTGCCGGCCAGGCCGCTACGACCGACATCCAGGAACATCCAAGCAAGCCGGTCGGCGTCGTCGACACCGTTCTCTCCGCGATCGATCTGAGTAGCAAGGGCGAGGCCTGGAAAGGCAACATGCTGCGCCTGCGCAAGCTCGTCGTGCAGCCGGGCGGCGTCGTGCCGTGGCATGAGCACAATGTCCGCCCAGCCAACATTATCGTCGTCGAAGGCTCGATCACCGAATATCGCAGCACCTGCAAGGTCGGCATCGAGCATCCGGCCGGCGACGTGACCGCCGAGTTCGGCCAGCTCGCTCACTGGTGGAAGAACAACGGCAAGGTGCCCGCGGTGCTCTATTCAGCCGACGTCCTGCCGCCGGCAATGCACGAAGACCACATGATGTGAGCCGCTCGGCGCGGCGAACAGATTCCAGCATCAGCAACTAAAAGCGCGTCCTCGGGTGACCTCCTGGGGACGTGTGGCCACGGAGCCTTGTCATGACGACCAGTGAACAGACTGAACCTACGCGGCTGCGCATGGTTGCCGCCGACAGCTGGGGCTTCGGCCTGATTGCCCTGATCGCGTTTCTCACGCTCGTCGATCTGTTCGCCACCCAGGCCATCCTGCCTTCGCTGGTGATAAAATTCGGCGTCAGCCGCGCGACCATGGGCTTTGCCGTTAACGCCAGCACGTTCGGCATGGCTGTGGCCGGGATCGCGGTGGCGCTTTTCGGCAGGAACCTCGATCGCCGCAACGGCATCTGGACCAGCCTTGCGGTGCTGGCGATCCCGACGACGCTTTTGTCGCAGACCGACAGTATCTTGCTCTTCGCCCTGCTGCGTGTTGCCCAGGGCTTGTGTATGTCGACCGCGTTCACACTGACGATGGCCTACCTGGCCGAGCATTTTTCCGCGCGGCAGACGACAAGTGCGCTTGCGGCCTATGTGACCGGCAATGTCGCGAGCAACTTCTTCGGGCGGCTGATGTCGGCCGCCGTCGCCGATAGATTCGGCATTTCCACCAACTTTCTGACATTCGCCGCCCTCAATCTGATTGGCGCGGCTCTCGTCTGGTTCACGCTGCAGAAGACATCCGCAATGGTGCGCCCCGACACGACGGGCCAGACCGCCCGCGCAGCTTGGAGGAGACTGCTGAAAAACACCGAGCTGCGCGGCTGCTTCGCCATCGGCTTCCTGATCCTCTTCGTATTTATCGGCACTTTCACCTATGTGAATTTCCAGCTCGTCGCCGCGCCACTATCGCTGTCGCCGATGGCGCTCGGACTGGTCTATTTCGTCTTCCTGCCTTCCATGCTGACCACTCCCCTGGCCGGGCGTGTCGCCGCGGGCCTCGGTCCAAGGGTCGGCATCGGTTCGACGCTCGTGCTGGCAGTCCTGGGTTTGCTTTTGCTGCTCACGACCAGCCTTCCGATCGTTCTTGCCGGGATGGCGCTGGTCGCAATCGGCACCTTCCTGGCGCAGGCAATAGCGACAGGCCACGTCAGCCGCACCGCCTCGCACGACCGCGCCGCCGCAAGTGGCATTTACCTCGCCTCCTACTATGCGGGCGGGCTCGCCGGCAGCTTCGTCATCGGACAGATCTACGACCGGATCGGCTGGACCGCATGCGTGGCCGTGCTTGGCGCGGTCCTCGCCGGCGCGATCGCAGTGGCGCGCGTGCTTCAAACTCCAAAGGCATGAGACCTAACGACCGAGAATCTTGACTATCCAACAAAGGAGACTGAGATGACCAACTACCTGAAAACCATTATTGCCGGCGGCGCCATAATGATGGCGATCGTTCTCCCAGCCGCAGCTTCGGACGGTGTCGTGACGGTGAAGAGCGACTATTCCGTCGGCGAGACGGTCTCGCGCATCAAGAGGGATGTTCTCAAGAAGGGCATCAAGTTCTTTGGCGTCATCGACCAGGCAAGACTTGGCAAGAATGCCGGCAACGATGTCAGGCCGTCTCGGCTGGTAATGTTTGGCAATCCGGCGCTTGGGACGACCTTCATCACATCAAATCCGGAAGCCGGGCTCGATTGGCCGGTGCGTGTTCTGGTCTATCAGACCGCGGATGGTGCGGTTTATGCGGCCTACAGCGATTTCGACTGGATCGCCAAGCGGCATGGAATTACCGACCGCGAGGCGCAGTTCAAGATGGCGACCGAAGTCATCCAGTCCGTCACCTCGACGATCAGAAAAGACTGAACGCGAACGATGCACCGGAGATCCGTGGCTCGGATATGCTAGGCCGGATGCTCGCCGCGACTGGGCTACTCGGCGGCGGACAATGCCTTCGCCCGCTCGCCGAACCACCTTTTCTGCGTAGCCTCGCGCACCAGTGCGCCAACCGCTGGCGAGTGCCGGCGGCCGCGCACAGTGACAAGATTGACCTCGCGCCAGAATTCGGGGTCGGTGATCGGCAGGGCCACCACTCCCGCGTGCTTGGCGGTATGCTCGGGCATGAAACCGAAACCAAGGCCGGCGGCGATCATCGCGAGTGTCCAATCGTCGCGATCGCTCCAGTAAACGGGGCTTACGGTGACGCCCTGCGCGGAGAGAACGGCGTCGGCATAGCCGGCAAATTCACAGTTGTTGCGGTGGATGTAACTTTCATTGCTCATCTCTTTCACTTGCACTCTGCGCTGGTTGGCGAGGCGATGGGTCAGATGGACCGCCATCACCATCTGCTCGCGAAAAAGTGGCAAGGAGTGCACTTCCTCGTCGGGAATGTTCGACGGCAATGCGTAAATGGCAGCCTCTAGATCGCCCTCGATCAGCCGCCGCCGTAAACTCGGCGCGTCGGCGTCGCAAAGATGAAGCTCCACACCCGGGTGATGGCCGCGGATGGACGAGATGAGCTCGATGATCTCGTCGGGAGCAATCGTGCTCATGATACCGACCCTGAGCGGCGTCTTCTTCAGATGCACATACTGCTCGGCTATCTGCTTGGCCTGCCGGGAGTTCTCAAAAACACCCTCAAGATAGGTTTCGACCATGCGGCCGAGTTCCGTGAGATGGGTGAAGCGTCGCTCACGATGAAAAAGCGCACCGCCAAATTCGTCCTCGAGCAGCTTGATGGCGCGTGAAAGCGCCGGCTGCGTGACGTTGCACTGCTCGGCCGCCCTGGTGAAGTTCAATTCCTTGGCGACGGCCAAGAAGTATCTGACTTGGCTGATCTCCACTGCACGCTCCCCCGGCGGCCTGGTATACGGCACTGCCCGTGTTGCAGTGAGACCTTACTAGCTGCCCCAACGTCAAACAAGCCAAGGCGGTTGGGTCCACGGCGTCGCCCTCGCCGAGCTGATGATCTGACCCTCAGCTATCGAATCCATGTCTCAACGGCATTTCCGCTGCTTCGGGCGGCTCGCCATACTTGGGCCAGAACTCGAGACCTGGGCTCGCAAGCCCGTTGCTCGCAGCCGTTGCCGGCCATCCCGACCGCGGCTCCAACCGAAGGAAACGACGATGCTCAGAGGAAAGACAGCACTCATCACCGGCTCGACCAGCGGCATCGGCAAAGGCATCGCCGAGGCCTTCGCGGCCAAAGGCTGCAACATTGTGCTCAATGGTTTCGGCGATACCGGTGAGATTGAACTGCTGCGGGCAAAGCTTGCCGCTGACCACGGGGTGACCGTTCGTTACGACAATGCGGACATGAGCAAGGGTGGCGCGATCACTGAGATGATGGACAAGGCGATCGCCGAGTTCGGCGCGGTCGACATCCTCGTCAACAATGCCGGCATTCAGCATGTCGCACCGATCGACGAATTCCCGATCGAGAAGTTCGAGGCGGTCGTGGCGATCGATCTGATGTCGTCGTTCTACACGATCCGGCGCGCGCTGCAGGCGATGAAGGAGCGCAAATGGGGTCGCATCATCAACGTTGCGTCGGCACACGCCCTTGTCGCCTCGCCCTACAAATCCGCCTATGTCGCCGCCAAGCATGGGGTCGCCGGCCTGACCAAGACGGTCGCGCTGGAAGTCGCCGAACAGGGCATCACCGTCAACGCGGTATGTCCCGGTTATGTGCTGACCCCGCTGGTGGAAAAGCAGATACCGGACACCGCCAAGGCACGCGGGATTACCGAGGAGCAGGTGATCAAGGACGTGCTTCTGGCGGCCCAACCAACCAAACAATTCGTGACCGTAGCCCAGGTAGCGGCACTCTGCCTGTTTCTGGCTTCGGACGAGGCAGCCTCGATCACCGGAGCCATCATACCGATTGAAGGGGGCTGGACCGCACACTGAACCGGCAACGAGGAGCAAAGACCATGAACAAGATCACCCGAAATCCTCCGACTGCTGAACCGTTGCCGGAGGTCGCCCATGTGGCCGATGCTGCCGTTCAGCGGCAAACGGTGCTGGTGCTGCAAGGCGGCGGCGCTCTCGGCGCCTATCAAGCCGGCGTCTACCAGGCGCTCGTCGAAGGCGGAATCGAGCCGGATTGGGTCATAGGCACCTCGATCGGCGCCATCAACGCGGCGTTGATTGCCGGTAACGAGCCAACGGTTCGGCTGGCGAGGCTTCAGGAGTTCTGGGAAAGCGTCAGCCGTATNAGCCGTATCAGCCCGCTCGACGAGTTTTTCCGAATGATGGTTCCAAGCAATGTCTTCGCCAACATGGGGACCGTGATGCGCGGCATACCGGGATTCTTCGAACCGAACCCCAGCGCCATGTTCGGAGTGAACCGCGAAGTGGGTGTCGAGAATGCCTCCTATTACACGACCGATCCACTCAAGAGGACGCTGAATGACCTGGTCGACTTCGACTATCTTAACCGGCGCCATACCCGCCTGACGGTCGGCGCTGTCAACGTCAACACCAGTGAACTCAAATACTTCGATACCCGAGAGATGACCCTGTCGGCGGCTCACATCATGGCGTCGGGCGCCTTGCCGCCGGCGTTTCCGGCGGTCTGTATCGACGGCGAGCCTTACTGGGATGGCGGCATCTATTCGAACACGCCCATCGAGGTCGTGCTCGACGCGCGTCCGCGGCGCGACTCGCTGATCTTTGCCGTCAACATGTGGCAGCCTCGCGCTACCGAGCCGAAATCGATCTGGCAGGTGATGGGGCGGCAAAAGGACCTTCAATTCGCAAGCCGCGGCAAAAGCCACGTGGCCCGGCAGGAGCAATTGCATCGTCTGCGCCACGTCGTGCGTGAAATGGGAAAGCTCGTCCCGGACGAGCGGCGCGAGGATCCGATGTTCAAAGAACTCGCGTCCTATGGTTGCCCGTCTGTCATGCACCTTGTGCGGTTGCTTTCACCACGCCTCGACGGCGAGGACCACACCAAGGACATCGACTTCACCCGCGCCGGCATCCGCACGCGCTGGCAGGCGGGATACGAGCATGGGCAGCGCGTCCTCACGGAGAAACCCTGGGAATGCGACATCGACATGCTGCAGGGCATCGTCATCCACGAATCGCAAGAGTGAATTGTTCGAGCGCGGCGAGGCCGAAGAAACAGGCGGAGAATACCGATGCAGATCATCACCCCGGGGATGCGGCTGGTCCCGGAAGCCGTGCTCGCCAACAACGCCGCGCTTTTCCGCACGATACCGGAAACCCCATCGCATGCGGACACGTCACTGCATCGAATGGTCATCGTTGGCGGCGGCGCGGGCGGACTGGAACTCGCGACGCGTCTCGGCCGCAAGTTCGGCAAGCGACGGCTTTCCGTCACGCTTGTCGACCGCAACCGCACGCACATCTGGAAACCGCTTCTGCACGAGGTGGCGTCCGGTGCCTTGAGTGCGTCGAACGATGCGGTGGAATACATTGCCCATGCCAGCCGCCACCATTATCGATATCGCATCGGCGAAGTCGTCGGCATTGATCGCTCCAGGCGCCAAGTCTTTGTCGCGCCAAGCTTCGACGAAGATGGCAGGCAGATCATCCCGCCGCGTGTGTTGGGCTACGACACGCTGGTGCTGGCTGTTGGCAGCGTCAGCAACGATTTCGAGACGCCTGGAGCGGCACGTCATGCCATCGCGCTCGATACCGCCGATCAGGCCGCCCGATTCAATAGGCGCATGATAGACGCATGCCTGCGCGCCAATGCGCAATATGAGCAGCTGTCCCCAGACCAGCTTCATTGCGTCATCGTTGGTGCCGGGGCCACCGGCGTCGAGTTGGCTGCCGAACTGCACAAGTCGATGCGGGAGATCGCGTCGCACAATCTCGACAACATTGATTTCGAAAGGCTGATTCGCATCACCATCGTTGAGGCGGGGCCGCGCATCCTGCCGGCCTTGCCCGAGCATCTGGCACGTGCCTCGGCGCATCTGCTGCGCGACCTCGGTGTCCAGATACGCTGCGGGATCAAGGTGACAGAGGTGACGGAGAACGGCGTCAGGCTTGGCGAGAAGCTATTCGTGCCGGCGGAGCTGATCGTCTGGTCCGCAGGGATCAAGGCGCCGGATTTCCTGAAGAAGCTCGACGGTCTCGAGACGGACCACATCAATCGCCTGGTGGTCGATGAGACATTGCGGGCCCGAGGCGACGAAAATGTGTTTGCGATCGGCGACTGCGCAAGCTGTGTTCTGCCCGGCGATGACAACCCATTGCCACCGCGCGCCCAGACGGCCCACCAGCAGGCTGATTACCTCGTCAAGGTGGTAGCAGCGCGTCTTGTGGGACGGGCCGCGCCGGCTTTCCGTTACCGCGACTACGGCTCTCTTGTTTCACTGGCCGACTACGGCTCGTTCGGCAGTCTCATCGGCGGTCTCAAGATCGAAGGCCTGCTTGCCCGGCTGATGTATCGCACACTTTACAAGATGCACCTCAAGGCTGTGCATGGGTCTTTGAAGACCACGCTGGATACAATCGCCGGTATCTTTGCGCGGCGCACAAAACCCCGAGTCAAACTGCATTGAATCTGGAAAGTAACACGTCTTGATCCTGCGGCACTCCCGGATGGGTGTGACAGTGGCCATGCGCGTTGCCGGATTGTCGGTGGCGATAGTTGAGGCGTGCCGACCTTCGCCTCGGATACCAGGAATAATGTAACGAATTGAGGGGAGGCTGCGAACAGAATACGAACCTCTCCTGTTTTGATGCACGCGGGGCATCAAAACCATGCGAGAAAAGCATGGCCATGGCCGGCGGGCTTTGATGATAGGCTGCCTGCAACCCATGAAAGCGCAGAAATGGCCATCGACTACGAGTCAATGACATTCGAACAGTCCGTCCAGGCTGCCATCGAGCTCGACGCACCGCTGAACGAGCGGCTCGCCGTGATTGCGACCGCAGTGCGCCGCCTGAACGCGGATTTCGCCGATGCGGTGGACCGCCTCGTAGAGCGCCTGGAGCAGCAGGAGGCCGGAGCCATGGCGCCGGCCCCCGGCGACATCATGCCGGGATTCCTGCTGCCTGACGACGAGGGCAGACTGATTGGCCTGAGCGACATCCTCCTCCAGGGGCCTGCCGTGGTCACCTTTCAGCGCGGGCACTGGTGTCCATATTGCCGGTTGAATGCGATCGGCATCGTCGAAGCTCAGCAGGAGATTGCGACGCTGGGCGGTCAGGTCGTCGCGATCATGCCCGAGCGGCGCAAGTTCGCGAAGGCGATGAAGACCGCCGTAGGCGCCCAATTTCCATTCCTGACAGACATGGACAATGGCTACGCTCTTTCGCTCAACCTTGCGATCTGGATCGGGGCCGAGATGGAGCAGTTAATGGGCGTTGCCTATGACATCCCAAAGTTTCAAGGCAACTCCAGTTGGTTCCTGCCGATCCCTGCGACCTTCGTCGTCGGCAAAAACGGGGTGATCACGGATCGCTTCGTTGATCCGGACTACCGCCGTCGGATGGACATCGACGACCTGATCGAGGCGCTCAGACGGGCTCGCTGACGCCAAAGGTCGACCAGTCGGTCGATCGCAACAGGTTTAGCAACGTCGTCGCCACCGGCGAACGCTGGCGGCCGGCGACTGCATAGACGGCGACGACTCGCGAAATGTCCAAGTCGCGGAGCTTGAGCCTACGGACGTTTGGCGAGCGTGGTGCTGTCACCGAGACGAAACCAACTCCGGCATTGGCTTCGAGCAGCCCCAGGAGATCGTGGTCGGTCTCGACCTCATGCGCGGACCGCGGCGTCAGCCCATTTGCCGACAGGCAGCGCGACAGCTCCTCGCTCGTTTCCCAATCGATCCTGCTCAACACAGGCTCCGCGGCAAGCTGGCTCAGCGCGACATCGGCTTCGTTGCGGCGGGCAAGCGGATGATCGGAATTCACGACAAGCTCTATGCCTTCCTGGAAAAGTGGCCAGGTGTCGAGTCGATCCCAAGCCTGCCCCAGCGAACCGGCAACCGCCAGTTCGATCTCCCCATTTTTGAGGGCATCGATGACCGCGGTCGGCGAGCCGCGGTTGATCTTGAGGTGGACTCCGGGATAGGCACGGAAAAGCTCCGTAAACGGCGAAACCAGCAGCGCTATGTTGACGCTGTTGGAAATGGTCACATTGAGCGGCGCCACGTCGCTGCTTTGCACCGCCTTGGCGAGCGATTTGGCGGAAGTGGCGGCATCGTAACATTGCTGCAGCAACGGCAGCATGCGACGCCCAAGCTCGGTCAAATGGGAATGCTGGCGCTCGCGCCGAAGGAGTTCTCCACCCAACTCGTCTTCAAGTGTCTTGATCGCGCGCGTCAGCGCAGGTTGTGTGACGTTGCACTCTTCAGCTGCCCTAGTGAAGTTCAGGGTGCTGGACAGGGCCAGGAAATAACGGACCTGCTGCATCTCCATGAATCTTCGCCCCCTCAGCGAAATCCGATTCGTCAGGCCTAGCAAATTTGAGCCTATGCTAACGCAACAGGAGGCCAAGGCAAAGGCGCGGCCCAATTCCCCGGGGAATGGACCTTCTTCGATCGATAGACGAGGTCATTTTGTCGGCGTCACAATGTTACAAACTATAGACTAATCCATTGATTTTATTACGTGAACTCAGAGTTCAATCCTCTCTCGCAGCACCAGATTCTCCCCGCTTTCCTCAATTTGGCCTGCTTTTGAACCTCGGCTTGCGTCCGATCAGGTCGTTCGCGCACCGGCGGCTTGCCCGGCGCCCGGGTCGATGGCTAAAATAAACCATCACAGAGAGAAGGCACCATGGCACTTCACCTTTCGGCGGATGCCCCGGCCTCGGTCGCGGCTGCCCCGCAAAAATATCTCTTTGGCCCGTTCATCGACTTTTTCATGCTTGGCGGGAGCGCGCTTGTCATCCTGCCGGTTCTGTATTTCGTGCCGCTCAAATACGAAGCGGCCCTGACGCTGACGATGTTCTTGCTCTCCCATCTCATAAACCAGCCGCACTTCGGTCATTCCTACCAGATCTTCTATCGCAACTTCGCGCGCAAGGTGCGCGGCGAGGGCTATGGCCGCAGTCTCCAGATCCGCTATATCCTCGCGGGGATCGTCGTCCCGTTGGCCATGGCCGCCTTCTTTGCCTATGGCTCGCTGACGGGAAACGCCCGGCTGCTCGGCAATGCAACCAACGCGATGGGCTTCTTCGTCGGCTGGCACTACGTCAAGCAAGGCTACGGCATGCTGATGGTGGACGCCGTGCTGAAGCGCAGATTCTTCAGCGACCAGGACAAGAAGGTATTGCTGTTCAACGGCTACGCCGTATGGCTGTTCGCCTGGCTTCAGACAAACGTGGTGATCACCGAGAGGCAGTTCTGGGGTCTGGAATACTACACCTTCGCCGTCCCGCCATGGCTCATCACCATCGCCATGTCGATCGCCGCCGCCTCCTCGGCGGCCACCGCCGTGATGTTCATCAACCGCTGGCGCAGGCATGGCGGGGCGCTGCCCTATAATGGTGTCGTCGCTTACGTCGTGTCCCTTTATGCCTGGATCCTGTTCGTGACGCTGAACCCGCTCTGGCTGCTGGTGGTGCCGGCGCTCCATTCCCTGCAGTACCTGGCGGTGGTCTGGCGCTACCAGACCAATGTCGAGCGCGATCGCGCGGACGCCGTCGAGAAGCCGGCACTGAAGGCCTTGTCCATTCTTGGACCGGTGTACAGGCTGCGCGTGCTGGCCTTCATCGTCGTCGGCGCAATTCTCGGAGCGCTCGGTTTCTGGCTGGTGCCGATGGCGCTGGCGGACCTCATTCCCTACGACAAGGCGGTGTTCGGCTCGTCGCTTTTCCTCTTCATTGCGTGGATATTCATCAACGTGCACCACTACTTCCTGGATAATGTGATGTGGCGGCGCGGCAACCCGGAAGTGTCGAAATATCTGTTCCGCTGAAGTGGTTGGCTGAATTAATTCCCTGGCGACCGTCGCGGCTGGAGGCCCATTCCCGGCATGGACACGATTCGTTAACCAAGATGCTGTTCATCGACATGACGGGGATTGATGCCCGTTCGCCTGGTCAAGTCCCTGCCTTGCCAGACCGAGGGTGTCCGAAAAAGGCCCCCTTGACGTCAAATCGCCCGAAACAAAAACGATGTGCAAGGCATGACCGTGATCGAAAGCGAACAAAACACGCCCGGCGCTTCCCGTTGCTGGACACGGTTGCCGGCCGTCGTGGCAGCGTTCCTCTGCATGTGCGTCACCAGCGCGTTCGCCGAGACGCGCACCCTGAAGATCCAGCATCTTCATACCGGCGAAAAGGCCGAGATCGTCTTCAAGCGCAACGGGCGCTACGATCAGGCGGGATTGAAGAAGATCAATGTGATGCTGCGCGACTGGCGTCGCAACGAGCCGACCAGGATGGATCCGCGCCTGCTCGACCTCGTCTGGCAGGCCTACCGGACCAGCGGCTCGACAGCCTACATCCACATCGTCAGCGCCTATCGTTCGCCGGCGACCAACGCCATGCTGCGCGGCCGCTCGAAGGGCGTAGCTCGCGAGAGCCAGCACATGGTTGGCCGCGCGATGGACTTCTTCCTGCCGGACGTGCCGCTGAAGAAGCTGCGCGACATCGGGCTCAAGATGCAGGGCGGCGGTGTGGGCTATTACCCGACCTCCGGTTCGCCTTTCATTCACATGGATGTCGGCAATGTGCGGCATTGGCCGGGCATCAGCCGCCAGGAACTCGCCAGGGTTTTCCCGAACGGCAACACATTGCATGTGCCGAGCGACGGCAAACCGTTGCCCGGCTACCAGCAGGCGTTTGCCGCCTACAAATCGCGCAAGGCCGCCGGCACGCCCAACATCGAACTGGCAAGCGTCGATGGCAACCAACGCAAGTCGCGTGGCTTGCTGGCGACGCTTTTGGGTCGCGGCGAGGACGAGGCGGAAGATGTCGCGGAAGCGGCACCGGCGCCGCGCAAGCCGGCCAAATCCGTTGAACCCGGCATCGCTATCGTGCCGCCGCAAGAAGCCGAGCGCGCGGACATCCAGACGGCCACCGCCGATCCGGCGGAAGAACCGCCCGCCGGGCCTGAAGCGACTGTCATGGCCATGGCGCCGGGCTCAGTGCCGCTGCCGGCCTTCGCGCCGCGCGCCGAATTGCCGGACGAGAAGCCGGCATCAGCCAATGCCGAAATTTCCTTGGGCAAGACGGATCCCGCTCCGGCGAGCGTCGCGCCGGACATGGTGGCGCTCAACATCCCGTTGCCGACATGGCGACCGGAAAGCCAGACGAGCCCGGCGCATCAGCCGGAAGCAGCCAAATCCGGCGATGTTGTCGGTGCCTTGCTGGCCATGCATCATCCCTATGACGGCCTCGACAGGCTGACCGGTCAGCGGATCGCGGTCCCTCCATCGAAAGCCGAAGTTCGCGTCAGGACCAGCCCGAAGGCCGACCGTGTCCAGCCACGTCTCGATCCCGAAGCCACCGCCGACGTCGTGCCAGCCGCGTTGTCCGGCCGGCCGCTTGCCGCAGGTCGCGGCATCGCCAGGGGGACAGTATCGACACCGGCGCCCGTCATTGCCGCCAATTTCATTCGCAGGGCACCGGAGCAGATCTATCTCGACGGATTCCGGCCGCGAAGACAGACGTCGGATCACCGCCGCTTCACCGGCTCCGCGGTGAAGTTCCTGCCCATCGCCAGCTTCAAATAGGCTGGCGACGGCCGCGACGGCCCAGACCCGTCGGGCGAAATGAGCGGCCTCCACAGCGACGCCCGTTGGGCTCTGTAAGATATTTTCCAAATTTGACAATCATGCATGAAATTGTAAGATAATCGTCTTTCCGTCGGCGAGAGGCGATGACCATGTCGATCCGCGAAGAACTGGCCAACACCACCTTGGCGTTCACGTCGGCGGAAGAAAAGATCGTTCAGGTCCTGCTAGCCGATTATCCCATGTCCGGGCTGGGCACGGCGACCCGACTGGCACGCCGCGCCGGGGTCAGCGACCCGAGCGTGACGCGGCTGATGACCAAGCTCGGCTATGTCGGGTTTGCCGATTTCCAGGCGCGCCTGCTCACCGAGGTCGAATCCAGGCTGCATTCGCCGCTTTTGATGATGGAGGCCAAGCGCCCGGGCGGTTCCAGCGAGGGCACGGCACTGGCCTATTTCCATTCGGTTTCCGACAGTCTGGAGCGCACGCGCACGGCGGTGCCCCTGCAGGCCTATACGCGCGCTGTCAACCTGCTGCTCGAAACCAAGGGGCAGGTGGTGCTGTTGGGCGGCCGTTTCAGCCGGCATATCGCCTCCATGCTAGCCGGCTACCTCCTGCAATTCCGCTCCGGCGTGCGCGACATCGGCTCGCTCAGCCCGGCCGATTTCGACCTGTTGATCGACCTTGGCAAGCGTGACCTTCTCGTCGTCTTCGACTACCGCCGCTACCAGTCGGACGTGGTGGGCTTTGCGCAACAGGCCCACGAGCGCGGCGTCTCCGTCCTGCTGTTCACCGATGTCTGGCTGTCGCCGATCGCCGATATCGCCGACCTGACCATGGTAGCGGCGATCGACGCCAATTCGCCGTTCGACACGCTGGCGACCGCCGTCGCGCAGATGGAAACCGTTTTCGCCCATGCGCTCGAAGGTCATGGCGCGGGGGTTCGCAAGCGGATCGAGGACATCGAGAAGATCCGCAGTGCCAACGCGGTCACGCTCGATGCCGCCGAACCGGCCTCGTCCGCTGAAGCGGGGCCGTCGAAGCCGGCCCACAAATCCAGGGCCGAGAAAAAGTGACGCCGATGCGCTTCGCACTGCCCGCTATCGTCCGCGTAACCAAGGGACCGAGAAAATGCCTGACAACCAAACAATCATCGATGCCGTGCAGGCTGAGATCGAGACCGACCGTGATTGGCTGATCGGATTGACCCGCGACATGGTCCGCATTCCCTCGGTCAATCCCAAATTCGAAGCCAATGCGGCGATCAACCGTAGCCGGTCAGCATGAATTGCACGCCGGGATCGCCGAGCAGGCGCTCGACCGCGCTGATGACGTTGCCGGCGGACTGATCCTTGACGTCGCCGACCACCAGTTCGAACGTGTTGCCGGCAACGCCACCGGCCGCGTTCGCATCGTCGATCGCCATCTGTACGCCGCGCTGGAACTCCTGGCCGTCCGCCGTGGCGCTTTGCTGCGCATCTGCATTTAAACAAGGCATTCCGGACGGAGCAGACCATGACGATCTCGCAGAAGACCCTTGAAACGAGCCACGGCAAGATCGCCCTTCGCGAGACCGGCGGCAAAGGCACCGCCGTGATGCTGATCCACGGCAACTCGTCCTCCAGCGCGGTCTTCCGCAACCAGCTCGAGAGCCCGCTGGGCGAGCGCTACCATTTGATCGCACCCGACCTGCCGGGGCACGGGGCATCAGGCGACGCGATCGATCCGGAGCGCTCCTACAGCATGGAAGGCTATGCCGATGCGATGACCGAAGTGCTCGGACTACTCGGCGTCGACAAGGCGATCGTCTTCGGCTGGTCGCTCGGCGGCCATATCGGGTTGGAAATGATCGACCGATTTCCGGGCCTGCTCGGCTTGATGATATCAGGCACTCCGCCGGTCTCGCCCGAGGAAGTTGGCAACGGCTTCAAGTCGAGCCCGCATATGCACCTCGCCGGTCAGGAGACCTTCACGGCCGCCGAGGTCGAGGCCTATGCGCGCAGCACCTGCGGCGAGCCGTTCGAGCCGTTCCTCCTCGACACCGTCGCGCGCACCGACGGACGGGCGCGGCGGCTGATGTTCGAGAAATTCGCGGCCGGCACCGGCCGCAACCAGCGCGAGATCGTCGCCGGCAAGACGCCGCCGATCGCCGTCCTCAACGGCATGGACGAGCCTTTCGTCAACACCGATTTCGTCGCCGCAGTGAAGTTTTCCAACCTATGGGAAGGCAAGGCCCATCTGCTCGACAAATCAGGCCATGCGCCGTTCTGGGATTCGCCGGATCGTTTTGACCCGATCTTCGCCCGCTTCCTGGCAAGCGTCGACGAAAAGTAGGCCACCGAACAGCCTGCAGCCTCGCCAACCATGGGCGTGATAATGTGAGAGCGCTGCACATGCTTGGCTTCTCGCCAGGCGCGCGCATAGCACATGCCTGATAAATGCCATCCAGGCGCCATGTAGACGCGATATGCCGTTCTCGGCATTTGCGCCGATGGCTCGTCTGTGATCCAAGACCGCGATAAATGCCAGATAATCGTCCTGGCAGTTGGAGCGCTGAATGACCCTATTCACACGCCGCGGGCTTTTGAAAACGGCCGCGCTCGCTGGCATTGGCGGAGTTGCGATCCCGGCCATCGGCCGGCTCGGCGGCTGGGCAGCCGCCGCGCCCGAACCGGTGGTGCTGCAGACGGCCAAAATCCTGACGAAGCTGATGGACGGCGGCTTGACCAGGGATGTACTGACCTACGGCAATGCCGGAATGCCGCCGGTGCTCAGGATGAAAAAAGGCGAGCCTTTCGCCGCACGCCTTGTCAACGCCATCGACGATCCGACGACCATCCACTGGCACGGCATTCGCGTGCCGAACAAGATGGATGGCGTTCCGTTCCTGGTCCAACCCTATGTCTACACCGGCGATCATTTCGACTACGTCTTCACACCGCCCGACGCCGGCACCTTCTGGTATCACCCGCATTGCAACACGCTGGAGCAGATGGGTCACGGCCTGACCGGTGTGATCGTGGTCGAAAACCCCGGCGATCCGAAATTCGACGCCGAGTTCGTCCTCAATCTGCGCGACTGGCGCCTTGGCGACGACGCCCAGTTCATCGACCAGTTTCGGCCGCGCGATGCCGCGAGAACCGGCACCTACGGCACGGTGCGGACCGCGAACTGGCTCGACCAGCCGCAATATGATGCACCGGCCGGCGGGCTGGTGCGGTTGCGCGTCGCCATCACCGACGTCACCCGCATCTACGCCTTCCGCGTCGACGGCGCCGAGGCGACCGTCATCGCGCTCGACGGCAATCCGGTGCCTGGGCGTTTTTCGCCCGATGCCTTGCTGCTTGGACCGGGACAGCGCATGGAACTCGCCATCCGCATGCCCGACGAGGAGGGCGCGATCGTCAGCCTGCGAGACGTCAGGGGCACCAAGCCCAAGATCCTCGCCAACCTGCGCGCCACCGGCGGCTCGCTCAAACGGGACGTTCGTGACATTGCTCCGCTCGAGGCCAATCCGGTGAAAGAAGTGGATCTCGCCGCTGCCCAGCATATTTCCCTGGCGCTCAGCGCCACCGCCGAAAACGTCCCGAGCGACGGCATCTGCGGTTCGCTCGGCTACAGTTTCTGGGCCATCAACAAGGTGCCGTGGCCGGGTGATACGCCGGATCCGACGGCACCGCTCGCTGAATTGAAGCTGGGCAAGAGCTATGTCATCGACATGGAGAACCTGACGCCGCAATCGCATCCGATGCATCTGCACGGCATGAGCTTCAAGGTGCTGTCGTCCTCGACGCGCCCGGTTCAGCCGCTGATTTCGGACACCTATCTCATCCAGCCGAACGAGAAGGTTCAGCTCGGTTTCGTCGCCGACAATCCCGGCGACTGGCTGCTGCACTGTCACATCATCGAGCATCAGAAATCGGGCATGACGAGCTATGTCCGGGTGGTATGAAGCCACATCAGGCGGTTTCGTTGGCAAGAGAGGGCGGTTCCCTGCTATTGCCGCCTCCGGATCAAGAACCATGGACTCGCCAGCATGACCAATGTCGCCCTGACCGGGCTTGCCCGCGATCTCGCCAGCCGTGCCGCCGAGGGATGCCCTGTGCGCATCGGTGTCATCGGCTCGGGCGAGATGGGCACCGACCTAGTCACCCAAGGCATGCTGATGCCTGGCATTTCGGTTTGCGCGGTCTCGACCCGGCGCCCGCACACGGCGCGCGAGGCCATCCGCATCGCCTATGGCGACGAGGCGATGGCGATCGAAGCCAACACCGCGTCCAAGGTGACCGCGGCGATCGAGGCGGGAAAAATCGCCATCACCTCCACCGAGATGCTGGTCACCAATCCGCTGATCGATGTCGTCATCGACGCTACCGGCAAGCCCGGCGTCGCTGCCGATTTCTGCCTGTCAGCTATGGAGCATGGCAAGCATCTGGTGATGATGAATGTCGAGGCCGACGTCACCATCGGTTGCTATCTCAAACAGCAGGCAGACAGGCTTGGCGTCGTCTATTCGGTCGGCGCCGGCGACGAGCCGTCGAGCTGCATGGAGCTGATCGAGTTCGCCTCCGCGCTGGGCCTGACCATCATCTCGGCCGGCAAGGGCAAGAACAATCCGCTGAACCATGACGCAGTGCCCGACGACTATCGCGAGGAAGCGATCCGCCGCAACATGAACCCGCGCATGCTGGTCGAGTTCGTCGATGGTTCCAAGACCATGGTCGAGATGTGCGCCATCGCCAACGCCACCGGGCTGGTGCCCGACGTGCCCGGCATGCATGGCCCGGAAGCCGACCGCGACGATCTCGTCAAGGTGCTGATCCCGCGCGAGGATGGCGGACTGTTGTTGAAGAAAGGCGTCGTCGACTACACGATCGGCAAGGGTGTCGCGCCCGGTGTCTTCGTCATCGTCGAGGCGACGCATCCGCGCATCATCGAGCGCATGGATGATCTTCATATCGGCCACGGCCCCTATTACAGCCTGTTCCGGCCATATCATCTGACCTCGCTGGAGGTGCCGCTGACCGCCGCCCGCATCGTGCTCTTCGGCAAGCCCGACATGGTGCCGCTGCCACGGCCCGTTGCCGAAGTCTGCGCGGTCGCCAAGCGCGATCTCGCAGCCGGAGAAGCCTTCGATGCGATCGGTGAGACCTGCTACCGCTCCTGGACCATGACCGTCGGCGAAGCCCGCGCCCAGCGCGCCGTTCCGGTCGGCCTGCTCGAGGGCGGCAAGGTGCTGAAGCCGGTCAGGAAAGGCGAATTGCTGACCGCCGACAACGCCGCGCCGGACCAGACGACGAGGCTGTATGCGTTGCGCCGGCTGCAGGATGAGATGCTGTACGGAAAATAGGCCCGTTGTAGCAATGTCATGACAAATGCAGTATATTGTAATGACAATGTCACTGAGGACCGGCCAATGAATCTCCAGATCAGGGATCCGCGAGCGCGCGAGCTGGCACGGCGGCTTGCCGCCAAGCGCAACATCTCCATGACCGAAGCGGTCATCGAAGCACTTGAGTCTGAATTGAAACGGGAAAGTGGACAGGTTTCCCTGGCGGAGCGGCTTGATGCCATCGCCAAGGGGTTAAAGGCCAAGGCCGGCCAGGGCGGTCGGCCTGTAAGCAAGGATGAAATCGACGACATGTGGGGGCATCCCTGATGTTCGTCGACACCTCTGTCGTTGTCGCAATTCTCTCTAGGGAAGGGGATGCCGGCGAATGGAGTAACCGTATCCAGGCGGCAACGCACAAGATGACTTCCGCACTGGTCGTGCTCGAAGCAGCGATGCGGCTTTCCACCATGCTTGCTATCGAACCCGTTGTCGTGGAAGCAGCGATCGAGGCCTTTCTGCGCGAGGCTGAAATCGAAATCGTGCCGATAGAAGCCGGCGACGCCAAGCTCGCCATCCAGGCGTTTTCAGAGTACGGAAAGGGTCGCGGACATCCGGCCCAACTCAATCTTGCTGATTGTCTGTCTTACGCCTGCGCCAAGAGCCGCGGCTCAGTCCTGCTCTATAAGGGCAACGACTTCTCGCACACGGACCTCGGTTAGCGGCGTCCGCTCTACTTCCCCAGCTCGATCGACCGCAGCCGCGCTGCTTCCACCGCCTGCGTGAGCAGATTGGTCAGCCGGTCCTCGCCCATCAGCACGCCAAGCGCTGCCGCCGTGGTGCCGTTGGGGCTGGTCACCTGCTGGCGCAGCACGCCTGGATCCTCCTGGCTCTCTGCGGCGAGCGAGGCGGCGCCATAGACTGTCTGCATGGCGAGCAGCTTGGCGGTCGCCGTCGGCAGGCCGGCCTTCTCGGCGGCGACGGTCAGCGCTTCGATGAAGTGGAAGATGTAGGCCGGTCCCGATCCCGAGACGGCGGTCACCGCATCCATCAGCCCCTCGTCTTCGAGGGTGGCCACTTCGCCGCTGGCCGACAACAGGTCGGCGACGAAACGCTTGCTGTCGTCGGAAACCAGGGGATTGGAAAACACCACCATCATGCCCTTGCCGATCGCCGCGGGCGTGTTGGGCATGCAGCGCACGATCGGCGCGCGGTTGCCCAGGATTTCCTCGAAAGTGGCGGAGGGCGTCCCGGCGGCGATGCTGACGAAGGTCGTGCGGCCATCGCCGAAACGCTTGTAGGCGGCGGTGACGTCGCGGATCACCTGCGGCTTCACCGCGATGACGACGAGATCAGGCACGGCATCGGCGGGAACGGCACCGGCATCCGCCGCGATGCCGCAGCCCAGTGCGGCGGCGCGGTTGCGCAGGTCGGCATTGGGCTCGACCACGAAAACCGTCGACGGGGCAAGCTTGCCGGATTTCAGCCAGCCCGAGAGCATGGCGTAACCCATATTGCCGCAGCCGGCGAGAACAAGCCTGATCGTCATCGAAAGCCCTCCGAAGGAAGGCCCTGACATAGACGCTCGCGGTTCTCTGGGGAAGCCCTGTCAAGCCGGGCGGGAGGCGTTGCGCACCGCGATCGGCCGCAAGGACACTTGCCTCAGGCCAAGCACGCCGAGCACGAAGAACAACCAGACCGGGTCGCCACGATGGAAGAAGAAGCTTTCGAGGAAAGCGTTGAGCGCCGTGAACAGCACGACCATCATGAAGAAGTCGCCGAGATAGATGTTTTCCTTGCGCAGCGGAATGCGCATGTAGTCGCGCAATGGCGCGATGAGGAAGGTGTAGACCGCCACGCAAAGGGCCGGAATGCCCATCAGCACGGCGATGTCGAGGTAGCCGTCATGGCCGTGTACTATGGTTCGTATGTCCCAGGGACGGTCGAAGGGCTGGTCCTGGTTGAGCAGCAGCGGTGTGCCCCAGAAGCTTTCATAGCCGTAGCCGGTCCATGGCTTCTTCGCCAGCATCGAGCCGGCGAACTCCCACAGCGTTGTGCGCCCAGTGTAGGTGAGATCGGGAAAATAGATGGCCGCCAGATGTTTGACTGGCGGCAGGAAGACGATGCCCAGCGTGCCGACCGCCGTGGCGACGATCGCCAGCGCGAACAGGATCGGCGTCCCGAGCCGCATGCCTATCGGGCTCGGGAACATCACGATCAGGATCGAGAACGGCACCAGGCCGGCGGTGGTCTTGGACCCGGTGTGCAGCATGAAGATCATCGCCGCGCAAAAGATTGCCGCACCCCACCAGCGTTGCCCGCGCCGGTAGAGATAGAGGCCTGCGAAACTGAAGCAGGCCATGATCGGACCAGCGATGTTCTTGTGGGTGAACACGCCGCGCCACAGGCCCGCATGCTCGGGCTCCTGCGAGTCGGCAGTGTGCATCGCCTCGTGCGGGAAGACGATGAGGCCGAGATAGGAAAGGCCCATGACCACGACGGCGGTGAAGATGATGACCTTGGAGATGGCCTCGGCATCGCGCGGCAGCACCAGGATCGTTGCCATGGTCAGGATGCCGATCATGGTGAACGATGCGGCGCGCATGGCCGAAGGCGGGTCCGTCGCCAGCACCACCGAGAGGAAAAAGAAGCCCAGCATCAGCACCCAGGACGGGCTGATCAGCGAGCGCACGATGCGCGGATCAGCGAAAGCCATCAGCGAGAAGATCGAAATTCCGCCGAGCGCTCCGAAACCGAGCTGGTTGACGATGTCGCCACCGTCACCGGTGAGTTCGGCGCCGGCGGGCTGGAACGGGCGAAACGACACCATGATGACGGTGAACAGAAGCGCCGCGATCGCGGTCGCCACGCCTGCGCGCGTGAACGCGTCGCTGAGCGGAGCGCGCTCAGTTTTTTTCAGGCTGGCGATATTGCTCATTGGCATATCCGAATTCGGCCATCACGCGGCCTAGCGCCACATGGATGGGGTAGATGGCGATCGCCGGCGATCCTGTCCGCGCCAGCCGGACCATGCCGCGGAACGGTGAGGCGGCAAGCAGCGCCAGGCTCTTCGCGACCACCTTGGCGCCGGCCATCGGCGTGCCGGCACGTTTCTTCTTCTCGACCAGCGTCGAGATGACGCCGTTGCGCAGGCTGCGCGCACGGATCCAGTCGGCTTCGACACGCCGCGCCGGAACGATCTCCCGAACTTCCGCTTCGGCGCACCATCCCAGCACGAAGCCTCTCTGCGCCGACCGGCTGAGGAAATCGGAATCGCCGCCACCCATGAAATTGAATTTGAGATCGAGGAAGGGCGGCCCCATGGCGGTAAGCACGTCGCGCCCGACCAGGAGATTGCCGGACGAATAGAGCGCTGGCACCCGGCCCGTCTCCCGGTAGGGAGGCGCAAAGACCGGATGATCGGCCCATCGCGCATGGGAAGGATCGGCAAAGACAGGCACTTGCGGCCCGCCGACGATATCGGCGCCGAGCGTTTCGGCAGCTCGACACATCCGCTCCAGCCATTGCGGATTGGCGATCTCGTCATCATCGATGACCAGCAGATGCCTGAAATTGGGGAAATGCAGGACCGCCGTCTGCCATCCCGCATTGTAGGCGCTGCAATTGCCGCGCTCATGCGCAATGATGACCATACCCGGTATCTCGCCGCGCTCGAACAGCGGCAGCGCCGCCTTGGCACCTTCACGCGCCTCGGCCTCGTTTTCCATGACGATGACGGCAAAGCGCCTGCCGGTCCGCTGCGCCTGCAGCGATGCCAGCGTTTCCAGCACCTGTTCGGGCCGCCTGAAGGTCGGCAAGGTAACGACCGCTTCGACAGCCTCGACATCAAGCCGGGGCGACCGTCCCGCGATCGATACTGAACCGTCCGATGGCAAAGGGATCATCCGTGTCCAGCCGCCTAGTGAGTTGGGTTTTGGTAGCACCACGATAATAAGGTTTCGTTAATCACCTTGAACGGAGAAGCCCGCCGGCTATGGGCTTTCGGCCGCTGATCGTGATGGCTTAATCAAGGGTTCACCGCGCTTTGCTACCGGCTACACCACAGGATAGGTGAGATGCATCTGCTGTTCGCCACATCGATCGTGCCCGATGGCGCTCTCGCCTCCGGTTACGAGATCGCCAATGCTGCAATCATCGCCGCCTTGCGGCGCGCTGGCGCGCGCGTCACGGTCATCGGCTTCACTTGGCCAGGGAGGGCCGCGGCCGATCCGGAAAACACCGTCGTGCTGGGTTCCGTCGACGTGCGCACCGAAAATGCCTCCGCGCCGCAAAAGCTGGCCTGGGTCGGCAAGGCGATGCTTTCGGGTCTTACCTTCGCGTCAGTCAAGTTGCGGGCGGTGTCCGACAGCGATGTTCTCGCCGCCATCGAACGCGCCGGCCCCTTCGACGGCTATGTATTGAACTCCGTGCAGTTCGCCGGCGCTTTCGAAAAGCTCTTCGAAGACCTGCCTTCGATCTTCGTCGCCCACAATGTCGAGCATCTTTCGGCACGGGAAAATGCCGCTGCCGCCACCGGCATCTTCCAGCGCCTGTTGTTCCGCCGCGAGGCAAGGCTGCTCGAGGTCGTGGAAGAGCGTCTCTGCCGTCATGCGCGCTTCGTCTTCACGCTGGCCGAGGAAGATCGTGCAGCCCTTGGTGTTGCCTCCGACGACCGCTCTGCGGTGCTGCCGCTGGTAACCGGCGCCAAGGCCCGGAAAGGCCCGCGCCACATCGACTGTGACGCGGCGCTGATCGGCACCTGGACTTGGCAGCCGAACCGCATCGGCCTCGACTGGTTCCTGGACAAGGTGGTGCCGCATCTGCGGCTCGATTTCCGCATAAGGATCGCCGGCAGCATGCCGTCAGGCGTCACCTCGGCGCATCCGGGTGTCGAATTTGTCGGCCGCGTACCCGATGCCCAGGCCTTCGTGCGCGCCGCCGCCGTCATCCCGCTGATCAGCACCGCCGGCAGCGGCGTGCAGCTGAAGACCATCGAGACCTTCGAGCTCGGCCTGCCTTCGGTCGCCACCAGCCGCTCGCTGCGCGGTATCGATTATCGTCCCGCCAATTGTGTCGTCACCGATGATCCACACGGCTTCGCCAGGGCGCTGGAAGCTGCCGCAGCCGACATCCGCGACGTCGACGGCAGCGCGTTCCATCGCGAGCAGATCAGGGCGCTTGATGCCGCCATCCGGCTCGGCCTCGAAAAAATCGGAGTGGTCAGGCAGGAGGCGTTTGCATGAACATGCACACCGCCCGCGCCGCGTCCGGGCTCGACAAATTGAAGACGATCCTCGGAATCTCGGTGCTCGCCATCCGCTGGGATGACGCGATCGCCCTGCTGAACCGGCTGATCTCCGAGCAGCGCTTCACCAAGGTCAGTTTTCTCAACGCCCACAATGCCAACATCGCCTATACCGACCCTGTCTTTGCCGAGGCGCTCAACGATTTCCTCATCCTGCCGGATGGCATCGGCGTCGATCTCGCCGCAAAGCTGCTCTACGGCGCGCCGTTTCCGGACAATCTCAACGGCACCGATTTCATACCGGCCTTCCTGCAGGCATCGACGAGGCCGCTGACCGTCGGGCTGCTAGGTGCCACGCGTGTCAACGCCGAGGCGGCGTCGGTCAAGCTGGCGGCCCTTGCCACGCAGCACCGCTTCGTGGTCATTCACGACGGCTATTTCTCCGCCGCGCAGGAACCGGAGATCATCGGCCGGATCGCAAGGCTGCGGCCTGATATGCTGCTGGTTGCCATGGGGGTGCCGCGCCAGGAATTGTGGATCGAACGCCACATCGACGAACGCCATTGCACGCTGCCGATCGCGGTCGGCGCGCTGCTCGATTTCCTGAGCGGCTCGGTGCCGCGAGCACCAATGTGGATGCGCCGCCTGAGGCTGGAATGGCTGTTCCGGCTGGCGATCGAACCGGGCCGGCTCTGGCGCCGCTACGTGGTCGGCAATCCCTTGTTCCTGTGGCGGGTCGTCGAGCAGAGATGGTCGGGCGGCCGGGCTGTCGCGGACGCGCCCGGAGAACTCCGTTGAACAAGCGATTCGTCCCAGACCCCCTTGCCGGCTCGGGCTTGCTGCCGAAGACGCCGACGGCGGCCGTGGTTACGGCAAGCTACGCGCCGGATTTCGAGCGTTGCCGCCTGTTGTGCGAGACGCTTGACCGGCATGTCTCGGGTGCCGCGCACCACTACATCCTGGTCGAACATCGCGACGTCGCGCTTTTCCGCCAGTTGCAGACCAGCCGGCGCACGGTCGTCGATGAGCGGGACCTGCTGCCGCGTTGGCTGCGCGCTTTCGACGATCCGCTCAGCCTGTTTCGCCGGCGCGTCTGGCTCAGCCTGAAAACGCAGCCGCTGCGCGGCTGGCATGTGCAGCAGTTGCGCCGTATCGCGATATCGGCCCACGCCAGGGAAGACGTGCTGGTCTTCTGCGATTCCGATGTTGCGTTCCTCAGGCCTTTCGACTGCAGCGCCTTCTGGCGCGACGGCAAGGCGCGGCTGTTCCGCCGCGATGGCGTGCTTGCCGATGATGTGCTTGCCGATGACGGGCATGACGAGCACCGCATCTGGTCTCGCAATGCCGGCTCGGCGCTCGGCATCGACCCGTCCCGAACATCGGCCCACGACTATATCTCGACGCTGATCGCCTGGCGCCGCGACACCGTGCTGGCCATGTGCGGCCGGATCGAGAAGGTCCATGGCCGCGACTGGGTCGAGGTCATCGGCTCGGCTCGGCAATTCTCCGAATGCATGATCTATGGCCGCTACGTCGACGATCTGCTCGACGGCGCCGGCCACTTTCACGGTTCGCAAGAGTTCTGCCGCGTCCACTGGACGGGCGAGGCGCTGTCGGACGACGAGTTCCGCCGCTTCGTTGCCGGCATGGCGCCGGAGCAGGTGGCGATCGGCATGCAGTCCTTCATCGGCACCGACATCGGCCGCATCCGCCGCCTGATCGGGCTGGCTGAGGCATGATGCGGAAGAATAGGAACCGGATGCCCTATACCGGCTTTGCCGGCCTGCGCAGCGCCGAATAGGTCAGCAGCATCGACGCGAGATAGAGCAGCAGGAAGACGATGTTGAGCGACAGCACCAGCTTCGGCGTGTCGGAGATGGTGGTCAGCACATAGGTCAGCAGCAGCGCCTTCAGAGCGGCGAGCAGGCCGAGATTGAGCGCCCGCACCAGCGTCTGGCCGCGCGCGAACAGAAGCTCGGCCTGGTATTCGACCAGATTGCGCAGTCCCGGAACGCAGATCGCCAGCGCCACCAGCGGGGCCGCTTCGGAGACGTTCCTGCCGAGCGCGTTGGGGAAGAAGTGCAGCACGATGCCGAGCGTCAGCAGCGCAAGCGTCGAAACCGCGAACACACCGCCCTCGATGCCGCTCTTGACCGCCAGCCGTGACAACAGTTCGGGCGCGCGCATCATGCGCTGCACCAGCATCATCGAGAAGGTGCGGATCGGGATCGCGGTCAGGTCGACCAGCCGCATGATGATGGCATAGATACCGGCCAGATGCGGCCCGCCGATCGCCAGCACCAGAAGCTTGTCGAACTCCATCTGCAGGTAGAACAGCACCTCGGCGCCGGCCACGTAGACGGAATCGGCGAGCCGCCTGAGATAAAGCTCGATGCGCAGTCGCAGCCGCTGGCGCGGATAGAACCAGCCGAAAGCCAGAAGCAGCGAGGCGGCATTGGCGCCGATATAGAACCACGACCATACCCAGACGCTGTGCTGCGCTGAGATCATGAAAAGCACCGCGCCAAGCGCGCGCAGCGCCGTGGTCAGGATCGCCAGCAGGGCGGCGCGGCCGAACTTGCCCAGCCCGTTGTTGACGATCAGCGCCACTTCGACCGGCCGCCACAGCAGCGCTTCGGCGAACACGATCGCCGAAAACACCGGCAGCGGCACGGTGTTGGCGAAGAAGATCAGATAGACGCCGAACGAGGCTGCCGCCAGCAGCGGCAGCGAGACGATGCCGAGCAGCAGGAAGCCGGCGGTGAAGGTGCCGATCAGGTTGGGCCGGATCGTGGCGGTGCGGTAGAGCGCCGAAATGAAACCGAAGGCCAGGAGCCGCGACAGCATCACCCCGGCGGCGGACGCTGTCGCGAACATGCCGAATTCGGAGATGGACAGCGTGTTGGCAAGCGCGATGAAATAGGCCAGCGAAAACACCAGCCGACCGCCGGCGCCGCTGATGGCCGAAAAATAGTCGCGGACCAGCCCCCGTCGTTCGGCCACGAAAGTGCCGATCCGGGCGAGGGGCCGCCTTTGCGGTATGTCGCTGGCCTCAGTCATGCGTCAAGAAAATGCATAGGTGGGAAAGCTTAACGTGCCGTTCTGAGGCTTTTGGTGCGTTGGGAAAATTGTGCCGCCGGGCCGAGAAACGGCATGCCGGGCGGGCAAAAATTAACGTTTTGTTTTCCATGCCTGTTTAGCGTGGCTTAACGAATGGCCAAGCGCCGTTCCGCAAGCCGCCAAGGGTAAAGCTCCGGACAATGGCTGACAGGGAAAACCGCGAGGACTGGAAGCGTGAGCGTTCGCTGCTGGCGCTCGGCCGGGCCGTGCGCGGTGAGGACGATCCCGACCCATCCCTGGTCTTGATCGGGGACCGGGCCGATCCGTCATGGCGCGAGGATGCCGCCACGCGCCATCGTCTTGCCCGTTCACGGCGTCAGGCCCGTACGGATCCAACCTCGTCTNGGCGCGAGGATGCCGCCACGCGCCATCGTCTTGCCCGTTCACGGCGTCAGGCCCGTACGGATCCAACCTCGTCTGCTGACGTCGGAACCGGGCGGTTCCGGCCGGACGAACAGCCGGAGGCGGCTGCACGGGAAGACGCCTGGCGTGCGCAGGACGACTATGGCGCTGGTGATCCGCCGCCGCGCATGGCTCGCGCGAGGATGGCTCCCGAGCAGGTTTCCGCCAGCGCCCGCTCTCATGACAGATCCGGATCCCGCCGGGATGGCGAAGCCGATGCATCCTTTGGCGATCGCGGCGACGATCAGCAATGGAAGCCGCTGATCGATCCGATGCAGGTGGTGCGCGGCGTCGCCAGGTCCAAGCTGCTGATCATCACCACGACGATACTGGGTGCCGGGCTCGGCATCGCCATCGCGCTGTCGACGCCGAAGAAATATGAGGCCACGGCCGAACTCATCGTCGATCCGCGCGACCTCAAGCTCACCGACCGGGATCTCACCCAGAATGTGGTCGCCTCCGACGCCACGCTTGCCATCGTCGAAAACCAGGTCCGGGTGCTGACTTCGGGGACGGTGCTGAACAAGGTCGTCGACAAGCTCAACCTGGTGAACGATCCGGAGTTCAATGGCGAGGGGTCCGGCGGCCTCGGCATCAGGTCACTCATCCATTCGATCCTGTCGCGCGAGGACGGCCCGGGCAGTGTCGACGAGGTCCGTCGCCGTGCGCTCGCCGTCGGCAATCTGGCCGAAAGCCTTTCGGTCGAGCGCGGCGGCAAGACCTTCGTCATCACCGTCAGCGCGACCACGCAGAATGGCGAGAAATCCGCCCTCATCGCCAACACGATGACGGACGTCTTTCTCCAGACCTTCGGTCAGATCCAGTCCGATACCGCCGGCCGCGCGACGGACGAACTGACTGCAAGGCTCGATGAACTGCGCAAGGGCGTCGAGGCGGCCGAGCGCAAGGTCGAGGATTTCAGGGCCTCGCACGATCTTGTCGACGCGCAGGGCCACCTGATCAGCGACGACGAAATGCTGAAGCTCAACGAACAGCTCTCGGTCGCCCGCGCCCGCACGCTGGAGCTCAATGCAAGGGCGGCTTCGGCGCGCTCGGTCGACGTCAATTCCGTGCTCTCCGGCACCCTACCGGAAGAGATCAACTCCAACACGATGAGCGACCTGCGCTCGCAATATGCAACGCTCAAGCAGGAAGCCGACCGCGCCGCCATCCGGCTCGGGCCGCGCCATCCCGAACTCCAGGCCCTCGACGCACAGATCGCCGGCGCCCGCGACCGCATCGCCGGCGAATTGCGCCGCATCGCGTCGTCGCTGCAGGTCGACCTGAAACGCGCCGTCCAGCTCGAACAGGATCTCTCTTCTCGCCTTGCCCAGCTCAAGGTCCGTAGCGGCGACGTCAACAACGATCTGGTGTCGATGCGCGAACTGGAGCGTGAAGCCACCGCCAAGCGCTCCGTCTACGAACAGTTCCTGCTGCGCGCCAAGGAGACCGGCGAGCAGAAGGACATCAACACCGCCAACATGAACGTCATCTCCAAGGCCTTTGCGCCGCTCGAGGCGAAAGGCCCGTCGCGGGCCGTGACGGCGCTCGCCGGCTTGCTGCTGGGCTTTGCCTCCGGGATCGGCCTCGGCGCTATGCGTGGCGCCTATGAAAGCTTGCGCGAGACCGCGACATCGCGCTCGCGCCGTGACCGCAAGGCGCCTCTCGAAGACCAGGCGTTCCGCGCACCCCCTCCGCCTGCGCCGCCAATGCCGGCAGTGCCCATGCCCCCGGCACCGCCTGCTCCTCCGCCTGCCTCGGGGCCTCCCGCGCCTATCGCGCAGGCCGAAGCCGTTGCCGAAGAACGTCCGGGGCGGATCGGCGCACTGATGGCGAAGCTGCGCAACGCCATGTCCAGCAAGCCGTCCGCCGAGGCGGACGACGACAACTCCAGCGAGTTCGCTGCCTTTGGCGAAGATGCGTGGCCGGCGGATGCCGCCATGCCTTCTCGCTATCCGAAACCGAATCCCGCCTTCATGCCGCCGCCGGGCGCGACCGCCTATCCGCGGCCGCCTTTTCAGCCAGGCTTCAACGCCGCCTATTCAGGGCCGATGGGCCCGCCGTCGCGGTCGCCCGTGATGCCGCCGCAGGCGAACTATCCGGCGCCCCCCTTGCCGTCCTATCCCCCGGCACCGGTGGGCCATCCCCAGATGCAGCCATGGCGGCCGCCGGCGGGCTCTCCCTACGCCCAGGCCATGGTGCCCTATGCCGGGCCGTATCCGCAACCGCAGCCGCAGGCCTATCCGGCCCAGCCGCCGGCGGAGCCTCGTTCGCAGGTCGAGGAAAGCGCCGAACAGGCGCCGATCGAGGAAATTCGCGCCAGCCTGCGCGAATTCCGTGAAGCGGTCCGCGAACTCACCGAGAGCCGAGCCCGCCGCCGCTATTTCTGAGCCATACGAAAGTCGCTGGTGCCGAACAAAACCGTGCCGGTTTCGAGTAAACGGCATGAGACGGCGCTTTGACGGGATTGCATGCTTGAATTTTCGTGACAATGCCGCGCTTGTGCAAGTCGCCAAAGGCATGCCCTTGGAACTTGATCCGGGATTTGAGCGAAACGGTGTTGAGGGTAATAGTCCATGGCCGAAGTGATTGATGGAAAGAGCGTTGCCGAAGACGTGGTGCGGACAGTCAAGGCACTGACCGCCGCACTGGTCGCCAAGGGCAAGGCCAAGCCAGGCCTTGCCGTGGTCATCGTCGGCGAGGATCCGGCCAGCCAGGTCTATGTCGCCTCCAAATCCCGCACCGCCAAGGAATGCGGCTTTCATTCGCTCCAGCACACACTGCCGGCGGACACGTCCCAGGACGCGCTGCTGAAGATCATCGGCGAGCTCAACGCCGATCCGGCGATCAACGGCATCCTGGTGCAGCTTCCGCTGCCCGGCCATATCGACGCCGGCAAGGTCATCCAGGCCATCGCGCCACAGAAGGACGTCGACGGCTTCCATTTCATCAATGTCGGCAAGCTCGGCACCGGTGAACTCGACACCGCCTTCGTTCCCTGCACGCCCGCCGGTTCGATGCTCCTGATCGAGCGCGTTCGCGGCAAGGACCTGTCGGGCCTCAACGCGGTTGTCGTCGGCCGTTCCAACATCGTCGGCAAGCCGATGGCCAATCTCCTGCTTGCCGCCAATTGCACCGTCACCATCGCCCATAGCCGCACCAAGGATCTGCCGGCGCTGGCACGCACGGCGGACATTCTTGTCGCCGCCGTCGGCCGGCCGGAAATGATCAGGGGTGATTGGGTGAAACCCGGCGCCACCGTCATCGATGTCGGCATCAACCGCATTCCAGCGCCCGAGAAGGGCGAGGGCAAGTCCCGCCTCGTCGGCGATGTCGCCTATGCCGAGGCGGCCAAGGAAGCAGGCGCCATCACCCCGGTACCCGGCGGTGTCGGGCCGATGACCATTGCCATGCTGATGGCCAATACGTTAGCTTCAGCCTACCTTGCGGCCGGACTGAAACGGCCCTCCTTCTGAGCCCGGGTTGTCCCTGAAAGCCACAGCTTTGCCTAACCCCTCTGTTTCCCAGGAACGGCCGGTCACGAATGATCCCGTTCAAGGCGGCCGGCAGTTCGCCTTCCTGCTGGTCGACAAGTTTTCCATGTTCTCGCTGGCCGCCGCGATCGACACGTTCCGGTCGGCGAACCGTCTGCTTGGCCGCGATTTCTACGGCTGGACCACGGTATCGGCCGATGGCGATCCGGTGATGGCTTCCAACGGTCTGCCGCTCAAGATCGACTACAGCGTCGCCGACCTGCCGCCGGTCGACATCCTCTTCGTCTCGGTCGGCCTGACGACGGAATTTCCCGGCAAGAGCAAGGTTCTGGCTGCCCTGCGCAGCTGGGGCCGGCGCGGCAACGCGCTTGGCGCGCTCTCGGTCGGATCCTATTTGCTGGCCGAGGCCGGCCAGCTCGACGGCTATCGTTGCACCATCCATTGGGAAAACCGCGCCGGCTTCGTTGAGCGTTTTCCCGACATCAACTGCACCGGCAACGTTTTCGAGATCGACCGCAAGCGCTACACCTGCGCCGGCGGCACCACCTCGATCGACCTGATGCTGGAGATCGTGCGCGGCGATTTCGGCTCGAACCTCGCCAATGGCGTCGCCAACCAGTTCCAGCACGAGCGCATCCGCTCGGCCGGCGACCGCCAGCGCGTCGGGCCGGAGCGGGATCTGACCGGCAAGTCGGAGAAGCTCAGGCGCATCGTCGAGCTGATGGCCGACCATCTCGACGAGCCGCTCTCGGCGGTGCAGCTCGCCAAGTCGGCCGGCCTGTCGGTGCGCCAGGTGGAACGCCTGTTCCTGCGCCATCTCAACGTCACGCCCGGCCGCTACTACATGCGGTTGCGGCTGGAACGGGCGCGCGAATTGCTGCGCCAGACCAACATGCCGATCCTCGACGTGGCGATCGCCACCGGCTTCACCTCGCATTCCTATTTTGCCCAGAGCTACCGGCTGCAGTTCGGCCGTCCGCCTTCTGAAGAGCGCCGGACGACTTACTGAGCTGCTCCACGCTACAGCGTGGCCAAGACTCCAGGGACCTGAGGACAGGGCCGCGTCCGGGCTTGTGTCCCAAGGTGGGCTCAAATAGCTTCGGCCGGCGAACGGGGTGGATCAATCAGGAGATTTCGATGGCGGGACTTGCACGGAGCGTCGCTGCGGCGATCCTCCTTTTGTCGATGACGACGTTCGGCTTTGCCGCCAACAAGGTCATCATCATTCTCGACGCTTCCGGGTCGATGTGGGCCCAGATCGACGGCAAGCCGAAGCTCGAAATCGCCCGCGAGTCGCTCAGGACCGTGCTGCAATCGGTTCCCGCCGACGATGAGATCGGCTTCTTGGCCTATGGTCATCGCGAGAAAGGCAGCTGCGACGACATCCAGCTGATCGTGCCGCCTCAGGCCGGCTCGGCAAGCGCCATCACGGATGCCGCGGACAGTCTGAAATTCCTCGGCAAGACGCCGCTGACGGCAGCCGTCAAGCAGGCGGCCGAAGCGCTGAAATACACCGAGGACAAGGCGACGGTCGTCCTCATCACCGATGGACTCGAGACCTGCGGCGGCGACCCCTGTGCGCTTGGCAAGGAACTCGAAGCGTCCGGTGTCGACTTCACGGCCGACGTCGTCGGCTTCGGCCTGACCGCCGATGAAGGCAAGCAGATCGCCTGCCTCGCCGACAACACCGGCGGCAAATACATCCAGGCCTCCGACGAGAAGGCGCTGCAGGAAGCCTTGGCCGAAACCGTCGCCGCCCCGTCGCCAGCGCCAGCACCCGAACCTGCACCCACTCCGGCACCCGAGCCTGCCAAGCCGGAATTCAATTTCATGCCGACGGCCGTGCTTGCCGAGGGCGGTGAACCGGTCACCGACGGCAATGCCTGGGAAGTCTACAAGGCAAAGTCCGACGGCACGCGTGGCGACAGCGTCACCACCGAATATGGCGCCTACAAAGCCAATCTGGAACCGGGCGATTACGTCATCGTCGCGCGCGACGGCGAGGCCAAGGTGGAGCAGAAGGTCAAGATCGAGGCAGGCCAGGTCGCCAAGCCGCTCTTCACCTTGAATGCCGGCACGCTCGTCATTCATCCGCGACCAAGCGCGGGGGCGGATGTTGTCGATGGCGCGGCTGTCGTGATCGAATACCCAAGTGCCGATAATCCCGCGACCTACTATGGGACCACCAAGACCGTGTTGCCGGCCGGCGACGAGAAAGTGACGGTCACGATCGGCCAGGGCGTGGTTTCCGAGACGATACCGCTCGCTGCCGGCAAGACAGTTGAAATGGACATCATCGTCGGCGTCGGACATGTCGCTGCCAACGCCTATTATACAGCCGGCGGCGATAAGGCCGACGGTTCGGGCATCGGCTTCAAGATCGTGAAGGCGAAAAAGAAGATCGACGGAACCCGAGACGAGGTGACCTATGCCTATGGTCCCGACAGCAAGTTCGATCTGCCGCCTGATGACTATGTGTTGATTGCGACGGTAGATCTTGCAGTCGTCGAGCAGCCGTTTAACGTCAAGGTCGGCGAATTTCAGGATGTGAAGGTCACCATGAATGCCGGCGTGCTGGCGATCACCGCGCCCGGGGCCTCGAAGATTGAGATTTTCGAAACCAAGAAGGACATCAACGGCAACCGCAAGTCGCTTGGCTACGCATACGACCAGAAGTATCAGGCGGCGATACCGGCGGGTGACTATGCCGTCGTCTCGGAGAAATCGGACAACAGCTCGAAGGAAGGCACTGTGACGGTCAAGGCCGGCGAGCGCGCTGAGTTGACGGTGCAATAGGGTCGCATGGATAGCCTAAAAGGGCGGCCACGAGCCGCCCTTTTTCATGGATGAGACGGGATCACGTCAGGCAGTTCCAAATGCGCTGGCGCCGTGGTCGGCGCGTCCGACCAGTTGCCGGAAACCGGCGAAAAGTTCGCGGCCGAAGCCGAACTCGTTGCCGATGAGATCGGCTTCGGCGGTGCGGCGCAGCGCGAACTCCGTCCCCGGCACCAGCACCTCCAGCGTGCCGGCATCGGCGTCGAGGCGGATGACGTCGCCGTCGTGGATCCTGGCGATAGGACCGTCCTCGACGGCCTCCGGCGTCACATGGATCGCCGCCGGCACCTTGCCGGATGCGCCCGACATGCGCCCGTCGGTGACCAGCGCCACGCGCTGGCCGCGATCCTGCAGGATGCCGAGCACGGTGGTCAGCTTGTGCAGTTCCGGCATGCCGTTGGCCTTCGGTCCCTGGAAGCGGATGACGGCGATGAAGTCGCCTGTCAGCGTGCCGGCCTTGAACGCATCGTTCAGCCCCTGCTGGCTGTCGAACACCTTGGCCGGTGCCTCGATGAGGCGCCGCTCCGGCTTGACGGCGGACGTCTTGATGACGGCGTGGCCGAGATTGCCCGCCAGCACCTTCAGGCCGCCGGTCGGTTGGAAGGCCTTGCTGAACGGCGCCAGCACCTTCTCGTCGCCACTCTGGAGCGGGACTGCCTCGCGCACCACGGAGCCATCAGCGCCGAGCTTTGCTTCGACCGCATAGGGCCGCAGGCCTTCGCCCCAGACCGTCTGCACATCCTCGTGCAGGACGCCTTCGTCGAGCAGTTCGCGGATCAGGAAGCCGAGCCCTCCGGCGGCGTGGAAATGGTTCACGTCGGCAAGCCCGTTCGGATAGACGCGGGCCAGGAGCGGTACGGCTTCCGAGAGGTCGGAAATGTCCTGCCAGGTAATGGCGATGCCGGCCGCCGCCGCCATGGCGATCAGGTGGATGGTGTGGTTGGTCGAGCCGCCGGTGGCATGCAGGCCGACGACGCCGTTGACGATAGAGCGCTCGTCGATCATGCGCCCGACGGGCGTATAGGCATTGCCGAGCGCGGTGATCGCCAGCGCCCGCTTCGTCGCCTCGCGGGTCAAGGCCTCGCGCAGCGGCGTGCCGGGATTGACGAAGGAAGCACCCGGCGTGTGCAGGCCCATGATCTCCATCAGCATCTGGTTGGAGTTGGCCGTGCCGTAGAAGGTGCAGGTGCCTGGCCCGTGGTATGATTTGGACTCGGCTTCCAAAAGTTCGGCGCGACCCGCCTTGCCCTCGGCATAGAGCTGGCGGACCTTGGCCTTCTCATCGTTGGGCAGGCCTGTCGTCATCGGACCGGCCGGAATGAACACCGCCGGCAGGTGGCCGAAGGTCAACGCCGCGATCACCAGTCCCGGGACGATCTTGTCGCAGACGCCGAGATAGACGGCGGCGTCGAACATGTTGTGCGACAGGCCGATCGCGGCGGCCATGGCGATGACGTCACGCGAAAACAGCGACAGCTCCATGCCCGGCTGGCCCTGCGTGACGCCATCGCACATCGCGGGCACGCCGCCGGCCACCTGGGCGATGCCGCCGGCTTCACGCGCGGCCTCCTTGATCAGGGCGGGGAAGGTTTCGAAAGGCTGATGCGCCGACAGCATGTCGTTGTAGGAGGTGATGATGCCGAGGTTCGGCACCTTGTCGGCGCCGAGCGCCAGCTTCTCCGAAGGGCTGCAGACGGCGAAGCCATGGGCAAGGTTGCCGCAGGACAGCACCGACCGGTTGGCGGTCTGGTTCGAGGCTTCGGCGATGCGGCCGAGATAACGCTCGCGTCCTGGCTTCGAGCGTTGGCGGATGCGCTCAGTGATGGCTTCGATATCGCGTCTTGCGGTCATGGTCGGTCCTTTCGAGCCCCGGAGAACGTCCTCCCACTGTTTGCCGGGGCTGCTTTTCGTGAAATCAAGGTGCCCAGAACACCTCTACTGGTATGGGTGCTGCTTCGAGCACTTTGCGAATGGGCTTTTTCGCACCCGGTCCCATCGCATCCTCGAAGGCGGTGCGCTTGTCCTCGCCCTCGATATGCAGCGCAATGAAGCCGGCGCCAATTATGCGCGCCATCGATAGCGTCAGCCGCGGCTCGCCGCCGCTTGGCGCGTGCACCGGCAGCACGATCCTCTGCGAGGCGGGATCGAGCAAGGCAGGCAGATTGTCGGCATCGGGAAAGAACGAAGCGGTGTGGCCGTCGCCGCCCATGCCAAGCACCACGACGTCGAGCGGCCAGGCCAGTGCCTTGAGTGCCGCATCGTCGGACGCTGCCGCAGTCTCGATGCTTGTCGCCTCGTGATACAGCGGCACGAAGCGCGCCGCGGCCGCTGCATTCTGGAGCAGGTTGGCGGCGACCAGCCCGGCATTCGAGCGCGGTGAGGAGGCCGGCACGAACCTTTCGTCGACCAGCGTCACCGTCACCTTGTTCCAGGCAATGGGAATTGCCGACAGCGCGGCGAAGAGCTTCGCTGGCGTGGTGCCGCCGGAAACGGCAAGCAGGGCGGTGCCGCGCTCGTCGATGGCCTTGGTCAGGCGCGCCGTGACATGGCCGGCAAGGGCTGCCGCCAGGTCCTGGCGGCCGGCAAAGCCGTTCCAGTTGTAGCTGGCGCCGTTCAATTGCTCTCGTGCCATGTCCGTCCGTCACGTTCGATCAGCGCTATCGAGGCCGACGGCCCCCATGTGCCTGCCGTATAGCCCTGCGCTTCCTGCCTGGCGCCTTCCCAGGCATTCTGGATCGGATCGATCCATTTCCATGCCGCCTCGACCTCGTCGCGGCGCATGAACAACGTCTGGTTGCCACGGATGACGTCCATGATCAGCCGCTCATAGGCGTCCGGCGCGCGGCCGTCGAAGGACTGCGCAAAGCTCATGTCGAGCGAGATCTGGCGCAGCCGCATGCCGCCGGGACCAGGATCCTTGATCATGATGAACTGCTTGACGCCTTCGTCGGGCTGCAGCCGGATGACCAACTGGTTGGCGAAGATCGGCCCCGCGGTGTCGCCGAAGATCGAATGCGGGATCGGCTTGAATTCGATGACGATTTCCGAAACCCGGGTCGCCAGCCGCTTGCCGGTCCTAAGGTAGAACGGAACGCCCGCCCAGCGCCAGGTGCCGATCTCGGCCTTGATGGCGACGAAGGTCTCGGTGTTGCTGTCATGGGCGAGCTCCTCGACATAGCCCTTGACGGCTCCGCTGGCCGATGCGCCGGCGCGGTACTGGCCACGCACGGTGTGCTTTGGTGCCTCGTTGCCGTTGATGCGTTTCAGCGCCCTGAGCACCTTCAGCTTCTCGTCGCGCACGGCGTCGGCGTCCATCGACGATGGCGCCTCCATGGCGACGAGGCACAAGAGCTGCAGCATGTGGTTCTGCACCATGTCGCGCAGTGCGCCGGCCTTGTCGTAGTAAGTGACGCGGTCTTCCAGGCCGACAGTCTCGGCCACGGTGATCTGGACGTGGTCGATATGGGCGGAGTTCCACAGCGGCTCGTAGAGCGCGTTGGCAAAGCGCAGCGCCATCAGGTTCTGCACCGTCTCCTTGCCGAGATAGTGGTCGATGCGGAAGATCTGGCTTTCGTGGAAGTCGTCGCCGACCAGGTCGTTGAGCGCCTGCGCCGAGGCCAGGTCGCGGCCGATCGGCTTCTCCAGCACGATGCGCGAGTTCGGCGTGATCAGATCATGCTCTTTGAGCTTGTGCGAGATATCGCCGAACAGTGCCGGCGCCACGGCCAGGTAGAACGCACGGATGCGGTCGCTTTCGCCGATCGCCTTCTTCAGCTTGTCGAAGCCGGCTCCGCTCGTCGCATCCGCCGAGACGTAGGAAAGCCGCGCCAGGAAGGTCTTCAATTCCTTGGGGTCGATGTCGGCCGGCTTGACGTGGTCGGAGATAGCCTGCTTGGCGAAGGCCTGGAATTCGTCGTCGCTCATTTTCGAGCGCGACGTGCCGATGATGCGTGTCGGCTCCGAGAACTGATGGTCGCGCTGGCGGTAGTAGAGCGACGGCAGAAGCTTGCGTTCCGACAGGTCGCCGGTGCCGCCGAAAATGATGAAGTCGAAAGGGTCGACGGGGATGATCTGGCTGGTCATGGTCTGTCCGCTCTGACGCCGCTAGCGAGTACGCGGCTGATATATTCTAATCGATTTAAATTTTCCAGTGCCACGGTGTCACATCAAGGACCAATCGCCGGATATTGATTGGGTCCACGTGTGCGCTTGACACTTGGCGCCACCCGGAGGCTTGTCGGTGATCGAAGACTCCGGACGCTTCGCAGTTGCAGCATAGAGTGTGAATGTGACGAAAGCTAAGGGAGAAATCTGCGCCGTATACGTCGGCGTGTGGGCCTCGGCGGCGAGCAGCGCTTTCGTGCAAGGGGCGGGATGAACTCAAGGAGCGGGAAAAGCATGCGTCTGGAGAACAAGGTTGCCGTCATCACCGGTGCGGCGTCGGGCTTTGGCGAAGGCATTGCCAGGCGCTTCGCCGAAGAGGGCGCCAGGGTCGTCGTTGCCGATCTCAACGCCAAGGGCGCGGAACGTGTCGCCGGCGAAATCGGCAAGATGGCGATCTGGACGCAGACCGACGTTTCCCTGCGCTCCGAATTCGACGAGATGATCTATGCCGCCAAAAGCGCCTTCGGCCGCATCGACATCATGGTCAACAATGCCGGCTTCACCCATCGCAATGGCGATCTGCTCAAGGTCGACGAGGCGACCTTCGACCTGATCACGGCAGTCAACATGAAGGCCATCTACCATGCGGCCCTTGCCGTCGTGCCGATCATGGAGCGGCAAGGCGGCGGGGTGATCCTGACCACGGCCTCCACCGCCGGCCTGCGGCCACGGCCAGGTCTCACCTGGTACAATGCATCGAAAGGTTGGGCGATCACCGCCACCAAGTCGATGGCGGTGGAACTGGCGCCCAAGAACATTCGCGTCAATTGCCTGTGCCCGGTCGCCGGCGAAACCGGCATGCTGGAGAAATTCATGGGCGCCGACACGCCCGAGATCCGCGAGAAATTCCGCGCCTCGATCCCGCTCGGCCGGCTGTCGACGCCGCTCGACATTGCCAATGCGGCGCTATGGCTGGCTTCGGACGAAGCCGCCTTCATCACCGGAGTTGCGCTGGAGGTCGATGGCGGGCGCTGCATCTGAAGCACCATGTCAGGCGCAATCGCCGGCTTGACCGTGCCTCGGGCTTCGACTTGACTGAGTTACGGGGCCTGGAGTCTTGCCAGGGGCGAAGGGGTTGTCGGCGCGATGAAATCGAAACTGCGGAGAGGTTTCAAAGACCTGCGGTGGCGCATCAGTGTCTACAGGGCGAGGCGTGCCCGGGCGAAAAGCAAGGCAACCTTCATCGGTGTCACCGGCAGTTCAGGAAAATCGACTGTCACAGCGCTGCTTGGGCACATATTGGCCGCTCATCGACCCGTCTACACGCAGGTTCTGGCCAACACCATCCATTCAGTCGTCAGCACGCTTTACAAGCGTATGAAGCAAGTGGAGAGGCCAGACTACGTCGTCATGGAAACCGGGGCGTACGGCATCGACACGATCCGGCCCATGGCGCAAATGCTGCAGCCGCATGTGGCTGTCGTCACCATGGTTCGTCTGGAGCACGTTACCAGTTTCAGGACGCTGGAAAACGTCGCCTTGGAAAAAAGCGCGTTGGTCGCGGCGTTGCGACCGGACGGCCTTGCTGTCCTCAATGCCGACGATCCCCATGTAGCCGACATGGGCGCCGGGACCGGATGCCGTATCGTTACCTTCGGCATGGGTGAGACGGCCGACTACCGTGTGACCGAGATCCACGCCGCATATCCGGATCTGCTGACTCTTTCGATCCATTGGCGGGGAGGGCTGCTGCAACTCAAGACGTCTTTTCCCGCCGAATATTTCTGGCTGCCGACCGTTGCCGCCGTTGCGACGGCTCTTGAACTCGGCGTCCCTCCGGACAAGGTTGCCGTCCAGGTGGCAACGTTCCAGCCGGTCGTTAATCGCTGTACCGTGCTGATTACCCAAGGCGGCCCGCAATTCATCATCGATGCGGCCAAGGCGCCCTGGCACTCCATCAATCTTGCCCTGGACATGGTGGCCAAGGCGACTGCTAGCCGCAAACGCATCGTGCTGGGCCAGATTTCGGACTACGCCGGTTCGACCAGGAAATACGCCCACGCCTATCAAACCGCGCGGGAAATCGCTGACCAGGTGATCTATACTGGAGACAATGCACATCGCTCGCGTGCCAGCCAGATCGATCGCGACAACGGCCGGTTTGTCGAGCTTCGCACGGCGAAGGAAGTCTCGGACCATATCAAGCGGACAGCGGTGGCCGGCGAACTGATCCTCGTTAAAAGCTCATCCAACCTTCACCTCGAACGCATCGCGCTTGCCTGGACGCATGACGTCAAATGCTGGATCCATATCTGCGGCAAGCCGGAGGGCTGCCACACCTGCGGTCTATATGAATTGCCTTACGAGCAGCATCGTGCCCATGTCATGCGACGCAGGCGCGCCAAGGTGTGGCGGCAATTCCGCGGCCTGTTCGGTGGCAGGTCGTCATAGGGTCTCGAAAGCGAGGCCAGTGCCAGACGCGCAGGCAAGTTACGCGCCGGTCTTGATATAGCTCTTGTAGACCCAGCCGGTCTTGCCGTTGTAGACGATCTGGCACCATTGCTTGCAGCTCATCACCTGCACCGAGGTCTTGGCTGGCACCGTGACGATGGCGGCGGCATGCTTCTTCGGACTGCTGCGCATGGTCACGGCTCTCAGAATGCGTCCCGTGCTGGCGGCTGCGACTTTCCGTGGCTTTGCTTCGGCTTGACCAATGTCGTCCTGTTGGTCCGGTGCCTCCGGTTTTACCGTCGGGATAGCCGCGGTTTGCGCGCCATCGGGATTGCTGCCGCTTGCCGCCGCTGGCGGCGCGGCAACCTTGGCAAGTTCGGCGGTGGCATCGCTATCGGCCGCCGGTTGCGCGAACGCCGCCGTGGTGGCCGGCTTGTCCGGCGCCTTCTCGGCCTTGCTTGTCCCCTGGCCGGCTGAAGCGGGAGCCGGTGCGGCTTTTGTCTGCGAGCCGGTCCAGCGAGGATCGTTGGCAGCGAGTGCGGGAATAGCGGCCTGGGCGACAGCCATGGCCGTAGAGGCCGCATTGGCCTTGCTCTCGGCTTGCGGCACCGCTGCCGCCGCGGCTACCGTGGTCCCGGCCGGGACGATCTTGGTCGTCTTCACCGGAATGCTTGGAATGCTCTGCTCCTGGCTGGCAGCGGCTTGCCTCTCGCTGGCCGGCAATGCCAGCCAGAGCGCCACCGCGGCCACGCCAAGCAACGCGGCAGTGCCGACCGCGGCAATCACCAAATGTGAATTCGAACGGACTTCCTGCCAGAAGGACGGGCGCATGTCATAGCCGAACTGCATGGCAAAGCGCCGACGTTCCGGAGCACCGAAACTGAAGGGCTCTCTCAATCTCGCCACCTCCATAAGCGGGCCGAGGTTCTTTCGATCGTGCCGCAAGTTCGGCATTTGATCGGCATCGGTCCCAAAATCAACACGGGCAGGCGCCCACAGCAACCCCCGAACAATCACCCAGAAGAGGCACCTTTCGCCCGCGATTGTGGCATCACTGCGCCATTATAGAAGATTCTGCGCCTTTGCCGGCAATTGCGCAACGTGTCCCCTGGGCAACAAATGTTACAGGGAATATTACAATATTACATGAGGTCGTGATGGCACGGCATCGTGTCTCACTTGATCCAGTCCAATGCATGTCGCCCAAAGTGAACTCGGTTTTGGGATAACGACATGCATAAAAAAGATGTGACGCGCGACGCGCTTCAAATCCTGTCGCGCAGCGCGAACCAGTTGAGCGCCAGGAATAGCAGCGGTGTACGGAAGCGGCGACCGCCGGGAAATGGCGGAATTTTAAGGTCCTCGATCAGCTTCAACCGGTCGCGATTGCCGGCGACGGTTTCGGCATAGAGCTTGCCGAAGAAGTTCGACAGCATGACGCCATGGCCGGAATAGCCGCCGGCCGAGATCACATTCGGCATCACTTCGCGCACGAATGGCTTTCTCGGCACTGTGATGCCGACGTAGCCGCCCCAGCCATGCGTGATCTCGACATCGTCCAGCGCCGGATAGAGTTCCGCGATCTGGCGGCGGATATGAATGTGGATGTCCTTAGGATCGTTGACGCCATAGACCTCGCGTCCGCCGAACAGCAGCCGGCCATCCCTCGACTTACGGAAATAGCGCACGACGAAGCGGGAATCGTCGACCGACTCGCCGCCCGGCAGCACCGTAGATCCCGCGCCGAGCGGCACGGTGGCGCCGATAAACGAACCGATCGGCATGATGTGCGCCGCACTCACCGGTTCGAGCGTTCCGCCATAGGCGTTGACCGCGATCAGGCACTTTTGGGCCGTCACGGTGCCACTTGGCGTGGAAACCTTGACCTTGCCGCCGGCGGAAATGATGCCGGTCGATGGCGTCCCCTCGAACAGCTGCGCGCCGGCCTGTGCCGCCACCCGCGCCGTGCCGATCACCAGCTTCATGGGATGGATGTGACCGGTACCGGTGTCGCGGGTGCCGCCGAAATAGGCGGTCGAGCCCAGCCGCTCCGCTGTTTCCGTCTTATCCATGAAGGAAATATGCGGGTAGGAGAAACGGCTGGCCATGATCTCGGCATGCGCCTTGTAGTCGTCGACATAACGCTGTTTGTGCGCCACCGAGAGCTGGCCCGGCATGTAGTCGATATCGATCTGGTTGGTGGCGGCGAATTCGATGAGATGCGCCTTCGCCTCCTCGGCGAGATCGAACAGCGCCTTGGCTCGCGACAATCCGTATTCCGCCTCCATATCCTCGGCCCAGGCACGCTGGCCGGTGCCGAGCTGGCCGCCATTGCGCCCGGACGCGCCATCGCCGAAACGGTAGGCATCGATCAAGACGACATTGGTTCCCGCCTTGGCCAGATGCGTTGCCGCCGACAGGCCGGTGAACCCGCCGCCGACGATGACAACATCGCAGCTCCGGTCGCCATCGAGCGCCGGGTATTCAGGCCGAGGGCCGGCCGTGTCTTCATACCAGGAGCGGCCAGGGGAAATGGGGGATTGGTAAGGCATGATGCTCGTTCTAGGGAGTAGGGGAGTAGGGGAGTAGGGGAGTAGGGGAGTAGGGGAGTAGGGGAGTAGGGGAGTAGGGGAGTAGGGGAGTAGGGGAGTAGGGGACCTAGTCGGTGGAAAGTTTGCGGATAAGAAGTCGAAGAAGCTTTCCCACGCTTTCGGTACTCGCCAGCAACGACGCCGCCGTCGCTTTCGGCGTAATGCCGATGCGTTCGGCGATCAGCAGCTGAGTTTCTAGTTCCTTCAGCGATCCTTGCGCGATGCGAAGAAATTGCTGATAAGAACCTCGGATTTCTCTGCCATACCCTTCTGCTATATTTGCCGGCACTGAACTTGCCGCGCGCCGCACTTGGCTGGTCAGCCCATAAAGTTCCTCTTTAGGCCAGGATTTCGTAGCGTCGTAAACCGCCACTGCGAGATCCATTGACTGCTGCCAAACGAGCAAGTCCTTGTAGGACCCTGTTTTTTCGGCCATCCCTCCCCTACTCCCCTACTCCCCTACTCCCCTAAACATTCAGCAACAGATACTCCCGCTCCCACGGGCTGATCACTTCCATGAAGGTCTCGAATTCGGCCCGCTTGATCGCCGCATAGGTCGCGGCGAAGGATTTGCCCAGCAGCGCGCAGAGTTCCTCGTCGCCCTCGAACAGGTCGACGGCTTCAAGCAGGCTGCGCGGCAGGTCGATCTCGTGCGCATTGGCGGTCGTCAGTACCGGAGGCTCGGCCTTGATCTTCCTGGTGATGCCGATCAGCCCGCAGGCAAGTGAGGCCGCCAGCGCCAGATAGGGGTTGGCGTCGGAGGACGGGATGCGGTTTTCGACACGCCGGGCCGCCGGATCGGAGCGTGGCACGCGGAACGCCGTGGTTCGGTTGTCATAGCCCCATTTGTTATTGACGGGGGCCGAGGCCGCCTGTGTCAGCCGGCGGTAGGAATTGACATAGGGCGCGAACATCACCAGCGCGTTCGGCACATGCTTCTGCATGCCGCCGATAAAGTGGAAGAAGTCCTCGGTTTCCGAGCCGTCCTCGGACGAAAAGATGTTCTTGCCGGTCTTCTTGTCGATGATCGACTGGTGGATATGCATGGCGGAGCCCGGCTGGCCCTGGATCGGCTTGGCCATGAAGGTGGCATAGATCTCGTGTTTCAGCGCCGCCTCGCGGATCGTGCGCTTGAACATGAACACCTGGTCGGCAAGCTCGATCGGGTCGCCGTGGCGCAGATTGATCTCGAGCTGGCCGGCGCCCTCTTCATGGATGAGCGTGTCGATCTCCAGGCCCTGGCTTTCGGAGAAATGGTAGATGTCGTCGATCAGTTCATCGAACTCGTTGACGCCGGCGATCGAATAGCCGGCGCCGCCGCCGATCGCGCGGCCCGAGCGGCCGACCGGCGGGGTCAGCGGATAGTCCGGATCCGGATTCTTGCGCACCAGGTAGAATTCGATCTCGGGCGCCACCACCGGCTTCAGCCCCAGCCTGTCATAGGCGGCAAGCACGCGCTTCAAGACATTGCGCGGCGTGAATTCGACCGAACGGCCATCCTGGTGGACGAGGTCGCAGATGACGGCGGCGGTCGGGTCTTCCTCCCAGGGCACCACAGTCAGCGTCGAGAGGTCCGGCATCAGCTTGAGGTCGCCGTCGTCCTCGGGATAATGGAAGCCGTTGCCGTCCTCGGGATAGCCACCGGAAATCGTCGTCATAAAGACGGCCGAAGGCAGCGCCAGCGAGGTGTTTGAGGTGAATTTCTTCGACGGCATCATCTTGCCGCGCGCGACGCCGGCCTGGTCAGGTGTGATGCATTCGATATCCTCGATGCCGCGCCATTCCAGCCATTCGCTGACTTCCTTCCAGTTCTTCACGCCGCGCAGGTTTTTCACGAAAGCAGGCGTACGCGCCCGTCCTCCGCGGCTCGACGGACGGACTTCCTTTTTTGCAGGCGGCATCATTCACCAGATGAGTTGCGGATTTCGGAGTATAGCCGTGCCCGGCTACCGAAGGGAAGAGGAGCCGCTGCCGGCATTTGCCTTCGCGGTTGAAAACTGCCCACGGGTCGGCTTAGGTTCGGCTTGTTCTGCACACAAGAAATCTGCGATGCGAACCAGTAGCGAAGTGACGACGATAGGCTTCGACGCCGACGATACGCTTTGGCAGAACGAGCAGTTCTTCCGCATGACCGAAAAGCGCTTCGCCGCCATGCTTGCCGATCATGCCGAGGAGAAACAGATATCGGCGCGACTGCTGGAGGCCGAACGGCGCAACCTCGCCGTTTATGGTTTCGGCATCAAGGGATTTACGCTGTCGATGATCGAAACGGCGATCGAGGTCACCGATGGGCGGGTGCCGGCTCCGGTCATAGTGGAGATTCTCGATGCCGGCCGCGAGATGCTGAGCCATCCGATCGAGCCCTTGCCGCACGCCCGTGAGACGGTGGAGAAACTCGCCGGCGCCTATCGCCTGGTGCTGATCACCAAGGGTGACCTCTTCGACCAGGAGCGCAAGCTGGCCGGATCGGGCCTCGGCGACCTGTTCGACGCGGTCGAGATCGTCAGCGACAAGAATGCCGCGACCTATGCGCGCCTCTTCAGCCGCCATGGCGACGGTCCTGCAAAGAGCATGATGGTCGGCAATTCATTGAAGTCGGATGTGGTGCCGGCCATCGAAGCCGGCGGTTGGGGCGTACATGTGCCGCACGAACTGACTTGGGTGCTCGACCATGTCGAGGCGCCGGTCGCGGAGCCGCGGTTCCTGCAGATATCCGATCTCGGGCAATTGCCCGAACTGATTCAGGGCATCAAGAAACGAGGTTGATCGCTGCTTCCACCAGCTAGGTCTCTCGCGGTTCCGGACTGAAAACCGCTTCCCCGACTTGCTTTAGCGGCTGACCAGGCGGTCGATCACCGGTTGCAGCCGTTCAGGTGTGATCGGCTTGGTCACAACCGCATCGATGATACTCGACAAGCCCAGGCTTTCCGTCGTGCCATTCTTGGTCGAAAGCAGGATCACAGGAGGGAACGATTTCCCCGAAGCGCGCCGCAACGTTTCGATGCCGGACATCAGATTGTCGCAGTCCTTGTTGTCGGGGCCGCCGTCCAGCACGATCGCGCCGGGGACCAGCAAGCGCAAGGTCCGCGCCGCCATATCGGGTGATTCCGAGATTGGTCGAAGCCCGGAACGCTCGACAATCTTCGACACCACCACGCGATTGATCGGCGATTTTCCGACGACCAGCACCTTCGAGGGATCGTGGATCGTGTCGCTGCTTGAACCTCGGGTCCCCGGATTCAGATGTCTTCCGGTCTCGCCCTCACGATTCACAGGGCACCCAAGTCGGCCAAGAAGCTCGCTCCCGTTTCAATGCAGAGTTGAAATCCGAGCGACAATTGGCGTGAGATCGCCCGCGTGTCAAGCTGAAATAAAAGGCTCCCGAGAGCACCTCTTACGACAGTGGAGTCAAGCAACAGTACTGTACTGCCCTGTCCACTGCTTGGTCGCATAAAAATAAAATTCACCTGCGCATACGCTGCGCAGGTGAAGGGCCGGTTGCAACGATTTCCGGTCAGCCCAGTTCGATCAGCCTCGGTTCGGTCAGCTATGGCTCTGCTGCGTGACGATCACCGGGATCAGCAGATCGCCCCAATTGCCGTCGCCGCCATGGTGTCTGGCCGAACGCACGAGCTCCACCGAGACACCTGCCTCGACCGCCTTCATCACCGACTGGTTCAGCCTGTGCAGGTCATTGGCCAGCATGCGGATCGTCGCCTGCTGGTCGACACTCATCGTGGTGGACTGCTCTTCCGCCCGTTCCTTGACGCGGCTTATCGATGCCATTGGTCTTCTCCTGTGTCCGAAGCCCTGTCGGGCGTTGCCTCTGTTGGTCGTCTTTTCGTGGACTTATTCCGCAGCCGGCTTGAACTGCGCGTGCTCGGTCGATTCATGCATGGCGGTGGTCGACGACTGGCCGCCGGTGATCGCCATCGACACGGCGTCGAAATATCCGGTGCCGACCTCGCGCTGGTGCTTGGTCGCGGTGTAGCCGTTGGCTTCCGCGGCGAACTCGGCTTCCTGCAACTCGGAATAGGCAGCCATCTGCCGCGCCTTGTAGCCGCGTGCCAGTTCGAACATGCCGTAGTTGAGCTGGTGGAAGCCGGCGAGCGTGATGAACTGGAACTTGTAGCCCATGGCGCCGAGTTCTTTCTGGAACCTGGCGATCGTCGCGTCGTCGAGGTTCTTCTTCCAGTTGAACGACGGCGAGCAATTGTAGGCGAGCAGCTTGTCCGGGTGGTGCTTGCGCACGCCTTCGGCGAATTTCCTGGCCTGCGCCAGATCCGGCTTGGACGTCTCGCACCAGATCAGGTCGGCGTGAGGCGCATAGGCGACGGCGCGGGCGATGCAGGGCTCGATGCCGTTGCGCACATGATAGAAACCTTCAACCGTGCGCCCCGCGCCATAGTCGACGAAAGGCTGGTCGCGTTCGTCGATGTCGGAGGTCAGCAGCTTGGCCGCTTCCGCATCGGTGCGGGCGACAACCAGCGTCGGCGTACCCATCACGTCCGCCGCCAGGCGCGCGGCGTTGAGGTTGCGGATGTGCGCCGCGGTTGGGATCAGCACCTTGCCGCCGAGATGGCCGCACTTCTTTTCCGACGCCAGCTGGTCCTCGTAGTGCACGCCGGCGGCGCCCGCCTCGATGAATGCCTTCATGATCTCGAAGGCGTTGAGCGGTCCGCCGAAGCCGGCTTCCGCATCGGCGACAATAGGCGCGAACCAGGTCTCGACCGAAAGCCCGTTGCCCTCTGAGGTCTCGATCTGGTCGGCGCGCTGCAGTGTGCGGTTGATGCGCTTGACCAGCTCGGGCGCCGCATTGGCCGGATAGAGCGACTGGTCCGGATACATGGCGGACGCCGTGTTGGCGTCGGCGGCAACCTGCCAGCCCGACAGGTAGATCGCCTTCAGCCCGGCGCGCACCTGCTGCATCGCCTGGTTGCCGGACATGGCGCCGAGCGCGTTGACGAAATCCTCCTCATGGATGAGCTTCCACAGCCGGTTGGCGCCCATTTCGGCCAGGCTCTGGCGGATCTGCACCGAACCGCGCAACCGCTTCACATCCTCCGGCGAATAGGGACGTTCGATCCCGTCGAAACGGCCTTCCGGCGCCGATGGAACGAGGTTGTAAAAATCAGTCATGGGATACTCCGAAGGATTGCTGCGCTATGGCCGGCGGCCAGTCATTGGCCTGCTGGAATGTGACTGAATTTACATTGCGGCGCGGAATGAGCCAGATAAATCAACAAATATGCCGGAATATAAGGGAAAACTTGTGTTGTGTTTGACAGAGGATCGCTGTAAATCTGTCATGATTGTAAAGAAATCGGCAGCGTGATTGCCGTGGAAATTGTGTAAATTCCTGTCAAGGATGGCCGATGGCTGACCAGAAGATATTCGCCGGGCCGCGCATCCGCCGCATCCGCAACGCCAAGGGGCTGACCCAGACGGCGATGGCCGAGGGGCTCGGCATCTCGCCGTCCTATCTCAACCTGATCGAGCGCAACCAGCGGCCGCTGACGGTGCAGCTGATCCTGAAACTGGCATCCGTCTACAAGGTCAATCCGCATGAGTTGCAGGGCGAGGCAAGGGGGTCTGTCGCTGCCCTGAAGGAAGTGTTCACCGATCCGCTGCTGGTCGGCGAGTTGCCTGGAGATCAGGAGCTGATCGAGCTTGCAGAGGCGGCGCCCAATGCGTCCGCCGCGGTGATAAAGCTGTTTCGCGCCTATCGCGAGCAGGCCGAGCGGCTGTCCGATCTCAACGAGCTTCTCGCCCGCGAGGGGCGGGCGACGGCGCTTTCCGGCGCCCGCCTGCCGATCGACGAGGTACACGAGACCTTCGAGCGGCGGCCGAACCATTTTTCGGCACTCGAGGAAGAAGCCGAGGCTTTTACATCAGTGCTCGATCCCGGCGACGACCTGTTCGGCGCGCTGAAAGCCTGGCTGAAGCGCGAATACGGCATCGTCGTCAAGGTGCTGCCGGTTGCCACCATGCCGAACTGGCGCCGCCGTTACGATCGCCACTCGCAGCGGCTGTTCCTGTCGGAGCGGCTGTCGCCGTTCGACCAGCTGCGCGAAGTGGCGATGGAAGCCTGCCTGATCCGCATGACGGTCGCGGTCGCCGGCGAGATCCAGGCGCTCAAGCTGAGCACGGACGAAGCCCGTCGTCTCGCCCGCTTCGAACTCGGCCGCTATGCGGCGCATGCGCTGATGATGCCCTATCAGGCCTTCTACGCCGCCGCCGTTCGCGCCCGCTACGACATCGACGTCCTGCGTTCGCGCTTCGGCGTCTCCTTCGAGCAGGCGGCGAACCGGCTGACCATGCTGCAGCGGTCGGGCGCCCCAGGGGTACCCTTCTTCATGCTGGAGGTCGACAATGCGGGAAATCGCTTCCGCAAGGCCGGCAGCCAGGGTTTTCCGCACAGCCGCTTCGGCGGCGGCTGTCCCAAGCTGCCCGTGCATGTCGCCTTCTCCCAGCCAGGCCAGGTCTTCGTCGAAGCGGTGGAAATGCCCGACGGCGCCGAGTTCCTGTGCATCGCCCGCACGCTGGAAGGGCCGCAGGGCGCGTTCTCCGAACGACCGCGCCGCACCGCGCTGCTGCTCGGCTGCGACATCGGCTTTCGCGACGACATCGTCTATGGCGCGGCACTGCCCGGCGCGGCGGCCGCCGGAAAGCCGGGACAAGGTGCCATTGCGGCGACCCCTGTCGGGCCCGCCTGCCGGCTTTGCGAACGCGTCGGCTGCCTGGCGCGCGCCGAGCCGCCGGTGACGCGTCCGCTCGGCCTCGACGAGATGGTGACCGGCCTGAGCGCCTTCGACTTCCAGTAACGCGGCAGCAGAGGTGCCACAATCGTCGCCGGTGTCTGGATCACCCGCGGCTCAAGTCTTTGCGCTACGCGAACAGAGCAGTTTTTTGTCGTCCCTTGCGCATCGTCCCGTCCACAAAAGCTCGACAGTCGCGCCCATGACAGACGCAGCATCATCGCCCGGCCTTGTTACTCCGACAGCCTCGCCGCGCGAGGAACGCGTCGGCATGCTTTTGGTCTTCCTGTCGGCTCTGATGTGGAGTTTCGGCGGCACCATCGCCCGCTTCATCACCGTCGGCGACAGCTGGACGGTCATCTTCTGGCGCTCCGTTTGGGCCGCCGCTTTCCTGCTCTCCTTCATGGCCTGGCGTGACGGCTGGCGCGGCATGCTGAGATCGTTTCGCGACATGGGCCTGCCCGGTCTCGCCGTGGGGTTCTGCTTCGCCATCGCATCGACATCGTTCGTCGTGGCACTCGCCTACACGACTGTTGCCAACATCCTCTTGATGCAGGCTGGCGTGCCGCTTCTGGCGGCGCTGTTTGCCTGGGTGCTGTTTCGCGAACGGGTGACTGTCGTGACCTGGGTGGCGATCGCCGCCGTCATCACCGGCGTTGCCATCATGGTGTCGGAATCGCTCGATGGCGCCGTTTCGCCCGTGGGGGACGGGCTGGCGCTGCTGATCGCGTTCATGTTCTCGATCGCAACCGTCATCACAAGGCGGTTCTCCAGCGTGCGCATGACGCCTGCGACCTGTCTTGGCACGATCCTGGCCGCGGGCTTGGCGGCGTCGCAGGCGTCGGCCTTCGCGGTGTCGGCCAGCGACATGGGCTTCCTCTTCGCCTTCGGCGTCCTCAATCTCGGCATTGGCCTCGCTTTCTTCGCCACCGGCGCGCGCCTGGTCCCGGCGGCCATCGCGGCGCTGCTCGGCACGTTCGAGCCGATTCTCGGGCCGATATGGGTCTGGCTCATCCATTCCGAAGTGCCGTCCGGGCGCACCATCATCGGCGGCGCGGTGGTGGTCACGGCGCTGCTTGTCCATATCGGGCTGGAGTTCAAGCGCCAGGCACGGCCGCAGCGGGCAGGCGTCACCGGGGTGCCGTCGCCTAATTGATGCCGGCCCGAAGCTTTGCCATTGACAACGTCGCTGCCGCCCGGGCAGGCTGGGAATACGGCAACAACAAGACAGGCGTATCTTGCCAAGTCTCCCCGGCGGCCCGATCGAGACCGGACCACATTCTTGTATTTCTGTCCGCGCGGCGGCGAAAGCTTCTGACGGCGCCGTAATTCCTTCCAGTCCAGGACAGCCGGACGGCCGCAGGCGGCGCGCGGATCGGTTCTTGTTGTCCCCTGGAAAGCTCAATACCCTGACGAAAATGCCCGGTCGCGCGCATGCCGCGACGAGCCGGCGACGGAACACTCACCAAAGGAGAATAGCATGATCCGCAAAGCGCTCTGGCTTTCGGCGACCTCGGTATTTCTGACCCTTTTCACAGCCGGCGGTCACGCCGCGGACCGCGTCGTCAACGTCTTCAACTGGTCGGACTACATCGACAGTTCGATCATCGACGACTTCACCAAGAAGACCGGCATCAAGGTCGTTTACGATACCTTCGATTCCAACGAGATCCTGGAAACCAAACTGCTCGCTGGCGGCAGCGGCTACGACGTCGTCGTGCCGAGCGGCAATTTCCTGGCCCGCCAGATCCAGGCCGGTGTGTTCCAGAAGCTCGACAAGTCGAAGCTGCCGAACATCTCCAACATGTGGGACACGGTTTCGGAGCGCACCGCCAAATATGACCCCGGCAACGAATACTCGGTCAATTACATGTGGGGCACCGTCGGCATCGGCTACAATCTCAAGAAAGTTCAGGCAGCTCTCGGCACCGACAAGATCGACAGCTGGGATACGTTCTTCAATCCGGACAGCCTCGCCAAGTTGAAGGACTGCGGCGTCTATGTGCTGGATTCACCAGCCGACATCATTCCGGCGGCGCTGAAATATCTCGGTCTGGACCCGAACAGCACGTCGCCCGACGACATTGCCAAGGCCGAGGACGCGCTGATGAAAGTGCGGCCCTTCATCAGGAAGTTCCATTCTTCCGAATACATCAACGCACTCGCCAATGGCGACATTTGCCTGGCGATCGGCTGGTCTGGTGACGTGTTCCAGGCACGCAACCGCGCGGTCGAGGCCAAGCAAGGCGTTGAGATCGGCTATTCGGTGCCGAAGGAAGGCGCCCAGATGTGGTTCGATCAGATGGCTATTCCGGCCGATGCGCCGCATACCGCCGAGGCACTCGAATTCATCAACTACATGATGACGCCGGAAGTGATCGCCAAATCGTCGAACTATGTGCTCTACGCAAACGGCAACAAGGCGTCGCAGCAATTCGTCGACAAGGCTCTTCTGGACGACCCGTCGGTCTATCCTGACGCAGCGACGTTGCAAAAGCTCTACACTGTCCAGCCGTACGATCCCAAGACCCAGCGCATCATCACGCGCAGCTGGACCAAGATCGTCACCGGCCAGTAAGCAATCCGACACGACCCCGGCAGCCAACTGCCGGGGTCGATTTTCTTTGGGGACTCAGGACAGACGGAGTGGGGATATGAAATCGCTTGGCAGCATCCGCAGGGATTTCGCGCCATGGAAGGACCCGAACGCCAAGCCATACATTCAGTTCGAGAACGTCACCAAGAAGTTCGGTGACTTCACCGCCGTCAACAATCTGTCGCTGACCATATTCGAGCGCGAATTCTTCGCGCTGCTGGGCGCCTCCGGCTGTGGAAAGTCGACGCTGCTCAGGATGCTTGCCGGCTTCGAGGAACCGACGGCTGGCCGCATCCTGCTCGATGGCCAGGATTTGCGCGGCATTCCGCCCTATCGCCGGCCGGTCAACATGATGTTCCAATCCTATGCCCTGTTCCCGCATATGACGGTGGAAAACAACATCGCCTTCGGCCTCAAGCAGGAAGGCATGGCCAAGCCCGATATCGAAAAGCGCGTCACCGACATGCTGAAGCTGGTCAAGCTCGAGCAGTTCGCCAAGCGCAAGCCGCACCAGCTCTCCGGTGGCCAGCGCCAGCGCGTCGCCCTTGCCCGCTCTGTCGCCAAGCGCCCGAAGGTGCTGCTGCTGGACGAGCCGCTCGGCGCGCTCGACAAGAAGCTGCGCGAGGAAACCCAGTTCGAACTGATGGACCTGCAGCAGGAACTCGGCCTCACCTTCGTCGTCGTCACCCACGACCAGGAAGAGGCGATGACCATGGCCGACCGCATCGCCATCATGGACAAGGGCGAAGTCATGCAGGTTGCGACACCGGCGGAAGTCTATGAGGCTCCGGCATCGCGCTTCGTCGCCCATTTCGTCGGCAACGTGAACATGTTCGAGGGCAAGGTTGCCGAACAGTCGGCCAACACGACGCGCATCACCGGCCCAAGCGGAGCCCAGATCGTCGTCGAGAATGGTGGCGCGGCTGCAAAGGCCAATGCCGACATCGTCTTCGCCATCAGGCCGGAGAAGATCAGGGTTTCGTCGAAGAAGCCGGCAGATGCCGTCAACGCTCTGGAAGGCGAGGTTTACGACATCGCCTATCTCGGCGACATGACCGTCTATCACGTCAGGCTGGACGACGGGCAGATCATCAGGGCAAGCGCCTTGAACGCGGTGCGCGTGACCGAGGATCCGCTGACCTGGAACGACCGCGCCTGGGTGTCTTTCCGGCCCGACGCCGGCGTCGTGCTGGCGCGGTAGGGGGCTGATATGTCCAACATCGCTGTCACCGACGCCGCCGTGCCGTCGGCCGCCGACAAGCCGTTCCTGGCGCGGCTGGGCGCCGGCTTCGTCAACCGCCTCGTCATCATCGTCCCCTATCTCTGGCTGCTGTTCTTCTTCCTCGTTCCCTTCGTCATCGTCTTCAAGATTTCACTGTCGCAAACGGCGATCGCCATGCCGCCCTACACGCCGGTGCTCGGTTTCAAGGACGGCGTCTCCGGCTTCTTCGCCGGGTTTCGCGATCTCAACTTCGACAACTATGTCTGGCTGACGCAGGATGCGCTCTATTTCAAAGCCTACGTCACCAGCCTGATCATCGCCGCCATTTCGACGGTGCTGACGCTGCTGGTCGGCTACCCTATCGCCTACGGCATGGCGCGCGCGCCGGCCACCATCCGCCCGACCTTGCTGATGCTGGTGATCCTGCCGTTCTGGACGTCGTTCCTGATCCGGGTCTATGCCTGGATCGGCATCCTGAAGCCCGAGGGACTGCTCAACCAGCTGCTTTTGTCGCTGCACATCATCAATCAGCCGCTGGTCATCCTCAACACCTACACGGCGATCTTCATCGGCATCGTTTATTCCTACCTGCCGTTCATGGTGCTGCCGCTCTATTCGTCCTTGGAAAAGATGGATTATTCGCTGATCGAGGCGGCCAAGGATCTCGGCTGCCCGCCGACCGCCGCTTTCTGGAAAATCACCTTTCCGCTGTCCCTGCCGGGCGTCATCGCCGGTTGCCTGCTGGTGTTCATCCCGGCCGTCGGCGAGTTCGTCATCCCCGACCTGCTCGGCGGTTCGCAGACGCTGATGATCGGCAAGACCTTGTGGAACGAGTTCTTCGCCAATCGCGACTGGCCGGTCTCTTCGGCCGTTGCCGTCATCCTCCTGCTTCTGCTGACCGTTCCGATCATGCTCTTCCAGCAGGCACAGGCCAAGGCGCAGGAGCAGGACAAATGAACACCACCTGGAGCCGCTTCAACGTCACCTCGATCGTGCTGGGCTTTGCCTTCCTGTACCTGCCGATCGTGCTGCTCATCGTCTTCTCCTTCAACGAGTCCAAGCTCGTCACCGTCTGGGGCGGCTTCTCGACCAGATGGTATGTGTCGCTGTTCCACAATCAGGGCCTGATGGACGCCACCTGGGTCACGGCGCGCGTCGGCGTCATTTCGGCCACAGTGGCGACCGTGCTCGGCACGCTGGCGGCACTCACCCTGACGCGTTACACCCGGTTCAGGGGCAGGGTGCTGTTTTCCGGCATGGTCTTCGCGCCGCTCGTCATGCCGGAAGTCATCACCGGCCTGTCGCTGCTGCTGCTCTTCGTCGCCGTCGGTCTCGACCGCGGCTTCCTGACCGTGACGCTCGCCCATATCACGCTGACCATGTGCTTCGTGGCGGTCGTCGTTCAGTCGCGCCTGGTTTCCTTCGACCGTTCGCTGGAGGAAGCAGCGATGGATCTTGGCGCAACGCCGACGAAGACCTTTTGCCAGATCACGCTGCCGGTCATCATGCCGGCGATCGTGTCCGGCTGGATGCTGGCTTTTACGCTGTCGCTTGACGATCTGGTCATCGCCAGCTTCACCTCCGGGCCGGGCGCAACCACGCTGCCGATGAAGATCTACAGCCAGGTCCGTCTCGGCGTGACGCCGGAAATCAACGCCGCCTGCACCGTCCTGATCGCTGTGGTCGCGGTCGGCGTCATCATCGCCTCGATCGCCAACAAGCGGCGTGAGGTGCAGCGCCAACTGGATGAACAGGCCGCCCAGCGCGGTTAGCTGCGCGGTGGATGTTTCGGGCGAAGCTACTCGCCCGAAACGCCGCGGCTTATCGGCGAAATGAACGGCGTGCTCCATGTCCCGCCGACGAAGAAGGACGACTGGTTAGGGCCTTGCTGGCCATTCGCCTGCGTGGCGGCCTGGTCCGGCTGGATGACGCCGCCGGAGAGTGCCAGCCCGCGCCCTGCATAGGAGGCTATTCCGGAAAGCCAGATCTTGTATTTCGCCGAATTGGCCTCGGCCTTGTCCAGCCTCGCCACGCCTCTCGAAATGGTTGCCTTCACTTCGGCGCCGTCGATCGGCAAGGTCCCGTCCGAAACATCATCGAGTGCGAAGAAGCCGCCTTGTTCGGTATGCTTGAGAAAGGCCGGCAGGTTGAACTTGCTGAGCGCGCCGGGGCCGAAGGTCGCCGAGACCGAGCCATCGGAGTTTTCAAAGATCGAATCCCAGGTCCTGCCCGGTCCCTTCAGGATGACCGAAACCGTACCCGTGCCGACCGGCACCAGCCGGGTCATCCCGGCAGCCGTAGCGAACGCGCCGCCGTCGACATCGGACGCGAGCAGCCGGATTTCAACCTGGGTGCCCTCGGGCTTGCGGTCGAAACGAAGGCTGGTCTGAATGTTGCCGCCAAAGGCCGAGGCGTCGGAGATGTCGAAGACGGAAAGACCATCCTTGACCTGGGCAGTGGCGGCGACATCGGCAAGCTGGATGGCGCCCGCCGTGGCATGCGCCGCAGACAGCCTGAGATCGAGGTTGATCCGATCGGCAAAACTTGTCTCGACGTCACCCGGTCCGGCTCCGCTCGCCGGTCCCAGCGGCGTGAAGGCGGACAGGAATGACCTGAGGTCGAGTGTGTCGAAGGCAAGCGTGCCCGAAATCACCGGCTGCGCGTCGCCAAGCGACAGGTCAAGCGCGCCCATACCGGGGTTGTTGTCCAGCGCCAGTGCGGTGTTCTCGAACTTGATGCGCCCGGCCGACGCGGTGACCTTGCTCGAAATGCTGACCGAGCCGATCGCCGCGCTCGGCGCGATGCCAGCCTGTGTCCATTCCAGCACGCGGCGCAGCGAGGGAGCCGCGAATTTCACTTGGCCGTCGAAATAGGCATTCTCGGACATGCTGGCCGTGCCGTCGAAGGAGAAGGTGGCGGGCGCGGCCTTCAATGACAGGGTAAGCGGCGCCATGCCGCCAGCAAACAGCACCAGCGGCTTCGCCGAGGCGGCGTCGACGGTCACGCTTTCGCCGCGCCAGATTCCGGTTGCCGACAGCGTCGCATTGCTGTTCATCGCCGCCCAGGTCGCCTGGCCGCTGAGGCTGCTCAGGATCTCCACGTCCTTGCCGTTGACGGATGCCACCATGCGGCCGTCCCTGAACTCCACCGTGCCGAACGTGTCGGTCGGCAGCTTGTCGAGATCGGGCTTGGCGGGATCGGCACTGACCACGCCGCGCGCCGCGTCGATGGAGCGTGCAATGCGGCCGCCGGTCGGCGCCGTGGGCAGGAACAGGCCGTCCGCCGACCGTTGCACCCGGATCGTCGGCCGCACCAGCCGTGCCGTGGAAAACTCCACATCGCCGCGCAATGCCGCCATGGCCGAGAGGTCGACCTCGACCCGTTCGGCCTCGACGACCGGCGGCGCATCGGTGTCCGTCCACTTCGACAGCGTCACATCGGTCAGGATCGCACGGAAATTCGGCCAGACCTCGATGCGCGGCGAGCCATCGATGGCGACGCGAAAGCCGCTCCATGCGCTCATTTCCCAAGCGATGCGGTCGCGCACGATGCGCGTCGAGGCGATCAGCGGCAGGGCAGCGACCACGAGAGCGATGACGATTACGGCAGCGCCGATCGCCCATACTCCGCGGCGGATGAAGGATGACGGCATATTGCCCTGTATGCTTCCGTTCCGACAAAAATCGTCCAGTCGTCACTACGACTTAGGGCCGAGGCATTTCAAGTCTTTATGGCCCGGCGATGGCATTTGCGCACACTTGCCCGCATCGGCCGAACAAAATCTTGCTCTGCTGCGCTGCGATATGCATAAGCGGTGACGACCCTGGGAGGATCGATCATGGCCGCCGAAGTACCGCTCTGGACCCCGACGCAAGACCAGATTGATGCCGCGCCCTTGACCGCTTTCATGAAGGCCGCGGAGGCGAAAGCCGGCGCAGCTTTTTCTTCGTATTCCGAGCTTCACCGCTGGTCGGTCGAGGACCGCGAGGCATTTTGGAGCCTGGTGTGGGATTTTTCCGGCATTGTCGGCGAAAAGGGCGAGCGCACCTTGGTCGACGGCGACAAGATGCCCGGCGCATCGTTCTTTCCCGATGCCACGCTGAACTTCGCCGAGAACCTGTTGAAGAAGACCGGCGCTGGCGAAGCAATCGTGTTTCGCGGCGAGGACAAGGTCGAACGGCGGCTGTCCTGGAGCGAACTACATGGCCTGGTCTCGCGCCTGCAGCAGCTTTTCCTGTCGCTCAAGGTGAAGAAGGGCGACCGCATTGCCGCGATGATGCCCAACATGCCGGAGACCATTGCCGCCATGCTGGCCGCGGCCTCGATCGGTGCCGTCTGGTCTTCCTGCTCCCCCGATTTCGGCGAGCAGGGCGTGCTCGACCGCTTCGGCCAGATCGAACCTGTCGTCTTCATCGCGCCCGACGGCTATTGGTACAATGGCAAGGCGATCGAGGTCGCCGACAAGATCGCGGCGGTCGCGGCCAGGCTCGGCACCGTCCGCAAGGTCCTGGTCGTCGACTACCTCGGCACCTCTGCCGATGTGGCCGCGACCATCGACGAGGCCGTGGCGATGGAAGAGGCGCTCTCGCCCTTCGCCGTCAAGCCCGTCACCTTCGAGCCGCTGCCGTTTTCGCATCCGCTCTACATCCTGTTTTCGTCCGGAACCACCGGCGTTCCCAAATGCATCGTCCATTCGGCCGGCGGTACGCTGATCCAGCATGTCAAGGAACACCGGCTGCATGCCGGCCTTATCGACGGCGATCGCTTCTTCTATTTCACCACCTGCGGCTGGATGATGTGGAACTGGCTGGTGTCCGGCCTCGCGTCGGGCGCGACGCTGCTGCTCTATGACGGCTCGCCTTTCTACCCCGACGGCAACGCGCTGTTCGATTTCGCCGATGCCGAGAAGATGACCTTCTTCGGCACCTCGGCCAAGTTCATCGATTCCGTGCGCAAGGCCGGTCTCAAGCCGATCCGCAGCCATGATCTGTCGACCGTGCGGGCGATCTCCTCCACCGGCTCGCCGCTGTCGCCCGAGGATTTCCGCTTCGTCTATGACGGCATCAAGAAGGACGTGCACCTGGCTTCGGTTTCCGGCGGTACCGACATCGTCTCCTGTTTCGTGCTCGGCGTGCCCATCGAACCCGTCTGGAGCGGCGAGATCCAGGGGCCTGGCCTTGGCCTGGCCGTCGATGTCTGGGACGATGACGGCAGGCCGATCCGCCAGGAGAAGGGCGAACTGGTCTGTACCAAGGCTTTTCCGGCGATGCCGATCGGCTTCTGGAACGATCCCGAGGGCAAGAAATACCGGTCCGCCTATTTCGAGCGTTTCGACAATGTCTGGTGCCATGGCGACTTCGCCGAATGGACCGGCCATGGCGGCATGATCATCCATGGCCGCTCGGACGCCACGCTCAACCCGGGCGGCGTGCGGATCGGAACGGCGGAGATCTACAACCAGGTCGAGCAGATGCCGGAGATCCTGGAGGCACTGTGCATCGGCCAGGATTTCGACAATGACGTGCGGGTCGTGCTGTTCGTGCGCCTGGCAGCTGGCGTGCAGCTCGACGAGGAACTCGAAAAACGCATCCGCGCCAAGATACGCAGCGGCGCAAGCCCGCGCCACGTGCCGGCCAGGATCGTCGCAGTGTCGGACATTCCCCGCACCAAATCTGGCAAGATCACCGAGCTCGCGGTACGCGACGTGGTCCATGGCCGCGTCATCAAGAACAAGGAAGCGCTCGCCAACCCCGAGGCGCTGGAGCTGTTCCGCGACCTGCCGCAGCTGGCCGAGTGACCGCAAGCGGCATGGTTAACCAAATATGTCGTGCGAATTTACCTAGATTTCACGAGTGGTACACATTCGTAAATTTTCCGCGGCGCCGGTAAGGACTTGTTAAGGCCCGGCGTCGATAGTCGCATGTAACTTGAGGGAGAAATCCCGTTCCTCAGCCCCCGGAGGATCTGAATTCGCTCAAGCCCCGTTGTGACAGCAATTCCATCTCTAAGGCGTCCTTTGGGCGCCTTTTCTTTTTGCCGGAATTGGCTGCTGGCTGCCCGACCCGTTATTCAGCGAGCACCCTGGTCGAGGGGAAAGCGACCTCGACAAGCGTTCCTTCTCCCGGCGTCGAATTGATGGTGAACCGGGCGCGGTTTGCCTCCACCATGGCCTTGGTCAGCGGCAGGCCAAGTCCGGTGCCGTCGCCACGCCCGCGCTTCAGGGCGTTGATCTGCTTGAACGGCTTCAATGCCTGCTCGATCTCGGCCTGGCTCATGCCGATGCCCGTGTCGCGCACCCGCATGACGACGTCGCCCGAGGTCTCATAGGCGGTCGAGACGATCACCTGGCCGCCCGCCTGGGTATAGCGGATAGCGTTGGACAGGATGTTGAGCGCGATCTGGCGCACGCTGCGCAAATCGGCCACCACTTCCGGCAGCCGCGAGGCGAAGCTGGAGCGGATGATGACGCGCTCGCGGTTGGCCTGCGGCTGCATCATCGCCACCGTCTCGGCCAGCGTGTCGTTGAGCGACACCGCCTCATAGGCCATCTCCTGCTGGCCGGCCTCGATCTTGGAGATGTCGAGCAGGTCGTTGACCAGATCCAGCACATGGTTGCCCGAGCGGTTGATGTCGCGCAAATAGTCGCGGTAGCGATCATTGGCGACAGGCCCGAACTTCTCGTCGACCATCAACTCGGAAAACCCGATGATGGCGTTGAGCGGCGTGCGGATCTCGTGGCTGATGCGGGCGAGGAAATCGGTCTTCTGCGAGGAGGCGCGTTCGGCCACCGCACGCGCCTGGGTGAGATCTTCCTCCGCCCGCTTCCACTGCGTGATGTCGCGCACCACGGCGCAGAAGCCGCTGTCGTTGGGCAGTCGGCCGATGGTCATGAACAGCGGGATGAAGCGACCCTGCGCCTCGCGCCCGATGACCTCGCGGCCGTCATTCAGGACGCTCGCCACGCCCGGTTCGGACAGTCCGGTGAGATAGTCGCGCGCCGCCCGCTGGCTTTCGATGGCAAACAGCGATGCGAACGGTTTGCCGGTCACCTCGTCGCTGTCGAAACCGAACAGCGCTTCGGCCGGGCGGCTGATCGAGCGGATGGTGCCGTCAGTGCCGATCAGCACGACGCCGTCGGTGGCGGTATCGATGATGGTGCGCATTTCGGCGATGCGCGCCTTGAGTTCGGAAATGTCGGGCTGTGTAGGCTCATCACCGACCACATGCAGGGCACCAGGAGCCTCATCCTCGCCGGAACGGCGCACGACCAGCATCAGTGCCTTGCCGTCGCGCCAGGGAACGGAGCGCAGGATGGCGTCGATCGGAAATTCCTGCCCATCGCGCGTCCTCAGCCGCAGCGCCCGATCGCTGCCGTCGGAGACGCCGTCCTCGGCGTAGGGGTCGGCAAACAGCGCGCCCAGGCCGCCGGCATCCTCGAGATCGTCGAGCGCGGCGTAGCCGGTCAGGTTCAGGAACTCCTCGTTCGCATAGTGCAATTGGTCGCCCGAATGAATGAGCAGCGGCACTGGCAGCTTGCCGAGCAGCAAGGTGTCCGGAGCCTTGCTCTCGTCGCCTACGGCAAAGGCGGACGGCGTGACCCCTTCGGTCTTGAGCGGTGGCACCTGCAAGCGCGGCCGCTCGGCGCGGTCCTCTGTCCCGTCACTGGCCGCCTGCTCGTCCGGCGCGGCGCCTTCCTCGCTACCGGCCCAATCCTCATTGTCCTCGGCGTCGCGAAAATCGGCTGACGTCATGCTGTCGTCGTCGACAGGCTCATGCGTCGTGTCTGCGCCAACCGATTCGGTCTCTGTCGCTTTGGGCTCGGCGCTCTCCGGTTCCGACGCTGCCGGTTCGGAGGCGGCAGGCTCGTCATTGTCAGCGACGGGGCCGGGTTCGTCGCTCCGGCCGGCATAGTCGAGCAGCGAGCCGGTTGCACCGGGCGAGGTGTCGCCTTCCGCACGAGCCGCTTGGTCCACGCCGTCGAGCCGCGCGAGATCCGCTTCGTCCTCGGCGTCCACCTCGGTCTCGGAGAGCTCGGTCAGGGCCGCGTCGCCTTGGGACTCTGTCGTCGGGTGTTCGCCGGTATCCTTCGGCTCTTCGGACGGCGTTGCGGTGTCTGCCTCCGAAACCCCGCCGGTCGCATCGGCTGGAGCGTTCGTCTTCACGGCCGGCGCCTGTGCTTCCGCCACGGGTTCGGTGGGCGCCGGTGCTTCGACGCCGGGCTTTTCAGCCTCCGGCGGCTCGGCCGTCGAACTGTCCTTCTTCAGCCGTTCGCCGATCTCGCGAAACGCACTGCGTTCCAGGGTCGATAGCCCCTTGTCGTTGACCGGCTGGCGGTGTTCAGCCAGCCGGATCACTTTGTCGGCAAAGCGCCGCTCCGGTTTCGGCACGATGGTCAGCGCCGGTACCTCGCCCTTGAACGGATCCGCCTTCGGTTCGCCGGCTGTCGGCTCTTCAGCGGCAGGTTCGACGGCTTCTGGCGCCGCCGGAGCCTTGCCGTTGGGCACAAGCGCTATGCCGATCGCTTCGGGATCGACGACGGCGTCACTGGGGCGGGCAACGCCGAAGCCGCGGAAGCCTTCGAAAGCGCGGCTGCGGCCATAGACAGGCAAAGCCGCGAGGTCGACGGGGATCTTCAGATCGGTGCCGACGACCGGCCACAGCGCGGTGCGGCCGGACCAGGTGTCGCGCCGCTCCAGAAGGCCGGCGATCTCGCCGGACGCATCGAGGCCGAAGGCCGCCGCGACATCCCTGAAGCGCCGGCCGATCACATCGGCGGCCGGCTGGCCGACGATATCGGCGAATTCCGGCGACAGCGTGCTGAATTTGCCTTCGGCGTCGGTGCGCCAGACGAAACGCATCGGCGCCGCCGAGCGGTCTATCGTCCTGGCGGCCGGGGTTGCGGTCGGCACAGTTGGCAAGGTTGACTGGATGCCGTCCGCTCCGCTTTTTTCGACGGCAGCGTCAGCGGCGGTCTGTCCAGGCACGGTTTCCGGGTCGGGCGCCCCGGGCGCGGGCCGCCCATGGTCCTCGTCGGCATTGAAGTACCAGTGGTCGTGCTGCGACGGCGTTCCGCCTGTCGGCGGCTGGTCGCTGTTTGCCGCGACCGGTGTCTGCGCGGCCGTTTCCGCGCTCTCCCGCGCTGCCGGTTCCGCTATGTCTTCAGCGGCGGCTCCGGCAGGGACGGGTTCTTGGCCCACCGTCTCTGCCTGTGGCTCTGCCGCCGGCTCGTTGTCGAGTTCGGGTTGGGATTGCACGGCGGCGCCAGCGGCCACCCCGTCGGAGCGATCGTCCGCCGACGTTCCTTCGATGGCCCCGCTCTCCTCCATTTGATCTTCGTCGATCACCACCAGGAGATGACGCTCCGGCGTCAGCCGGGCGAGGCCGGCCGGGTAGGATGTCTTGCCGCCCGGAACGAGGCGCTTGACGATGCGCTCGCTCTCGGCGGCCACGTCGGCCACCAGAGCCGCCAGCGTCTCGGGCTGGATGCCGAGCGCCGCAAAGCCCTCGGACGCTGCCTCGACCTTGCCTTCGGCATCGATGAAGGCAATGAAATGACCGTCTTCGGTAAACCCACTGATCGCCCGATTGGCGATTTCGGCGGCACTGCGCGAACCCGTCTGGGCCGCCGGCACCGCCAGCATGATCGCTTTCTCGTCATCGGGCAGCGTCACGGCGCTGGCGAGGAAGCCGGCGGCGCGGCTGGTCATTCCGGTTGCCAGCCGGACCGTGATGGCACGGTCGCTGCCGATCTCGGGAAAGCCGCTGGTCGCCATGATCTGGCGGCGGGCGATCAGCGGCAGCCGCGCCGACGCACCGATGATGGCTTCGATGTCGGGATAGCCGAACGCCGCGGCACCCGGCCCATTGGCCCAGATCACCTGTTCCAGATCCACCGACAGGATCGCGATCGCGTCGCCGGCGGCGAAGCGCTGGCGGACCGCGTCGAGCACGGCGACATCGAGGAAGGAGTATTCGGACGGCATGCGCTTGGAGAACCCTCACGGAGCGGCGAAATTTGCAGTTAACGCTTTGTTAATAAAAGCCGCAGGCGCGAAGGTCCACAAGCCAGAACGTGCAAAAATTGGAATTTGGGCTTTTGGTTAACGGCGGAAAACAATTTTTTTGTGCACTGCAACAAAGATATTGCAATGCACAAAAATTGCCTTTATATTGCCATCATACATGAACGAGACGGCTTTCTGTCAAAGCCGCTGCCGCTGAAAAGGATGGAAAATGTCCAGGACCAAGACCGCCGAGACGATCGAAAACGTTGAATTCCCGAGCTTCGACGCTTCCAAGGCCACCGACCAGATCCGCGCTTTCGCCGAAAAGGGCGTTGAGCAGTCGAAAGAGGCCTATGCCAAGCTGAAGACCGGCGCCGAGGAGACCCAGAAGGCTCTGGAGTCGACCTACGAAACCGCCAAGACTGTTTCCGGCGACCTGTCGCTCAAGACCATCGCGGCGCTGCGCGCCAATGCCGAAGCCGGCTTCTCGCATCTCGAAGCCCTGATCGGCGCCAAGTCGCTGTCGGAAGTCGTCGAGCTGCAGACCGCTTTCCTGCGCAAGCGCGTCGAGATGACCGTCGAGCAGGCCAAGGACTTCCAGGCTGTTGCCTCCAAGGCGGCCGAAGACGTCTCCAAGCCGATCAAGACCGCCTTCGAGAAGGCCGTGAAGGACATTAAGGCTGCCTAATATTTGCGCTTGGTTGGAAGATGCAACAAAAGGTCGCGTTTTCTTCAAGCCAATAAAGCGTATGATGACAGCCATCAACGAATACCCGGCGAGTGGAACCTCCTCCCTCTGCTCCCCGGGGTGACCAGCCAGCACCTCCTCCCGCTGGCTCGTAACAGGAAAAGGCCGGCACCTCCTCCCGCCGGCCTTTTTCTTTGCCCGGCGAAACCAGCGTCGTTGCGGCGAGATGTGGGGAACTGCCCTTTGCTTTCCAAAAGCCTTGAATTAGAATCCATAAGCCCGTAAGGACGCATCGCCGAACGACAGAGCAGATCGCCGGGACTTCCCACCTCGATCTGTTCAGGCAAACGTGCCGTTGTAGCTCAGATGGTTAGAGCGCCGGATTGTGGATCCGGAGGTCGCTGGTTCGATCCCAGCCAACGGTACCATCGGCTTCTCCTTTAAGCGTTTGAATTTGCTATACAATTTGCCGATTCTGATGATCGGTATTGCGGCAATTGTCGATTTTGTGTTACCTATTGTGTTACCTATTGTGATACAAATGGGGTCTGTAGAGGCCGTGGGAAGACGACGCGAAGCACATGATCCTGACCGCTTCCTGCAATTGAGGGGCGATCATTTCCACTACTACCGGCGGGTGCCCAGAGAGGTCAGGGACCTCGACGAGCGCGGGCTGTTTGTGCGCCGCGCCCTTGACACCACTGATCGCACGAAGGCGCGTACCGCCAGGGATCTCCACGAGGCTGCTGACAATGCTTTGTGGGCTTCGCTGATGTTGGGTGAAAATCCACAGGCGGCGCGCGTCCGACACCGGCAGGCCGTCAAGCGTGCCGAGTCGTTGGGTTTCGTCTATCGACCACTCGCCGAGATCCTGGTCGCCGAGCCGCTCGATACGATTCTGCAGCGGGTCGAGAGCACAATCGGGGAGCCCGCCAAATCACCTTCTATCGACGCCGTCGGCGGCGCGGTCGACCGTCCTGACGACAAGATATCGGAAGCGCTGGATCTGCATTTCAACGAGATTGCTCGCGCCGAAATCCGCGGCAAAAGCCCTGACCAGAAGAAGCGCTGGAAGGCAAAGCGCGAAATGAGCGTCGATGTGTTTATCGGCTTGGTTGGCGACAAGGCAATGAGTGAGATCACGCGCGAGGACGCGCGAGTGGTGCACAAATATTGGCTGGACCGAGTAGCACCCGAAAAAGGCAGAGCGGACCGTTCGGCATCGACAGGCAACCGAAACATGGGCAACCTTCGAACCCTATACGCCGACTATTTTCGCCATCTCGGTTTCCCCGAACAGAAAAACCCGTTTGCCGATCTGTCATTCACCGACAGGTCGAAGCGCAGTCGGCCACCGTTCCCGACCGACTGGATTCGCGACAAGATATTTGCGCCTGGAGCGCTTGTAGCTCTCAATGAGGAGGCGAGAGGAATCGTGCTTGCCTTCGCTGAGACCGGGGCCCGACCGAGCGAACTTGCGAACCTACATGAGGGTGTCATCCATGTTGATCATGAGGTGCCGCATATTTCGGTCGAACCGCGCGACGATCCTGACGATCCTCGCGAGATCAAGACCGCCTCGTCGGTCCGCAAGGTGCCGCTAGTCGGCGTGGCGCTTGAGGTGTTCAAAAAGCATCCCAAGGGCTTCCCACGCTACAAGGACCGGGAGGCGTCACTGTCAGCCCTGCTCAACAAGCATTTCAAGAACCACAAATTGTTCCCGACCGACAATCACACCGTCTATTCGCTGCGCCACTCATTCGAAGACCGCATGAAGAACGGCAGGTTGGACGAGGAGCTTCGGCGCATGCTGATGGGCCACACGATCGACCGTCCGAAATATGGCGAGGGTGGCGACATGAAGATGTGGCAAGAGGAACTTATGAAGATCGTGCTGCCGTTCGACCCTGCGATTGTATGACGCGCTGGCGTACCCTGGCGAGGCGGTCCTCCTTGGCTTGATGATCTCACAGGGCGCGTTCCAAATGGTCGTATAGCGGCAGCCATGCCTCAGCATGGTCGCCCCGCGCCACGATGATCTCGGCGACGCGATCGAGCGCTCGCTCAATCCGCTGCGCTGTGATTGGCTGAAGCGTGGGCGAATATCGCCTCACGGCTTTGCCTTTCTGCAAGACCAGGAATGTAGCATGCCTTTGCGTAGGCGAACTTTCCTGGCGAAGTGAAGGGCCTGCTTTCGGCTCGGCATTAGTCGGCGGCTGCGGCGTACAAATGGGAAAAGGGTCTCTGCCCATCGGGGGTCGGGAGCGGGAGACCGCTACATCGCAACGCCCACTATCGACGAGGCGTTCTTTTGCTATCGACGGAGCGCGGCTTAAATAGTCGAAATTCCATTTTGAGGAAGAGTCTGGCCGATGCACTCCGAAGGCAGAGGGTCACGACTGCCTTTGCGGCTGACTACCCTCCTGCTGGTGTTTCTAGGAGCAGTCCATTCCTGCTTCGCATGGCAGGGTAACCTTGTTCGAACCGCGTTTGCGAGCTGTCCGTCATGTTGCCCCCATCCCTCAGCCAAACGGCGTTTGCGTATCTACGTCGGCCCGTAACGCCCGATTCAGCATTCCAGCACTTCCGACCCACTATTGGTAACGGTGCAGGGTTGCTCAGGTTAATACAAAAAGACTTTCCGTGCAACGCGACAGGCGCATGGAATTTGCCGCGTAGCCAATAAGATGAATTCGGTTGTACGAGTGCACAAACGAATTCTCTTCAGTATTTCTTTGGGACGAACGATAATGCAACATTATCATTCGTTTTGTGTGTTCGACAAGCTGTGCGTTTTGGGGCGAAAATCATGGCGCAAAGCGCACGGCCGCTTTACCCTCCAAAACCATGATTCGCCTCGATCCCGCGACCGCCAGCTGTTCTGCGCCGCCCTCCGTTCCGGCCTGGGCGGTCACAGGCGCCGGCGCGCCGAGCGACGGCGACGCCGCCTTCCGGGCCGGCGCC